>FR890651.1:0-43815 GCA_000435075.1 Bacteroides sp. CAG:770 | reverse complement strand
GCCCCCCCCCCCCGCCAGTCTGTCATTGACCTCATTCATTCTGGTAATCAATGACATATATTCCTCCGACTCGTAGTCTGTCCTTTCCGCCAGCTGTTTGCCGATTTCCTCGAGTTCTTCCTCGAGTTCGTTCATTGCGGCAAAGGCCGTCATTGTTTCGTCAATGACAGTCTTTCCTTTATGATGCTGCATTATCTGCGGCAGATAGCCTATCTTTATGTGATTGGGAAGGTCAATGTGGCCTGACGTCGGGCTCTGCTCTCCGCATATCATCTTCATGATGGTGGATTTTCCCGCCCCGTTCTTGCCGACGAGACCTATCTTGTCTGTTTCACTTATATGGAAACTTATGTTGTCCAGCAACGTATAACTGCCATACGCTACGGTAACTCCGTTTATGGAAATCATAGTCTAATCCTTTTTTACACAGACCAATATGCTCATTTCATACAGCAGATAAAGCGGAGCTGCAGCGATCAGCATTGAAAACGGGTCTGCAGGTGTTATTATTGCGGCTACAACCAGTATCGCTACTATTGCATGTCGTCTGTATTTCTTGATGCTTTCTTTTGTCACGATTCCCATCCTGTTCAGCACTGCGATAAGCACCGGGAATTCGAAGACTATCCCGAACAGGAGCACCATCGACGTGAACATTGAAATATAGGATTCAAGGGTGATAGTGTTCAGGACTTCATCGCTGACGGTATATCCCTGGAAGAAGTTCAATGTTATTGGCAGAATCATGTAATATCCTATTGCGAGGCCGGCGTAGAACAAGATTGAGGCAAATGAAAAAGCCTGTCTGACTGATGACTTCTCTGAAGGATACAATGCAGGGGCAATAAACATCCAAAGCTCATAACATACATAGGGAAAGGATATTATGAAACCGCAGATGAACGAAACCTTCAGGTGGATGAAGAACTGTGCAGATATGTCTGTGTTGATCAGTGTCATGGTGAACGGAAGGTTCAGCCATCTGTATAGCCAGAAGTCATGCCTCGTGGGAGCCAAGATGACGTCATCGAACAGGAATCCCTTGAAGCACAACAGAACCACTCCGGTACACGCAATAGCAAGTACTGAGCGGAACAAAGTCCCCCTCAGTACTTCCAAGTGATCCCAAAAAGACATTTCCTCGTTGTTGTCGCTCACTTTGTCGAGGATTTATTTTTCAGCGCCTGTGTTGTTTCCCTTGTCGTTAAGGGTGGCATCCACGTCCTTGATGTCTTTTTCTACTTCATTGAGCCCGTCTTTGAAGCTCTTTACGCCTTTACCGAGTCCTTTCATCAGTTCAGGAATTTTCTTGCCTCCGAAGAGGAGAAGCACTATCAATGCGATAATCACTATCTCCCAAGGACCTACGATACCTAATGGAAAAATTGGCATAATTCTTATTATTAAAAGTTATGTAACTATTTGTCATTCATTCTGGAACGTATCATTTCCAGAAGTCTTTCAGGGCAGCCTACCGGACGTCCCGTCTCCTTGCTGAGGAATCCTAGAACTACCTGTCCTTCAGCGCACAGGATGTTGTCCTGGTTATATACTGCCTGCTTTATGACAAGTTTTGCAAGAGGAAGTTTGTCTATGGATGCCGTACATCTCAGGACATCTCCCATCTTTGCCGAAAACTTGTATTTGCATTCTACCGAAACAACGGGGATAACTACGCCGTCCGCTTCGCATTGTTCGATAGGATATCCGCCTTCGCGAATCATCAGGTTTCGTGCGCACTCGAAATATCTGATATAGTTCGAGTGGTGCACGATCCCCATCTGATCTGTCTCATAGTAGCGGACAGGAAATGACGTTTCGTAATACATCATGGCCGTTAGAGAGATTTAAGTGCCTTTATCTGAGCCTCATAGCTCTCAATCTTGGAGAGTGAATCGGCTTCCTTCTTGCGCTCTACCGCTACAACTTTCTCTGGCGCATGTGCAGTGAATCTCTCATTTGAGAGTTTCTTGCGGACTGACTCCAGGAACTCTTTCTGATATTTCAGTTCAGCTTCGAGTTTTGCGATCTCTTCTTCCACATTGACCTTTCCCGTAAGAGGAACGTACATTTCTACTGTGCGTATCATCTGGGAAACGCCCTCCGATGTAGCTCCGAAATCTGAAACCATCTCTACAGAAGACGCATTTGCAAGTTTCGATACGACTGAAATCATCTCAGCAGGGAATTCACCCTTGAACTTCACCTGAAGTGCCTCCTTAGGTGAGATGTTCTTCTGCTGGCGGATGCTTCTTACGGCGTTGACAGCCTCTTCAGCGAGTTCGAATGACGCGATGAGATTCGCGTCGTAACTGCCGGCCTTAGGGCTTGGCTGGAACATGATTGTCTCTCCATCCTTGCGCTCAGCCATGTCCTGCCAGAGTTCCTCGGTAATGAACGGCATTACAGGGTGAATCATCTTCAGAAGGGCCTCGAAGAAACCTAATGTATCATTGTAGGTAGCCTTGTCAATCGGCTGTCCGTAAGCAGGTTTGATAAGCTCCAGATACCATGAGCAGTAGTCGTCCCAGAACAATTTGTAGATGCTCATGAGTGCATCGGAAATTCTGAACTTGGAGTAATGGTCTTCTACTGTTTCGATGGTCTGGCTCATCTTGTTGCGGAACCACTCTACGGCGATTCTGCAAGCCTCAGGCTGCTCTGCGTTTTCATCTACAGTCCAGCCTTTGACAAGCCTGTATGAGTTCCAGATTTTGCCGCAGAAATTACGGCCCTGCTCGATCTGTGACTCGTCATAGAAGATGTCGTTACCTGCTGATGCGCAGAGCAGCATACCGATACGGACTGCGTCTGCACCATATTTTGCGATAAGGTCGAGAGGGTCAGGAGAGTTGCCCAATGTCTTGGACATCTTGCGTCCCAGCTTGTCTCTTACGATACCTGTAAGATATACGTTGCGGAACGGTTCCTTGCCCATGAACTCGTCACCTGCCATAATCATTCTGGCAACCCAGAAGAACAGGATATCCGGTCCTGTAACAAGGTCATTTGTAGGATAATAGTATGCAAGATCCTTGTTCGGCGTATGCTCAGGATGTCCGGGGCGCTCAGCGTCGAATACGGAGATAGGCCACAGCCAAGATGAGAACCATGTGTCGAGGACGTCGTCATCCTGACGCAGCTGGTCAGCAGTGATTTCAGGATTGATTTTCTTTGCAGCTTCGAGAGCCTCTTCAGGTGTCGCTTCTACAACATATTGTCCGTCAGGGAGATAGTAAGCAGGAATTCTCTGGCCCCACCAGAGCTGACGGCTGATGCACCAGTCGCGTACTGTCTCCATCCAGTGCTTGTATGTGTTTCTGTATTTGTCAGGAATGAGTTTTACATTTCCGCTTTCCACAGACTCCAATGCGATTTCGGCAAGGTGTCCCATCTTGAGGAACCACTGTGTGGAGAGCCTAGGCTCGATTACGGCATTGGTCCTCTCGGAATATCCGATAGGAGAGATATACTCCTCGACCTTTTCGAGACATCCAGCCTCCTGAAGCATCTTCTCGATCTTCTTTCTGGCCACGAAACGATCCTCGCCAACGAGAATCTGTGCTTTTTCGTTCAATTTGCCGTGATCGTCAATGATATCTGTCACAGGAAGATTGTGGCGGAGTCCGATTTCATAGTCATTAATGTCGTGAGCCGGAGTAACCTTGAGGCAGCCGGTACCGAAACCGATTTCAACATAGGAATCCTCAATGATAGGAATCTCCTTGTTTATCAGAGGGATGAGGACCTTCTTGCCTTTAAGCCAATGATAGCGTTCGTCGTCAGGATTGATGCTGACTGCTGCATCTGCCATGATTGTCTCAGGTCGGGTCGTCGCAACGATGATATATTTGTCTGTGCGGTTTCCGTTGCCATCTGAAATGTAGTATCTCAAATGATAGAAATGGCTCTTGGTCTCCTTGTGTATTACCTCCTCGTCACTGACTGCGGTATGTCCTTCCGGATCCCAGTTGACCATACGTACTCCTCTGTAAATCAAGCCCTTCTTGTAGAAATATACAAAGGTGCTGATAACGGATTCCGTGAGATCCGGATCCATAGTGAACTTGGTCCTGTCCCAGTCGCATGATGCGCCGAGTTTGCGCAGCTGGTTCAGAATGATTCCGCCGTGCTCCTCTTTCCATTCCCATGCGTGCTTCAGGAATTCCTCACGGGTGAGGTCCTCTTTGTTGATCCCCTGAGCCTTGAGTCTGGCTACGACCTTGCTTTCGGTTGCGATGGAAGCATGGTCGGTTCCCGGAACCCAGCAGGCATTCTTGCCGTCCATTCTGGCCTTTCGGATAAGGACGTCGTTCAAGGTGTTGTTCAGAACGTGCCCCATGTGAAGGATACCTGTCACATTTGGTGGCGGGATGACAATAGTATAAGGTTCTCTTTCATCCGGTTCAGAATGAAAGAACTTGTGGTTTAGCCAATAGGCGTACCATTTGTCCTCTACCTGCGAGGGATTGTACTTAGCCGAAAGTTCCATTATTATGATTCGTTTTCGTTATTATTATCTATTCCGTGTTTTGCGGACAACCAGATACCGGGTCCCAACAAAATCATACAAAGATACGAAACTGGATGCAATTTGTCCTAATCTTTTAGTAAATTTGCGTAAACATAAAAATACATTTCATTTATGGCAAACGAAAAAAACGAGCTCAGTCTCGAATTGAGACCTGAAGTTGCAACTGGAACATACTCGAATCTTGCAATTATCACTCACTCTCACAGTGAGTTCATCATTGATTTTGCAGGCATGCTCCCAGGTATGCCGAAACCGAATATCACCAACCGGATCATAATGAACCCGGAGCATGCAAAAAGATTGCTTATCGCATTGCAGGACAATGTAAAAAAATATGAAAGCAATTTCGGCCCGATAGATATGGGAGTACGTCAGAATGCCCCGCAGACGGAAGGCGGAACCTTTGATTTGGGAGGCTTCGGTCCTTTCAACAACGGAACCAAATCATAGGCAGATGACTTCAGAGAAAAACAGCATAATGCCCGACTTCAGCAGAATCCGGGCATTTGCTTTCGATGTAGATGGCGTATTCACCGATGGAGGCATCCTGTGTGACCTTCAGGGTGAGCTTTATCGTACCTTCAATGCCAAAGATGGTTTCGGTGTGAGGATGGCCACCATGAAGGGGTATCCCGTCGCGATCATTACCGGCGGACGTTCAGGCTCCATTGTGGCAAGATTCCGCACATGCGGAGTAGGTCAGGAGGATGTCTATCTCGGTTCGAGGGACAAGATTGCAGACCTGAATGATTTTTGCAGGAAGTATTCGCTTGAAAGGGCTGAAATTCTCTATGTCGGTGACGATGTGCCTGATATTGAGGCTATTATGTCATGCGGAATAGGTGTGTCCCCTGCTGATGGCGTACAAGAGGCCAAGGATGCGGCGGATTATGTTTCTGAATTCCCGGGCGGCCGTGGATGCGTGAGAGATGTCATCGAAAAGGTGATGAAAGTACGTGGCGACTGGGTATTCGATGTTGCCCGCTACAAGAAGAAATTCTGATAACCATATGGATCTTAAGGGAAAGAAACTGATTTTGTCAAGTGCTTCACCCAGAAGGCGTGAACTTCTCGCCGGGCTTGGACTTGAATTTGACATTGACACAAATACTTCATTTGTCGAACATTACGACGACAGTACTCCTCTGGAAAGTATCCCTGCTCTCATGTCAGAGGGCAAGTCTGCCGGTTTTCATCGTCCGCTGGCGGACAATGAAATTCTGCTGACATCTGATACGATGGTGTATTGTGACGGTGTCGTGATGGGAAAACCGCACAGCAGCGGAGAGGCTGTGTCAATGCTGAAGCATCTTTCCGGTAAAGTGCATCATGTTACGACTGCCGTGACATTGAGAGATGCAAGGCATTCCGTCACTGTATCAGATACAGCATATGTGCATTTTAAGGAATTGACTGATAGTGAGATAAAGTATTATGTCGATACTTTCAAGCCTCTCGACAAAGCTGGTGCTTATGGCATTCAGGAATGGATAGGCTATGTGGGTATAACCAAGATCGAGGGCTCTTTCTATACTATCATGGGGCTTCCGGTCCATCTTGTATATCAGGAACTTGAAAACGGATTTATTATTAATAACTAATAACAATCATGAAGAAAATAATCATTTTCGCGGCTGCACTCCTGCTTGGATGTTCCGCTATGTCAGCCCAGAATAAGGGAGACATGTCTGTAGGTGGCATATTCGGCTTTTCTGCCGGCGCCAGCAAGACCAACATCACATCAAATTCTACTACAGTTAAGGGAGACAATGTACCTTCAGCAGCGTCTTTCCAACTTAACGGAAATTTCGGATTCTTTTTCGCTGACAATTGGAAATTAGGAGCTTCTCTGGGTTACACCTTCACTTCTGAGCCAACTGCAAAGAAGGATGACAAGTGGCTGAAGAACAGAGCGAATATTGTCCTTATCGGCCCTTCAATTTCATATTATGTGAGAATCACTGATCGTTTCTTCTATACTCCGGGGGTCGGCGTTTACTGTGCAGTAGGCAACTACAAGACAGACCTGACCTCATCCATTTCACACAAGAACAGTTGTGCAGGATTTGCTATGAATCTCGAGCTGGGCTCATTCGAGTTCAAGCCGACTTCCCTTGGGGAATTGCAGTAGGTCTGGTCAATGTCAGCTTTGCTGATGTGAAAGTTGAGGAGGATTCTGACAACTATTCTTGGACGACAAGTACGGATTTTTCTTTCGGAATCAAACCTAGCGTAGGTATCAATTTCTATTTCTAGTATTATAGTAACCTTCAGAAACAGAGAACGGCAGCCTTCCAAGCTGCCGTTCTCTGTTTCTGAAAGTTGCCTATTCGACATAGAGTAGAAGTCCCTTAAGGTACTCCCCTTCCGGATGATAGATATTTACCGCATGGTCTGCCGGCTGGTTCAGCCTGTCAAGGATACGCACCTTCCTTCCGGTCTGAGCCGCAGCAGAGAATACTGCCAATGCAAATGCTTCTTTATCGACTACCTGTGAGCAGCTGAACGTGAATACGAATCCTCCCGGTGCAACTTTGGATATTGCAGCCGCGTTAAGTCTCTGGTAGGCCCTGAGAGCATTACGGAGTACACCTCTGTGCTTTGCGAATGCAGGCGGATCCACAATCATCAAATCATACTTGCCGGCAGGGATATCTTTCAGATAATCAATGGCATCCAGACAAAGACTCGTGTGTCTGGATTTGTCAAATCCTCCGATTTCCACGTTTTTGTCCACGAGGGCCATTGCCTTGGCAGAACTGTCAACAGAATCCACATGAACGGCTCCAGCGCCGAGTGCATAGATGGAAAATCCGCCTGTGTAGCAGAACAGGTTCAGCACATTGCGGTCTTTTGCATAGCGCTCCACAAGTTTCCTGTTCTCTCTCTGGTCAAGAAAGAATCCGGTTTTCTGTCCCTCTGTCCAGTTGACGAGGAATTTGTGCCCGTTCTCCAATACAACCTGTTCATTGTCATTGAACCCCTCTTTCTTGTAGAGGTATCCGTCGATGAGGTCCAGGCCGGCCTTGAAAGGTGCAGTTCCGGAACTCTTGTCATAGACGGCCTTCAGTTTGTCCCCATAGATCTTCACAAGGGCGTCTGAAATCTGTTTTTTCGCGCGGAACATACCGGCCGAGTGTGCCTGCATTACACAAACGCCATTATACCAGTCAATGATAAGGCCAGGAAGGTTGTCTCCCTCACCATGCACAAGCCTGTAACAGTTCGTATTGCCTCCGTCCTGTGCAAGTCCTGTCGCAATCCTGACTTCCAGAGCTTTGGAAAGCATGGCCTCCCAATATGCATCATTGATTACATCAGTTTCGAAACTGAGGACTCTTACAGCGATGGAACCGATCTGATAGTGGCCGGCTGCAAGAAAATCACCTTCTGAACTATAGACACTTACGACGTCGCCTTCCGCCGGATTACCTACGATCTGTGCAATCGCTCCCGAGAACACCCACGGGTGGAATCTTTTCAGGGAGTCTTCCCTACTTTTTTTCAGTATTATCTTTGCCATTATTTTTCTTTTTTCTGAAATATCTTCTGTGTCTCTTCTTTTGTTTTCCTGCAGTCTGCTGCTGGTCCGTACGTGCAGCATTGACATTGACATTGGCAGTCGCCGCAGACATTGACTTTTTCCTTCTTGGACGCTTCTTTCTGCGTTTTTTCTCCTTGGCGGCAGCCTCCGGCTCCGCCGGTTTTGCCTGTTCAGATGATGTGTCAATGTTCTTGTGAGGCGGTCCCTGTATCGGCATCATCTGCTCTGGTGTGAGCGGATTCTTCTCGGATTTCATCAGCACGTTGTACATTTCCCGGCATACCCAGGCATCTGTCGCCGCGTAAAGCTGCTGTGATTCGGAAAGTATTTCCGCCTCCCAGTTTGACAACTGCTGTGTCTTTGAAATCTTGTAGCCGAGGATGATGGCGGACATCTTCTTGACGCTCTTGTCGCGGATGCCGTACTCCCAAACTATTTTCTGGAGGTCAATGAAACCCTTGGCTTCGAACGGCTTGTATTTCTGGAGGCCCCGGACGTCGTCATGCACTGCGGCTCCGACCTTTATTATCTTTTCATTGGCCAGAATACGGCAGAGCCTGTCATCCATTCCAAGTTGTTTGATTCTGAAAAGGAAGGCCTCCTTGGGTCCTGACAATTGCAATAGTGCAACACCATAATGGGGCTGTGAAGGCGTAAAACTCGGGCGGGATTCTGTATCGAATCCTATTATCTTCTGTCGCCTGAGGTATGCTATGGCATGCTCCATTTCCGGTCCCGGCCTATCGATTACCGTAATCTTTCCGCCAAACGCCGCCAACTCCAGCTTTTCTATTTCTTCCGGCAGTACGCTAATCTGAAACATATTCATCATAAATATTTTGGGCGTTCTTTCTCAAGAACTGCTTGAGATTCTCATCCGGGAATCTTGTAGGTTTTTCTACTAGCATGAATGTTTCGAAGTCCGAACAATCTGCCCTGTTGTATTTGAAATCATTGGTGAATCCTCCCTGTGGAGAATAATCCTGTGCAGCCATTCCGGTGACAGGAACTGTACAATATATTCTGGTGGAAGGATACGCGACACGATGAGTGAAACAATTCTCTTTCCGCATGAAGCTGATGCATTCAGATGCTATGGCAGTGGCCGGGTCAATGAATTCAAATCTGTCAGTGAGCAGACCGCTGTAGAATGTAAGACTGTCATCATTGCTTTCACGCATACGGGCAAGTTCCGCATTCAGAACGTCAGCCTTGAGAGGCATATCATCGACGAGTACTGCACCTATCTTGTATGTATTGCCGATGGCCTTGTACATCCTGAAGAACGATATTATTCTGTCTCTCAATGATTTGCCATGCTGCGGACAATAAGCTTCATATTTCAATGTCTTATATTCCTTTACAATCTCACTCCATGCAGTTGCGTAAACACCGGAGCCAAGGGTCTGCTCATCAGTCCATACGGCAAAAGAACCATTTGCCTCCGGATGGTGCTTAATGGCATATCTGAACATTGAGTGGACAGGCGAAATGACAGCAATGTCAGGCCTTGCAGCATTGACAATGCTCATGATGTCATCGTATCCGAAAGCGGAAAGATACGAAGAGGATAAAATTACTATTTTCGATGCAGTCTTCCTTTCGGTGGTGTTCTTGTCGAACTGGCTTGCATGGAATAATGTGTCGATACTACTCAGAAAGTTCTTAACAGTCAATTCCTTAAGGAAGATATCATTCCCCTGCTCCAAGTAGCCCTCATATGGGGCATTGGCACTATCGCAGATGAGATCGAAAGTCTCGCCCGCAAAGTCCGGGAGTCCGTCCGGAACTGACTTCCCATTGACATTGTCGAAATTATCGCAGGTTATGAAATTGTCTGCCAAGAACAGTGTCTGCTCGCTTGGTCCGACAATAGCAATTGAACCGTCTCTTCCGTCAATGCAGGATTTCCGTATCTTCTCATATACGGTGGATGTCGTGTCCGAGAGAATATCTCTTACGAAAGGTATAGTCGAAGGGTCACCGGCCCCATGATTTCCGCATGAAACCATGAAGGTCGGTGACACTATCGAAAGTAATAATAGTAACCTCTTTGTTATCACTTAAATCAGTTTTTGGCCCTACTTCCGCAGGGCGTGGGTTAACTAGAAGAACAGCAGCTCCCTGTATTTCGGAAGTGGCCAAAGCTCGTCATCTACAAGCATTTCCAGATGGTCAGCACTGTAACGTACCTTGTCCATCTCGGCTTTGACTTCCGTTGAATACAAGTATGCGCGTTCCGCCATGTCTTCTACTCTGTTCGCTCTCTTGCGGGCTTCAACCAAAGCTTCGACATCGGCTGAAATATTATTGACGAATCCGGAGATTTTCTTGTATGTGTCCATATCGGCTTTGCAAAGCTTTTTGAACTCGTCTCCGAATACGTCCTTGCATCCCTGGATGCTCTTTACCAATATGTTCTGGTAGCTTACAGCTGCCGGGATGATGTGATTAAGGCACACGTCGCCCAGGATTCTGGCTTCGATCTGAAGTTTCTTTACGTATGTCTCGTTGAGCACCTCATATCTTGCCTCGGATTCAACCGGTGAAAGTACACCGAGTTTGTCGAACATGTCAATGCTGTCTTTCTCGAGGAATACTTTGTATGCTTCCGGCACATTGCGTACGGACCTGAGTCCTCTGCGTGCTGCTTCCTCTTCCCATTCTTTGCTGTATCCGTTGCCTTCGAACATGATATTCTTGGATTCGGCAATGAACTTTCTTACGACGGTAAGGACTGCACTCTGTCTGTTTTCACCTTTTGCTTCAAGTTCGTCGGCTTCTTTTCTGAACTCGTTGAGACTCTCTGCTACAATCGAATTAAGTACATATGTAGCACTTGCGCCATTTGCTGAAGAGCCTACAGCGCGGAATTCAAATCGGTTTCCGGTGAATGCGAACGGTGATGTTCTGTTACGGTCAGTATTGTCCTGGACAATTTCAGGGATGGAACTTACCATCTGGATGGAAGCCTTGCTTGCTTCTGCATCTGAGAAGTCCGTCATATTCAGGATACTGTCGAATATTTTGGACAGTGTGGAACCTGAGAAGATGGACATTACTGCAGGAGGTGCCTCATGACCGCCAAGCCTGTATGAGTTGTTCAATGTGCAGACTGAAGTCATCAGCAGATAGTTGTGGCGATATACCGCACGGACTACGGATGAGTAGAATGCAAGGAACTGGAGATTCTTGGTCGGGGTTTTCCCTGGAGAAAGAAGATTCACGCCAGTGTCGGTCTGCATTGACCAGTTGCAGTGTTTTCCGCTACCGTTTATTCCATCGAAAGGTTTTTCGTGGAAAATGACCTTGAGGTGATGTTTTTCTGCAACTTTAGGCATGACAATCATGAGAAGCATGTTCTGGTCGATTGCCTTTGTGGCCTCACAGAAGACCGGTGCACATTCGAACTGGTTAGGTGCAACCTCATTATGCCTTGTCTGGAGCTGGATGCCAAGTTTATAAGCCTCTGTCTCGAAATCTTTCATGAATGCTTCTACACGGCTTGGAATGGCTCCGAAATAGTGGTCGGACAGCTGCTGGTCTTTTGCAGATGTGTGGCCGATTACGGTTCTGTCGCAGAGTTTGAGATCCGGACGGGCATTGTAAAGTGCCTCATCTACAAGGAAATACTCCTGTTCCAATCCGACATTGACAGAAACTGATTTTATGGATTTGTCGAACAGATTTGCCACTGATGTAGCTGCAGAACTGAGTGCCTGTATGGATCTCAGGTTAGGAACTTTCATGTCAAGGGCTTCGCCTGTATATGACACAAAGACAGACGGGATACAAAGTGTCTCGTCGAGGATGAAGACCGGAGAGTTAGGATCCCATGCGGAATAACCTCTGGCCTCGAATGTGTTACGCAGTCCTCCATTCGGAAAACTGGATGCATCAGGCTCCTGCTGGACAAGTGCGCTTCCGCTGAATCTCTCGAATGCCTGGCCGTCCTTCACTGTAACGAAGGCCTCGTGTTTCTCGGCTGTCGTACCGGTAAGCGGCTGGAAGAGGTGCGTGTAATGGGTGGCACCTTTTTCGGTAGCCCAGGTCTTCATGGCTGATGCAATCTCGTTTGCGACAGCCCTGTCGATCTTCTTTCCGAACTGGACAGCAGACAAAACAGCGTCATAGGCGGTCTGAGACATGTATCTCCTCATTTTTGCGAGGTCGAACACGTTTTCCCCGAAGAAGGCCGAAATCGGTCTCTTCTCAACGAAATAACGCTCAGTTGTGTGAGCGGCAGCTTCGTCCAAAGCTCTTTGTCTGAAAGTTGACATAATTTCTTTATGATTTTGTTAAGTACGTCCGCAAAGGTAAAAAAAAACACTATCTTTGCGAAACCCAAAACGAGGGTTTTTATATTAAAACGAACATAATGATTAAAATTTCTCACAAGTCGGAGCAAATGCCCGCTTCAGCTATCAGAAAGCTGGTTCCTTTTGCCGATGCCGCCAAAGCGGAAGGCATAAAAGTTTATCATCTCAATATCGGTCAGCCGGATATCAAATCTCCACAGTATGCATTGGATGCGGTGCGTAAAAACAACCTCGATCACGTTTCCTATACCAACTCCGCGGGGTTGATCGAACTCAGGAAAGGTCTGGTCGAGAAATACTACAGGAAAATAGGCATTGACATTGATGTTCCTGAACTTATTGTCACTGTTGCCGGCAGCGAGGGTGTGAACCTCTCTCTCCAGATTACTTGCGATGAGGGTGATGAAGTGATTGTCCTTGAGCCGTTTTACACGAATTACAATACATTCGCATTCATGAACGGCGTTACTTTAAAGGCTGTTCCTACCGATATCCGCAACGGGTTCAAGGTTCCTGAGATGTCCGAGTTCGAGAAACTTATAACTCCACGCACCAAGGCTATTCTCATAAGCAATCCGGGAAATCCTACCGGAACCCTTTATACAAAGGAAGACATGCTTGCCCTTGGCGTGATTGCCAAGAAGCATGATCTGTTCCTCATTTCTGATGAGGTTTATCGTGAGTTCTGTTATACGGATGAACCGCATTTCTCTGCCATGAACATTCCGGGACTTGAGCAGAATGTTATTCTTATTGATTCAGTCTCAAAGAGATACAATCTCTGCGGTTCACGCATCGGCTGCATTGTCTCGCATAATCAGGATGTCATGAAGGCTGCCATGAAATATGCCCAGGCCCGTCTCTGTCCTCCTGTTTTCGGACAGCTTGCGGCAATCGGTGCCCTCGATACTCCTGATGAGTATTTCAAGGAAGTCCGCGAAGAGTATATCAGAAGGCGTGACTATATGGTATCCCGTCTCAACAATATGCCAGGTGTCTATTCTCCGCTTCCTATGGGTGCGTTCTATACCGTGGCTGAAATCCCTGTTGACAATGCAGAGGACTTCGCCAAGTGGATGCTTACTGACTTCCGTTACGAAGGCCAGACTACCATGGTTACCCCTGCGGCTTCTTTCTACAAGACTCCAGGCAAGGGCACGAATCATATCCGTGTGGCTTACGTTCTGGAAATTCCTGAACTGGAGAAGGCGCTGGATGTCCTGGAAAGAGGTCTGTCAGAATACCCTGGCAAGATTTAGAACTTCCAGAATCTTCGGAATCAGCATTGAGTGGAGGAATTCTTCTTCCATGTAATGTGTACCCTCATATATGGCGTAAGTGTTTCGTCCGAAATGCTTACGCCAACTTCTGACATTGACGACGCCCCATCGGCGATATGTGTCTTTTGTGCCGAAGAAGGCAAAAAAGTAGTCTTTATTTCCTCTTGAGGGTGAATGACTTAGCACTTTTTCTCGCATACCGCGATAATGCCTGAGGATGTCCCTTGTGAAGTCGAGTGGCTGACGCCTGCCGGGACGCGGCTGGAATTGCTTTCGCATGAACCACGCTGCCCCGGGAAGGTAACTTGCCAATGCCATCCAGCGTGCCGCCCCGGTTGCAGGAGAAACGAAGATGTGCGGGACACCGCCAATCCGGATTGCGTGTAAAGAACCCAAAGATTCTCCAATCACGAGCTCAGGATTAAGCTCCTGACGCCATGCCGCGATCTGTTTTTCCGCAATGTCCGGGTCAATGTCATATGTACGCACGATTATGTCAATGCTGATGTCTGATTCCGGTGAGATATATTCTCCTATATGTTCATTCAGAATGGATGGAATCCGGCTGTCTTCACCGCCTCCCATACCATGTATATATAAAATGTTATATATTTTCACTTTTGGAGCTAATTTTATTAAAATCCGATTGTAAATATAGCAACAATTATATATATTTGTAAATAGAATTAAACCAAATTTTTTTAAGTAACATGAAAAGATTGCTTGCGTTTTCAGTTGCAGCATTGTGCTTGCCGGCACTTTTGCTCGCACAGCCTTCAGACGGCTCAAAGCAGGTCGAGTATCAGTTCACTACTGTGAAGGCTAACCCTATTACCTCAGTAAAGAACCAGTTCCGTTCAGGTACATGCTGGTGCTTCTCTACTCTCGGATTCCTCGAGTCAGAGGCTATCCGACTTAACAACATTAAGGATACAACTCTCTATCCTGATTTCTCGGAGATGTTCGTTGTCAGCCACTCTTATCAGGATCGTGCGGAGAAGTATGTCAGACTTGACGGCAAACTGAACTTCGGAGCAGGATCAGAATGTAACGACGTTCTTTACGTAGCGAAGCACTATGGTCTTGTACCTCAGGGTGTTATGCCAGGTCTTAACTATGGTACGGAACTCCCTGTCCATGGAGAGATAGATGCTCTTGCATCTGCTTACGTGAAAGTTATCGCATCAAATCCTAACAGAGTTCTTTCTACCGCATGGAAAAAAGGTTTCCAGGGAATTATGGACGCATACTTCGGAGAGTGCCCTGCTGAGTTTACATACAATGGTGTAAAATACACTCCTGAGTCTTATCGTGATTCATACAAGATCAATCCTGATGACTATGTATCATTGACATCATATACACACCATCCTTTCTATGAGAAGTTTGCTTTGGAAATCAGCGACAACTGGCGTTGGGAACAGGACTGGAACGTTCCTATCGACGAGTTCATGGCTGCTCTTGACAATGCTCTCGAGAATGGTTTCACGGTAGCTTGGGGTACAGACGTAAGCGAGAAAGGTTTCACCCGCGACGGTCTCGGAATCCTCTACAAGGAGCAGGTCAAGAAAACTTCAGGTTCTGACCAGGAGCGCTGGGTAGGAAAGAGTGAGGAGAAGAACGACGAGCCACAGGCACCGGAAGAGGAAGTTGCTGACCAGGCATACAGACAGAAGGGATATGACAACAAGAATCTCACCGATGACCACGGAATGCAGATCTTCGGAATCGCAAAAGACCAGTTCGGAAAGAAGTATTACATGGTAAAGAACTCTTGGGGAACAGCCGGTAAATACAAAGGAATCTGGTACGTTACCGAAGCTTACGTAAGAGGCAAGTCAATGGATATCACGATGCACAAGGATGCTCTTCCTAAATCACTTGCAAAGAAATTGGGTGTTAAATAATGCATATGCAGATTATTAAACATATACCAAATACAATCACCTCAATGAACCTGATTTCAGGCACTCTTGGGGTGATTTTCACCTTACACGGACGAATAGACATAGCCTTCCCGCTCATGTTGGCGGCGGCGGGATTTGATTTCTGCGACGGGTTTGCAGCCAGACTTCTGAAAGCATACTCGGAAATCGGGAAAGAACTAGATTCTCTTGCGGATATGGTCAGCTTCGGAGTTCTTCCGGCCATAATGCTTTACAAGACAATGACAGTTTGCGGAACTTGGAATCTGCTCTGCTATGTTCCTCTTGTCTTGGCCGCATTCTCGGCATTGAGACTTGCAAAATTCAATATAGATGAGCGCCAGCATGGAAGTTTCATCGGTCTTGCTACACCGGCTGCTGCAATGATATGTGGTTCACTTGCATATTATGTGGAACTTTCACCATATTCATGGATCAGTTCACTTTGCGGGACATGGTATTTCATCCCTCTAATTGCAGTCATATTGTCTGCTCTGCTTGTCAGCGAAATACCAATGTTCGCCATGAAGTTCGGTAAGGGCCTTGAAGCTGACAACAAGACGAAGATGCTCCGTACCGGTTTCCTCTCCGGAATCGTCTGCATCATCGTCGCTGTATTTGTTCTCGGAGCAAACTGGTCGCTTGTTGTCCTGTTCATGTTCCTTTACTATCTTCTGCTGAATCTTGCAGTTTATGCTGCCGATTTCAAGAGGAAATAGATTAAAGTAATCCTTAACGCTTACTAAGTTTATACAAAACGAGGGAGGCCACATTACGTGAGTCTCCCTCGTTTTATATTCCGAGAAAACGGAACTTGATTTACTAATAGTTTTCAGCCTTGATCTGGAAATAACTCTTTGCGTGCTTGCAGACCGGGCAAACCTCAGGTGCCTTCTTTCCGATTACAATATGACCGCAGTTTGAGCATTCCCAAATCATATCCTCGTCGCGTGAGAATACGATACCTTCCTTTACGTTCTCGAGAAGTTTTCTGTAACGCTCCTCATGAGCCTTTTCGATTGCTCCCACTTTCTCAAACAGGAAAGCTATGTCCTCGAAGCCTTCTTCCTTGGCTGTCTTTGCGAAACCCGCATACATGTCTGTCCACTCATAGTTCTCTCCGTTTGCGGCATCTGTAAGATTGGTTGCCGTATCAGGAATTTCGCCGCCATGAAGGAATTTGAACCATATCTTAGCGTGTTCTTTCTCATTTTTAGCTGTCTCCTCGAAGAGTCTGCCAATCTGTATATATCCCTCCTTGATTGCCTTGGAAGAATAATAGAGATACTTGGTATGAGCCTGAGACTCACCGGCAAATGCGGTCTGGAGATTCTGCTCAGTTTTAGAGCCTTTCAATTCTGCCATAATACTTGACTTTTAAAAATTAGTGGTCTGAGTAACAGGAACTTGATGAATTAGCCTGCCCCATCGACCATTTTCCATGCCAAATATAGTCAAATTTTATGTATATTTGAAAACGAAAATGATTTTTGAATTCTCGCATGGTATGGCCAAAGTGAAATCTCCGGATGATATCAAAATACGAAGGGTTAGAAAAACTGATTCATCCAAGTCAGGTTCTGCCGACCGTTCAGGCAAACAAAAAGGTCGCAGCGGGAAGAAGTCAGTCCGGAAAAAGATGTCTCATGCAAGAAAGAGACACAATAGAAAAAAGACAATGATGCTGAGCGGATGGTTTGCCGCAGCGATCATCTCGGTATTTGCCATCGTATTTATATTTCTACATCCGCGGGAGTCCTCTTCTGAGACAGGTGCCAAAGTACCGAGAGGAGATTATAAATATGTCATTGACCTTTCACATCACAATCCCGGGCGCATAGTATGGGACTCCTTAAGTGTCATGACTGACAAGCATGGTCATACGACAAAGTCCATAAATAAGGCGGAAAGAATTATACCGGTGTCTTATGTGATACTTAAGGCCAGTGAAGGCATATCATTGAAAGACAAGAATTTCAAAAAGAATTGGAAGGCTGCAGGAAAGGCTGGCCTGGGACGTGGAGCTTATCATTTTTTCAGGACTTCCAAGAGTCCTGAAGTTCAGGCCAGGAATTTCATCAATGCTACAGGACGTATAAAAGAAAGTGACCTTCCGCCGATTCTTGACATTGAAACTACTCACAAAGGTTATACAAAAGACCAGCTCAACGCAGCAGCATTGACCTGGCTCAAAATTGTGGGCGAGCACTACGGGCGTGCTCCTATTGTGTATTCTTCTGAGGCTTACATCAGGGATATCCTTAGCGACAAGATACGTGAAAACTACCCTCTCTGGATTGCCAGATACAGGTTTTTCCCTCCTGATCGCGAAGACTGGGCAATTTGGCAATTTACTGACAAAGCCGTAGTCTATGGAATTGACGGACTTGTCGATCTTAATGTGATGAAACCGGACTTTACTGAATAGACGAGACTTATCCGGTTCCTTTTAGAAATCGGTCTCGAAGCTTTGTGCAAGACCGCCCTCGCTGGTTTCCTTGTAGAGTGAAGGAATGTCATGTCCCGTACGTTTGAGAACCTCTACTACCCTGTCGAATGAAACCCGATGCTTACCGTCTGAGAATGATGCATATAGGTTTGCATCCAATGCTCGCGTAGCGGCAAAAGCGTTTCTTTCAATGCAAGGAATCTGAACAAGACCGCAAACCGGATCGCATGTCATTCCAAGGTGATGTTCGAGAGCCATTTCCGCGGCATATTCTATCTGGGAAGGACTGCCCCCGAATAATTGGCATGCGGCAGCGGCTGCCATCGCACATGCCACGCCAACTTCACCCTGACAGCCAACGTCTGCTCCGGAAATAGATGCGTTGCGTTTAACGACATTACCGATGATTCCGGCTGTGGCCAATGCGTGCAGCATCTTGGTGTCGCTGAACTCATGACCTTTCTGCATGTGATACAGAACGCCCGGGACAACACCGCTGGCTCCGCAGGTAGGTGCCGTCACGATTTTTCCTCCAGATGCGTTTTCTTCACTGACTGCCAAGGCATATGCATATACGAGACCTCTCGTTTGAAGTGATTTCTTGTATCCCGTCGCTTTCACGTAATATGTAGGGGCCTTACGTGCCAGATTAAGCGGGCCAGGAAGAACACCTTCATGCTCGATACCTCTTTCCACCGCGTCCTTCATGGCAGACCAGATTTCTATCAGATAATCCCAGATGGCCTCACCTTCACACATCTCAACATACTCCCAGTAGTTTCTTCCCTTCTCCTCGCACCAGTTCATGATGTCAGTAAGACGCTCCAGGTCATAGACGTCGTTTTCGGTCTCGAATCTGTCGCCGCTGGCTTTACCCTCAGACAAGGCTCCCCCGCCGATGCTATATACAGTCCAGTCTCCCGTAACATTCTTGTTCTCATCCAAAGACTTGAAATTCATGCCGTTAGGATGGAATGGGAGGAAAACTGACGGCTTCCAGACGAGTTCCACCGGTGCAACCTGTTTCAACTCATCTTTTATGGCAACGTCGGTCATATGTCCTTTGCCGGTAGCTGCAAGGCTGCCGTAAAGAGTGACCTGGAATGATTTTGCATCCCTGTGTTCACTTGAAAATATCTGCGCTGCTCTCATCGGACCCATTGTGTGGCTGCTGGACGGGCCTCGGCCTATTTTGAATAATTCTCTGAGAGATTTCATGTTCTAGTTATATTAATTTAGATTTACTGGTGAAGATTCCAACAATATAGCCTGTAAAGCCTTGATTTCCTCGTATTTAGGTGTATCATCCCTGAATGTCGGAACGATTTGGCGAACCTTGTCGTACATCGCCTTTGTGGCTGGGGCAAGTTTCTCTGCCACGCCCAGACAATCCACTGCCTGAACCAATGCCATGAGATGTATTGCCATTACCTGGCTGCAATTCTCTATCACCGTGCGGCAGAGAAGTGCGGAGTTGGTACCCATGCTCACAATATCCTGATTGTCATTGTTGTTGGGAATTGAATGGACATACATCGGATTAGACAACGTCTGGCTTTCTGCTGTCGTAGATGTGGCTGTGAACTGTGAAGCCTGAAGACCATAATTCAGTCCGAGCACACCCATATTGACAAACGGCGGAAGTATTCCATTGATTCTGTCGTGGAAAAGGTAATTCATCTGACGTTCAGCGAGCATTGTCATCTTGGTCACGGCAATCTTCAGCTTGTCCATCTCGAAAGAGATATAGTCTCCATGGAAATTGCCGCCGTGAATGACATTCTGCGAATCCATATCGACAATCGGATTGTCATCGACGGAATTGACCTCGTCTTCGATAATCTGTCCGGCATTCATCAAGGTCTCATATACGGGACCGAGAATCTGCGGCACGCAGCGCAGCGAGTAATATGGCTGGACTTTTTGCTTGAATACCTGCTCTCCTGATTTATGGAAGAGTTCTATCTTTCTGTTTCGCAGTAGTTTGCTGCCTTCTGACAGGGACCGCATGAGTTCCGCTATCTTAATCTGTCCAGGGTGATGTTTGAGTCCGTTAAGAATCTCTGACATGAAATCATCATAAGAGGATGCGATTTCATTCATCATTACAGAACACAATGTCTCCCATCCAAGCAGGCGTTCCGCCAGAATGTAGTTCACTGTGCCGATACCGGTCATCACTGCCGTGCCGTTGGTCACTGCAAGTCCCTCACGTATATGCATTTCCAGAGGCTTGAGACCATTTTCCGCCAACACTTCGCCTGCCGGGCGGATTATTCCGCCATAAGACACCTCGCCTTCGCCTATCAATGTCAATGCTATGTGTGCGAGTTGCACCAGATCGCCGCTGGCTCCTACGCTGCCGTGGCGTGGGACGACCGGGAAGATTCCCCTGTTTATGAATTCCACAAGAAGGTCAATGAGGGAGACATGAACTCCTGAATGTCCTTCCAGGAATGTCATGAGACGGGACAACATAGCAGCCTTCACGCAGATATCCGGAAGTCTTTCTCCTGCACCTGTCGAATGGCTACGTATAATGTTGTACTGCAATTCCTTGAGGTGGTCATCTTCAATTCTCCACTGGGCCATAGGTCCGAACCCTGTATTGATGCCATATATGACTTTGTCTTTCGAGAACTCCTCAAGAAAATCATAACTGGCTATGACTTGGTTCCGAAACTTTTCCGAAACCTTGACAGTCTCACCTTCATATAGGATTTGCTCTATTTCGCGGAGTGTCAGCCGCTCATTGATTTCTAACATTGCATTCTGTTTAAGCACACAAATTTACTCATAAATAGGCAAGAGGCAAAATATATGTCATCTCATATCGCAGCGACTACGATATCTGTCTGCTTTCATATAAAAAAAGCGGCCGGACTGATGTCTGACCGCAGATTATATGTTATTTCAAGTAAAATTACTTAGAAATTACACGTGCCATCTCGAGGACTTTGTTAGAGTAACCCCACTCGTTGTCGTACCAAGAGCAAACCTTTACGAATGTACCATCGAGCTGGATACCTGCCTTCTCATCGAAGATAGAGGTATGAGGATCGTTACGGAAGTCAGTAGAAACGACAGACTCGTTGGTGTATCCGAGGACACCCTTGAGCTCACCTTCTGAAGCCTCTTTCATAGCTGCGCAGATTTCCTCATATGTGCACTCTTTCTTGAGCTCTACAGTAAGGTCAACGAATGATACGTCTGATGTAGGAACACGGAGAGACATACCTGTAAGTTTGCCGTTCAACTGAGGAAGAACCTTACCTACAGCCTTTGCTGCACCTGTTGAAGAAGGGATGATGTTCTCGAGGATACCACGACCACCTCTCCAGTCCTTCTTAGAAGGGCCGTCAACTGTCTTCTGAGTAGCGGTAGCAGCGTGAACAGTAGTCATAAGACCACGAACGATACCGAACTTCTCATCGAGAACCTTAGAAATAGGTGCGAGACAGTTAGTTGTGCAAGATGCGTTAGAGATAATATCCTGACCAGCGTATGTCTTGTGGTTAACACCATATACGAACATTGGAGTTGCGTCCTTTGAAGGAGCTGACATGATGACTTTCTTAGCACCAGCCTCGATGTGCTTGCGAGCTTTCTCATCTGTAAGGAAGAGACCTGTTGACTCTACAACTACATCAGCGCCAACCTCATTCCATTTAAGGTTTGCCGGATCCATCTCAGCGGTGAGACGAATTTTCTTGCCGTTTACAACAAGTGTGTTGCCCTCTACAGAAACCTCACCTTTGAATGCTCCGTGAACTGAGTCAAATTTGAGCATGTAAGCAAGATACTCTGGATCGAGAAGATCGTTGATACCTACAACTTCGATGTCATTTGCGAAGTTTTCTACAGCAGCACGGAATACCATACGACCGATACGGCCAAATCCGTTAATACCAAGTTTTACCATTGTTAACAAATTTTATTTAAGTTAAACTTATTTCGTTTTCTACTTCTCTCTACAAAAACTGTGCAAAAATAAGCCAAAAATTTTAATATTTACCTATCTTTGTGAAGAAATTTGAATGCAGCAACAAACTATATCGTTTAATATGAATATATTGATTACCAATGATGACGGATATTCTGCCAAGGGCATACATGTCTTGGCAGAAATAATGTGTCAATTTGGCAATGTCACTGTCATTGCCCCTAAAAAACACCAGTCAGGAATGAGCATGGCAGTTTCCCTAGGCCTGAAACAAATCGCATATAAGGAACTCCCGGAAGAAAAACCCGGGACATGGGCGTATCTGGATGCGACTCCTGCAAGTTGTGTGAAATATGGTTTGAATGTTCCGTTTCTGGAGAAGTTTCCCGATGTGGTCGTCAGCGGTATCAACCATGGTTCCAATGCTGCTTCTGCTGCATGTTATTCCGGCACTCTCGGAGCTGCAGAAGAAGCAGCATTGAACGGAATACCTGCCATCGGTGTTTCACTTGACACCATCAATCCCGAAGCGGACTTTTCTGCTGTCCGCAAGTTTTTCCCTGATATCTTCAGGAAACTTATGGAGAACATGACTTCTGTTCCTGGTATTTTCTATAATGTGAACTTCCCGAATATTCCTGCGGAACAGATAAAAGGTATCCGTGTCGGACATCAGGGTATGGGAAGGTGGATTCGAGAATTCCGTGAATGGGATCCTTCCATATATAGGAAGTATGGCATTACGCCGGAAGACCTTGGACAGAGTTCGTCTCCAAAACTTGAATCCGGAGAGAAACTCTACATGATGGTAGGCGATTTTCTCGACGATGACCGGAATGACAGTCGTGCGGACCACTGGATCATGAATGATGGTTACATATCGATAGTACCTGACAATCTTGATTCGACTGATTATGAGGAGGTCGAACGACTTGGAAAGGCCGGCTTTGACATTGACTTTTAAAATTGTGGTCTCGCGGGTGTGAAGACTGTATAACATTGACAAGTAATGAAATACTATATCATTGCAGGTGAAGCTTCCGGCGATTTGCACGGATCGAATCTGATGAAAGGGCTTTATCGGGAGGATCCTGAGGCGGATGTACGTTTTTGGGGCGGAGAGTTGATGGACGGTGTGTATAAGGAACACCAGACGGGCACCGGGCTTGTGCAGGATTATAAAGACGGGGCGATTATAGGTTTCGTGCAGGTTCTCATGAAAGCGCGTACCTATCTGGGGCGTTTCAAGCGTTGTTTTGAGGACATTTCCGCATGGAATCCGGATGTGGTCATACTAATAGACTATCCCGGATTCAATTTCAGGGTGGCTGAATGGGCACATAAGAAAGGGTTCCGCGTATATTATTACATTGCGCCGAAGGTTTGGGCCTCCCGTGAGGGGCGAATCAAGAAACTGAAGGCCTATGTGGACAAGCTTTTCATCGTTTTCCCTTTCGAAATACCTTATTTTACAAAAAAAGGCGTTGACTTCATATATAAGGGAAATCCTCTCATTGATGCCATTGACAATTCTCCTTTGCTGAAGGAGATTCGCGAAGAGTTTCTCGAGCGCAACAAATTGGAGGACAGGCCTATAATCGCACTCATGGCAGGTTCGAGGTCGGGCGAGATTTCGTCAATGATGCCTGTCTTCATGGAGTTTGCAGACAAGATGCGCGCACTCCCCCGATACAAGGATTATCAATTTGTCGTTGCTGCGGCTCCGTCCAGGTCAATGTCAGATTACAGTTCTTATATCGGCGGCAGGGAGTCTTATGTCAAGGTCGTTTTCGGACAGAGCTATGCCGTCCTTCGTCACGCGGAGGCAGCCGTCGTCAATTCCGGAACGGCATCTCTTGAGACTGCATTGATAGGTACACCTCAGGTCGTCGCCTATAAGGGTGCCGAGATTAACTTTTTGATAGCTAAACAGATAATAAAGATTAAATATATCAGCTTAGGAAATCTGATACTGAACAGAACCTGTTTCAGGGAACTCCTCCAGTTCTATTTCACACCTGAGAATGTACTCGAGGAAGTGATCAGAATGATAGAAGATACCGAGTATCGTGAGACAATGCTGGCCGGATACAAGGAAATCCGCGATGCTCTGGGAGGAAGAGGAGCTTCGGCTGCCGTTGCCAAGGCAATGATAGAGGACATGCGTTAATACATGGTAATATAATTCAATATGCAAAAACTAGACTTTCATCCTAAATCCCTTACCTGTCTTAGAGGGTACAACAAGACGACTTTCATGTCTGACCTGATGGCAGGTGTGATTGTAGGAATTGTAGCACTACCACTAGCTATCGCTTTTGCCATTGCGTCAGGCGTCTCTCCTGAAAAAGGCATCATTACGGCAGTTATTGCCGGATTCATTGTTTCAGCACTTGGCGGAAGCAAAGTACAGATCGGAGGGCCTACGGGCGCATTCATCGTCATTGTCTATGGTGTCATCCAGCAGTATGGCATCAGCGGATTGACAGTAGCGACAATCATCGCCGGAGTTCTTCTGGTTCTGTTGGGTGTATTCAAGTTGGGAACTGTCATCAAGTTCATTCCCTATCCTGTAGTCGTGGGCTTTACAAGCGGTATCGCCGTGACTATCTTCACTACTCAGATGACGGATGTCTTCGGTCTTTCATTTGGCGGAGAAACCGTTCCGGGTGACTTCATCGGCAAATGGATGCTGTATTTCAAGCACTTCAATACTGTCAACTGGTGGAATTTCATCGTGAGTGTGACCAGTATCATAATCATCGCCGTGACGCCTAAGATTTCGAAGAAAATTCCAGGCTCATTGGTGGCTATCATACTGGTAACCATAGGCGTATGGTGCTTGAAGAGTTTCTTCGGCATTGACAGTATCGATACTATCGGCGACCGTTTTTCCATCAATTCGCAGCTTCCGAAGGCTGAAATGCCAGCGCTCGACTGGGAGGCCATCAAGAATCTGTTCCCGGTTGCGGTTACGATTGCTGCGCTCGGTGCCATCGAGTCGTTGCTTTCTGCGACAGTTGCAGATGGTATGATCAGTGACCACCATAATTCGAATACAGAGTTGATTGCACTTGGTGTGGCGAATATGGTGACTCCTATTTTCGGAGGTATTCCTGCAACAGGAGCAATCGCAAGGACGATGACGAATATTAACAATGGCGGACGGACTCCGGTTGCGGGTATGATTCATGCTGTTATCCTTCTGCTTATCCTGCTGTTCCTCATGCCGTTGGCAAGGTTTATCCCTATGGCCTGCCTGGCCGGTGTCCTGGTTGTCGTTTCGTATAACATGAGCGGATGGAGATCTTTTACTGCCCTTCTGAAGAATCCGAAGTCGGATGTCATAGTACTTCTTATAACTTTCTTCCTGACAGTGATTTTCGACCTTACAGTCGCTATTGCGGTAGGTCTGCTTCTTGCTTGCCTTCTGTTCATCAAACGAATCATGGAGACAACCGAAATCACTGCGATCAAAGAGGAAATTCATGTGGAGGATGAGGCCGGTATCATGCATGACGAGAGTATCACTATCCCTGCCGGCGTGGAGGTATATGAGATCAATGGGCCATATTTCTTCGGTGTCGCAACACAGTTTGAGGAACTCATGTCCGATTTCAGGGACAAGTCCAAGGTCAGGGTAATCAGAATGCGTAAGGTGCCGTTCATCGATTCTACCGGTATCCATAACTTGTCCAATTTCTGTGAGATGAGTTTCAAGAACAAGATTGTTGTTGTTCTTTCAGGTGTCAATCCGCAGGTGCACAGCGCACTTCATAAGGCCGGATTCTATGATCTGGTGGGTGAAAAGAACATCTGTCCTAACATCAACGTCGCGCTTTCCAGAGCGGAAGAAATCATGAAAGGTGAATAATAACCAACTTACACATAATTAATTACACTATCTAGGGTGAATATGGAAACTAAAGAAACATTCACTTCTGAAGATGTTCTGGAGGTGGCATCGGAAGCAGGTCATATCCTGCTTGAAAACGGTGCCGAGATTTCACGTGTCGAGGATACGATGGAACGTATTTCGTCCCATTATGGGGTCCACACGGGTCATTTCTTTGTCCTGAGCAATGGTATTTTCACTACAAGTTCCTCGAACAAATATGCCAATGTGGAGTTTATACCTATACGTGGCATACAGCTTTCCAAGGTCGTGGAAGTCAACCGCCTGAGCTACAGGATAGCAGCAGATAAAGTATCATTGACCCAAGCCCGTGCTGAACTTGATGCAATCCGGGACGAGCCGATGAAACCGGCTTGGGAGCAGATTGCAGGCTCAGCCTTCGGTGCTGCAGGATTCTGTGCCGTGTTCGGCGGAGGATTTATGGATTGTGCCGCCGCATTTGTGGTAGGCACTCTCCTGTATCTTTTCCTGTTGTTTATCAGTTCCAGGTACCTTTCGAAGATTGTCGGAGGAATATGCAATTCTTTGGTGGCCACACTTTTATGCTTGGCCTCATATAGACTTGGATTCGGAAGCAGTCTGAGCAATATCATCATCGGAGCGATAATGCCGCTCATCCCTGGAGTACCTTTCGTGAATGGTGTGCGTGATTTGGCTGACTCGGATTACATTGCCGGAACAACCCGACTGACGGATGCTATGCTGGGATTCTTCTGTATCGCGCTCGGAGTCGGTACCAGTTTCGTGCTCGATGGTAGCATATTCCAGGGAATGATCGAACTTAAGGGAGTTACTATCAATGCCGAAACGGCCGGACTCGGCTGGCAGACATTGGCAGCATTCATAGGCACTTTTGCTTTCGCGATTCTCTTTGGTGTCCCGAGACAGCAATATGCGACTTGCGGAATTATCGGCGCCATCGGTTGGGCTGCATTCCTTATTATGACCAGAGCCGGAATTGCAGGCACGATGGTGTCCATCACTTTCTCCACGGTACTTATCTGCCTCATGTCCAGGATGGTAGCCGTTTGGGACAAGTGTCCGAGCACCGTCTATCTTCTCTGCGGGATTTTCCCTCTGGTACCAGGTGCCGGAATATTCTGGTTTACGTACTATCTTGTTGCCGAGAAGTTCAGATTGTCAATGACAACCGGTTTTAATGCCGGAATGGCTGCTATTGCAATCGTTCTCGGAATAATCCTGGCGATGGAATTTCCTCAGAGATGGTTCTCAAAACTGAGGCGCAAATCCAAGTGATGACAGTGAATATGATTTCGGGCGGCCAGCATTGACATTTGCTGGCCGCCCGATTCGATTATTGTCGAGAAACTACTTTGTTCCGAAGATTCTGTCACCTGCATCACCGAGTCCAGGAACTATGTATGCGTCCTTGTTCAGGTGATCATCTACTGATGCGACATAAATGTCAACGTCAGGATGTTCCTTCTGCACTCTTGCTACTCCTTCCGGGGCTGCAACGAGGCACATAAGGCGGATGTTTGTGCATCCGCGCTCCTTCAGCATTGCCAATGCATCGCATGAACTTCCGCCTGTAGCGAGCATCGGGTCAGTTACGATGACGAGTCTCTGGTTTATATCCTCAGGGAGTTTGCAGTAATAAACTACAGGATTGTGGGTCTTCTCGTCGCGGTAAAGACCGATATGGCCGACCTTTGCAACAGGCACCAATGTCTGAAGTCCTTCTACCATTCCGAGGCCTGCGCGGAGAATAGGAACAATCGCCATTTTTCTGCCTGATACTTTCTTTGCGGTCATCTTGCAGATAGGGGTCTCTATCTCAATGTCATCAAGCGGAATATCTCTTGTGATTTCATATCCCATAAGGAGAGAAATCTCCCTAAGTAGTACTCGGAAATCTTTTGAACCGGTCTCCTTTTTCCTCATGATTGTCAGCTTGTGCTGAATCATAGGGTGGTCAATTACGTGCACTGTACTCATGTTGTTTCAAAATTTTTCCTAAAGTTACCATATTTTTTCTATTTTTGTGCTGCAAAAAAGATATTTTGGAAACTGGCAATAACCGAATCGCACAATGGCAAGAGTTTTCTGCAAAAATACCGGCACTTTCAAGGAATTCCAGGAAGGTACCATGCTTCTCGATATAATCGGGGAATTCAATTTCGAACGTCCTTATGAAATCATAGCGGCAAAGGTCAACAATGTCGCACAGGGACTCAAGTTCAGGCTTTATAACAATAGGGATATAGAATTTCTCGACTACCGGACATATATAGGAAGAAATGTCTATTGCAGATCTCTGTGCTTTCTTTTGTACAAGGCTGCATTGGATATTTTCCCAAATTGCAAGGTAGTCATGCGCAGGCCTATATCCAAAGGCTTCTTCTGCAGCATTGATAAGGGCGACGGTTCCGGTCTGGAGGCAACTGACATTGACCTCATCAAGAAGAGGATGTCTGAAATTGTGGCGGAGGCTATGCCTTTCCATAGACATGAAGTTCCTATTGCTGAGGCGATTGACGTTTTCAGGCAGCTTGGACACATGGATAAGGTGAAACTGCTGGAGACTTGCGGCGAAGTTTATATAAGTTATTATACTTTGGGCGGGACAGCTGACTATTATTACGATGTTCTGGTTCCGGATGCCGGTTATCTTAAAGTTTGGGACTTGACCCCATACCGTGGAGGTGCACTGCTCAGGGTACCGGACCGTCACAAGCCTGAGGCATTGGCACCTTTCTTCGAGCAGCCCAAGACTTTCGATGTCTTCTCCGAAAGCATCAAATGGAACAATATTATGGGTTTGGACAATGTCGGAGACGTAAACCAGGCATGTCTCAAGGGCAAGGCAACCGATCTGATCGAGGTCGCAGAGGCTCTTCAAGAGAAGAAAATAGTCCAGATTGCCGAGGAAATCGACAGAAGATATCATTCTGAACAGAAAGTCAGGATTGTTCTCATTACAGGCCCTACCAGCAGTGGAAAGAGCACATTCTGCAGACGTCTTAGCGTACAGCTCAAGGCTTGTGGACTCAAGCCGATTTCATTCTCGACAGACGACTATTTCGTTAACCGTCTTGACACTCCGAAACTTCCTGACGGGTCATACGATTTCGACAATTTCGACACGGTGGATCATGTCGCCCTTCAGAAAGATGTGTTGAAACTCATTTCCGGAGAGACTGTGGAAGTCCCTGAGTATAACTTCGTTACGGGTATCAGAGAATATAACGGAAAGCGTCTTGCCCTGGAAGACGGGTCTGTACTTCTGATCGAAGGCCTCCATGCCCTGAATCCTGGACTACTGGACAATATTCCTGATTCGGCCAAATTCCGCATATTCATCAATACTATTACAAGTATTTCTCTGGATGACCACAACTGTATCCCGACCAGTGACAACAGACTCCTCAGGCGTATCGTGCGTGATTTCAATAAAGGTGCGTTTACTGCTCAGGAAACCATTTCCAACTGGCCGAATGTCAGAAGGGCTGAAGTCAAATGGATTTACCTATATCAGGAAGATGCAGATGTCCTGTTCAATTCAGCTTATCTCGTAGAGTTTGCAGTGCTCCGTAGCCATGCCGAGAGAATTCTCGCCACAGTCCCGAAGAATTGTCCGGAATACAGTGAAGCTCACAGGCTTATGAAGTTTCTGCACTACTTCGTATATGTTTCTGACAAGCAGATACCTCCGACATCTCTCATGAGATACTTCATAGGAGGCTAGCCGAGCAGATAGCATCAGATATGAGTCTGTGTCCTTCTTCGTTTGGATGCATCCCGTCATCACAGAAAAGATCCGGGCAGTTCTTTCTGGAGAGGAAACATGTGGTAATATCAATGATCCTGACACCTTGACCCGCTGCAATCTTGTAGAGTTCAAGGTTGTACATTTCATGCCAGTTGCCGATATTGTAGATGCATCCTCCCAGCCATTTGAGGACGTTGTCGCGCTTTTCCCTGGTAAATCCGGAACAAACGTAGGAAAAGAATTTTGATGAGTCGATCGGTGGCAAGGATAGGATAATAGGAGTGCAACCGGTTTCACGTACCTTGTCAATGAGACTCTTGTATGATTCAGAGAACTGCTTAGGAGTAGTCTGCGGGACATGTTCTGTCTCAGGATTCTCAGCGATGCTGTTCCAGTCGAAGTTGCAGTCGTTTCCGCCGAACTCAAGGAGAGCGGCGTTCGAGTCCTCAATCTGCTTCAGATGTCTGGAAACATCTTTCACACCTTTGACAACCGTGTTGCCGAACTTTCCGTAATTGTCAAGTTCAATGCCTAGTTTTGCTGCACATAATGTAGCAAAGCCAGACTTGGAAATCTCATATCTGCAGCGTCCCTGTTCTTCTTTATTTTTGCCGGTAACTATCCCTTTCATGACTGAGTCACCGAATGAAATAATCTTCTTCATAACGTCAAAACATCTAAAAATATGCATTTTTATTTGATAACATTTTTGTTATCCCGAATCAGTCCTCCTCTTACTTTGAAGGACAATGCAAAAGTAGTTTAAGCGCAAAACGTGGAGAAATAAAGGTGAGCGGAGATGGCAAATTGTGACAAAACGGAGGTTTTGGTGACTAAAAGTCGCATAAAGTGACGAAATTATGCTATTTTTGCATTCGTCACAACACAAGTCATGAAAGATATCAGAGAAATTTTCAGCCGTTTCTGGCCGCAGATTATACATATTGTTGCCATTCCGCTGTTCTTCACGGCATTCATGGTGATTTATGCACCATTTGACGCAGACACTTATCTGGGAGAACCGAAACCGGGTTTCGGATTCCATGTAACCATGCTTATGTGCATAATCGCAGCATGTCTGGGACTGTCGCGAAGCATCATGTATATATTCAGAAGGAAACTTAATGTAGTCAGTTATGTGGCTTGGTGTTTTCTGGACATGTTGGTTTCCGCGCTCTTCATGGGACTATATATCTGGCTGATAAAGAAGATGCTTCTTCCCTATTTCAGTGTCGTCATGTGGTCATTCGTGACAGTAACATTGATATCAGTATATCCTTATGTAATCATAGCCTTGGGGCTTCTTCTCAGATTGAGAAGAAAACAGATTGCTGCGGCGCATGAAGATCCGGATGATAGGATCCGCTTCTACGATTCCAGAAAAGTTCTTAAACTCGTCGTGAAGGCATCTTCCATCTATTATATAAGTGCAGATGAGAATTATATAAATATAAATTATCAGGAAGAAGGGGGCAAGACAATAAAATACGTGCTCAGAGCCTCCATGAAAAGCATTGAGGAACTCTGCGCACGTAATTCTCTTATTAGATGCCACAGGTCTTATTTTGTAAACCCTGCACATGTCAAGGTGCTGAGAAAGAATCCTGAAGGACTTGTATTTGCCGATATTGATTGTCCGGAGGCAGTCAGTATCCCTGTCACCAAAAAGTATTACGATAACCTTACCGGAATGCTTTGATTTATTTCATTCTGGCATTGATTCTTTTCCGCAGTCCAGATGAAAGTGAAACAGGATAATCTTCGTCAGAACGGTCTAGCCATTTGAGCGCCAATTCGTTGTCTCCCAACATATAGCATGCGGTGGCGATATTGAACTCCGCACAGGATCTCTTAAGTGTATTGTTCGTCTCGAGAAGTTTCATCCACTCTTCGACAGCTTCTTTCCACTTGTAACTGTAAGCTGCCTGTGATGCGGCATCCCACCCGTCTGATTCGAAGTATATAAAGGTATATTGTTCAGCCTTCCACTCAGGCATGAAAATTCGGGAGGACATCTCCCCTATCTTCTGCCCCTGCATTGACAAAGCACCCCACGCCTTTTCTTTAGGGTCAGTATATGCGTCCGTAGAAACAGCCGCATTAAGTGTTCTGGAGCCGTTCCATGTATAGACGGTATCGACCTTACCCATTGAATCATAGGCATATAGATTCATTTTCATAGGGACTTTCACTACATAGGACAGAGAAGTATCTGTCGGTGCTATGCTGTTCTGTTCCACCACAGCCTCACCGAAACGAGGCCTCTCAAACAAGAAAATGACATCTTCACCCGTACTCATTACGAGACGTGAAAGGGAATCTACTGAAGCGTAATTGCCGTTTCCCGTCTTTTCAATACGATATAGCGGTACGGATGTTTCGCCTCCGAAATACTCCTTTTCCAAGGATGCGGCAAAACTGTCCGCCATGTTTCTGCTGAAAACGGAATCTTTTTCTGCTCCATCCAGATAAACGACCGCAACAGATTTTCCTGTCAGGTCAATGCCGGACTTCGACGGATATCTCATCTCGATGTTCATGCTGAATGCCTGAGGATCGCATGAGGTCAGAACGCATGTCGCAGTTGCAGCGATGCATGCCAATGAAAAAATCGTTTTCATACCAATATAACTTTTACTCTCTACTATTACTCAAGTTTCGCAAGTTGTCAAACTTGCTGAACGTTAGTGCGAATTTGAAGGAACTCAGCAATTTGCAGAAACAAAGTCAGCAACGAGATCATACTCATCAGCCTGCGCTATCCTGACATTGATGAAACTTCCGACCATTTCTTCAGGTGTACGCCCCATCTTTTCATCATAGCGGACGAGAATCTCGCCATCGACTTCCGGGCTCTCGAATTCACTTCTGCATACGAAAATACCATCGCGATAATCATCAATGATAACCTTCGTCTCAGTTCCGACACGGCTCTGATTGAAAGCAAATGATATACCACTTTGCAGTTCCATCAGCTTTTTGAGCCTGTTCTGCTTGGTTTTCGGCATAACGGAGTCTTTGAAATTCTCGGCATCGAATGTTCCTTCCTCTTCGGAATAAGTAAATGCGCCAAGTCTCTCGAATCTTGCATCCTCTACAAACTTCATAAGTTCATTGAACTCCTTCACGCCTTCTCCAGGATGTCCCACAATCATGGTTGTTCTAAGCACAATTCCAGGGACCTTTTCACGCATCTTCTTTATGAGTGCACGGGTCCATGCGCCATCCACGTGCCTATGCATCATGTCAAGCACCTTGTCAGCAACATGCTGGAGAGGAATATCCATGTATCTGCATACTTTCGGATTGTTGGCCATCTGGTCAAGAACATCTTCAGGAAAATCAGCAGGATATGAATAATGAATCCTTATCCATTCTATTCCAGGTACTTCCGAAAGCTTTTGAAGCAGTTCACCCAGTGCCCTTTTGCGATATAGGTCAAGGCCGTAGTACGTGGTATCCTGAGCTATGAGTACAAGTTCCTTAACACCGGTTGCGGCAAGACCAGCTGCCTCAGCCACGAGATCCTCCATCGGAACAGACCTGTGTGCACCTCTGATGTACGGAATTGCACAGTAGGAACACCTTCTGTCACATCCCTCTGAAATCTTCAGATACGCATATGGGAATTTCTTTCCGGAAATCAGTCTCTCATTCCTCCTGTCTTGCTTCATCTGACAGCCGAGAGCCTTGACAACAGGTTCAATGTCACGTGCACCATACCATCCGTCAACTTCCGGGATGAGCTCAGGCATGTCTGCGATGTATCTCTGAGAAAGACAGCCGAATACAAGAATTTTGCCTATTTTGCCCGCCTTCTTGCGCTCTACAGCTTCGAGGATTGCCTGTATGGACTCCTCCTTGGCATCACCGATGAATCCGCAAGTATTGAGGAGCAGAATATCCACATTCCGCTCCTCTCTTTCAGGTACTATTTCATAATCGTCCCTGACCTGTGCAAGAAGGTGTTCAGTGTCCACCTGATTCTTGGAACAGCCCAGAGTGACGACCTGTAAGGATTTCTTACTCATTGACTTTTTCCTCAGAGTTGTTTTCTGCTTCTGCAGCATTCTCCTCTTCGAAATCGAATGAAGCATAATGCTTGATCTCATTGTACCAGTCCACAACTTTCTTCATGTGCGATACATAGAATCTGTCAGCATCGTAATCAGGAATTGCCTTCTCGAAAAGGGACTTGAGTTCTTCTGAACTTGCCTTCGATGTAGGTGCGTCAGCTTCACCTAGAACGGCGTTCAGTTTAAGGAAAACCTCTTTAAGTTTAAGTTCACCTTCATTGGTATAAATGGAGATATCAGCAAGTGTAGTGATTCTGCTCTTCATGTCGAACACAGTTCTGCGTTTGTCAGAAAGAGCCTCTACAATCGCTCCGCTACGTGCCTGTGCAACATAGTAAAAAAGACCATGCTGGCCTGACACTGAAAGAATTCTTGTCAAATCTGTTTTCATAATATAAATAATTATTTATTTCAATATCCGGTTCGCCGCAGCTTCAAGCATAAGTGTCGTCTGTGCTTCAAGTTTGTCGAGACCGTCGTCATTTTCAATTATAAAGTTGGCCTTTTGTAAGTCAACTTTCTGATTCTGAATACGTTTGCGTACAGATATCTCGTCCGATCCGTCCCTGTTGCAAGCCCGTCTGATTCTGAGATCTTCAGGTGCATTGACAATCACAACAAAGTCATAACTGCCATTGAACAGAGGCTTTTCCAAAGCAATCGCAGATTCCATGCAGACAATCCGGCTCTCCTGTTTCTCCTTCCAGTCTTCGAAGTCTCTCAGAACCGCAGGGTGGACAATTTCTTCGACTTTGTCCAGGACTTGCCTGTCTGAGAAAATCAATGCAGCCAAAGCCTTCCTATCGAAATGCCCGTCTGCAGTATGCAACTTCTGTCCCAAAGCCTCCTCCAGCCGCATTCCAAGTTCACCTTCGTACAGGGCTTTTGTTCTGCTGTCCGTATCATATACAGGTATTCCAAGCGCGCGGAGAATCCCTGAAACCACAGACTTTCCGCTTCCGATACCGCCTGTAATCAAAATTGTCAATGCCATCATTTGCTGCTTTCTATACAATCGAAGATCTCAGGCCTTATGGTCCATGAAATCACTCCCTCCGGAACAGACTCCAGTGTCGGAATGCATTGACCTTTGAGCGATGTCACAAATTCATTGTAGTCGATACAGATCCGTGCCTCTTCTGCCGGATTTGAGGTAACAGGAAACACACATCTGAAAATGACGTCAGCTGTAGTCGGATACACTATCAGAGTCCGTCCTTTAGGCACATTTGCGGTATATATAGGCATTTTTGCATCTATTTCCACGTACCTGGTGACATCCAGACTGTATCTCACCTTCTCCGCAGAGAATCTGACGCCTTTGATGTCATCCAATTTGACTTCACCGTGGGTCTGAGAACTCAAGTCGGAAAGTGAAATGGATCCGGTAAAGACTCTGTCAATGCCGGAGAGGTGGAAAGGCTCCCCGTATATGGTAACTGAGTCAGGTGAAACTTTCAAAGGAGCAACATTGATGTACTGCGGTCTGAAAGACATCGAGTAAACCGGCTGCACAGGCACCCTCTTGTGATTTTCGAAAGGGAATCTGAATACTATTGTGTCGGAAATAAAAGACTCGAGTTTTGCTCCGGCACCTAAAATCTGTGTCGCATACCTGTTCAGGCCATCAGATGTGACATAGTACAATTCGTCGCTTTTCTTATGCATATCTGAAGGCGCGAATGCAACAGGGACAGGAGATTTCTTCTCGCCTCTCTTCAGTTGGATAAGACTGAATCCTCTGGCTCTGCATCTGGCGAGCACAACGGCCGAATTGGACGATTTGTAGGCATGCCCGTCAATGTCGCATCTGGCACTTATCGGGATTCTTACTGTTTCAGAATAATTCAGGCTCAAGTTGTGGATCAGCCATATACTGAAAGCAAGCAAGAGAGATACAATGAAAATCTTTGCGTCTCTCCCGCTTATGTTCAGTTTTTCTGATATTTTTCCGAACAGGTCGCGCATACTCATAAGTCCGGAATGGAAATATTACTGCTGTGTCTCAGTGAAATCCTTGACAAGAGAGTTCTTGTCAACCTTCAGTTTGGTGTCTCCGTCAACCTTGATGATCACCTGTCTTTCCTTGATTTCATCTACAACACCATAGATGCCTCCGATTGTGACAACCTTATCACCTCTCTTGAGCGAGTTGCGGAACTTCTCAAGTTCTTTCTGCTGCTTGCGCTGCGGACGGATCATGAAGAACCACATGACTACGAAGATGAGGATAAGCATTACCCACATTGACCAACTGCTGTTTGCAGGTGCGCCCGCCTGGAGTGGCATTACAAGAAAATTCATTTTAATTCAATGTTAAAGCGCCGTTTGTCCAAGTTCCGGCTAATAATTCGTTATATATATAATGTGGCGCTTGGACACCACAAATTTTTACTATAATGCAGATTCTATGCCTGAACCTGTTTTGCAGAATCCAGAAGTCCTGCACCTGACTTCATGATCTTCCCTTCTGACGCCAACTGATTGATAAGTTTGTCGAGAAGGCCGTTCACAAACGAACTGCTTTTAGGCTGGCTGTAGAACTTGGAAATTTCCACGTACTCGTTCATCGTGACCTTGAGAGGAATCTCAGGGAATGTCTCGGCTTCGGCAAGTCCAAGGATAACCAGGGCAATGTCGATCGAGTTCAAGCGGTCAGCCTCCCATCCCTTGACAGAGGATGTCACGAGATTATAATAGTCCTCGTATCCGGTAAATGCGTTTCTCAGAAGTTTGGTGACAAATGCCTTGTCTGACTGGACATCTGCAGCAGGATTCTTTTTTCTCAACATGTCGCTCTGATAGAGCTCAGGAAGATGCCACTGCTGGCCTGAAGCAAGTTCCTCCATTGTCCTGCAGCAGTAAGTCAGCGCATACTCGAGATCATCTATCCAATATACATTCAGGTCCTCGAGAATAGGGCGCAGAAGCGGATTGTCTGAGAACTCCCTTTCGAAAATCTTTATGAAAAGCTTGCAGTCCGCCTTAAGTGACCTGTCCTCGGATTCCATGTAGTTCTTGTACCAGGACTTCTCTTTAATCGAATCAAGCACAGAGTTTACAAGTACGTCATACTGTGACCACGAGTAGCCCTTTCTGCTTGTAATCTTATGGAAATCAGGGTCATTTGCAAGGATATGTGCCACCTTGTTGTCAACGAACTTGGTATTCGGATTCAAATCCTCCTCTGTAGGATTAAACTTAGTCTTCGCCAAATTGATTCTGGCTCTGGCTGTCTCTGTCAGCGGAGATATAATAGAAAGCATGAACAGGTACAGGTCCCTAGTCGCTTCACATGACTCATCCAATTTTTCCAGGGCCTCTGCAAGTGACATGTTGCCTGTAACGGCATAACCATAGAGCACTTTGAAGGCTTTAATCCTCAAAATTCTTCTACCTAACATATATTTTTCTCAATTTTTTTTTTCAAAGATACTATCATTTTTCAGAAATATACTTAAATTTGGTAAATAATTAAACAGAAACAAGGGAGATATGTACAACGATGATTTTGAGGGAGGCTACTCCCGCGAACGTTCCGGTGAAGAAATCTATTCCAAACCGGTAAGGGCAGGTAAGAGGACTTATTTCTTTGATGTAAAATCCACCAAAGGAAACAATGACTTCTATCTGACTATTACTGAGAGTAAACGTAAAACTGAGCAGGACGGCAGATTCACCTACGACAAACATAAGATTTTCCTTTACAAGGAAGATTTCGAGAAGTTTGCCGAAGGACTTGAGGATGCAGTTGAATATATCAAGTCCAGACTTGGCGATAATTTCAATGCCGAGCAGACAAGACCATCTGCTGAGCAGAATGAGAATCAGTCCGAATCAGACGTATTCTAATCAGCGTTTTTGTCAGTATTTCTTAGAATTATGAGGAAGGTTGAAGAGATTCAGTCTCCCTCGTATTTTTTGTGCGGGCAGCTTGCAATTTTTAACCTTATCTCCGAAAACATTTCAAAAAGACGATAAAAATCGTTACATTTGAACCCTTAATACTTATATGTGATATGAGTTCAATATTACTTAAAAATATAAATTGTAACGGAATCCTCTCTGATATCTGCATTGAAGGTACCAGAATCAAGAAAATTGTTCCCGTCGGGGGATGTTCTGGAGGACATATCGAGATTGCTTCCGGGGTGGAAGTCATGGATTGCGAAGGAAAGACGGCGATGCCGGCTTTCATAAATATGCATACTCATGCGGCGATGTCATTGATGCGAGGCATCGAAGAGGACGTCCAGCTTCATGAGTGGTTGGACAAGATCTGGAAGACTGAAGCCCGAATCGATGAAGAATTCGTTTATTGGGGGACTAAAGTTGCATGTCTGGAAATGATAAAGACCGGTACTGTCACTTTCAATGATCAATACTGGTATTCATTGGCAGCCAGAAAGGCAGCCGTAGAGATGGGGTTGAGACCTGTCGTCTCATACGTTGCGCTCGACCACAATGACCATGAAGAGACAGAGCGCCAGAAGGAGCAGATGCAGGAAGTCTATGAGAAATCGCTTGCGATGAAGGATAACGGAATATTCGAGACTGCCATTCATGCAATCTACTCCACAAGCGAAGAACTGATGCTTTGGGTGACGGAATTCGCCAGAAATCATGGCCTGAAAATTCACATCCATATCAGTGAGACTGAAAAGGAGGTTGCTGACTGCAAGGAACTTCACGGAGGCCTCTCCCCTGTCGAATATCTGGACAGACTCGGAATCCTTGGACCTGATGTGCTTGCCGCCCACACACTTTGGCTGAGCGACAATGACATTGACATTCTCGGAAAACATCAGGTGAATTGCGTGCACAACATAAATTCCAATGCGAAGCTTGCATCCGGGTATAAGTTCAGATACAATGAGTTACGTGACGCCGGAGCCAATGTCTGCATAGGTACTGACGGATGTGCGTCGTCGAACAATCTGGACATGCTGGAGGCTCTCAAGACATCCGCATTGTTCCAGAAGGCATGGCGACAGGATACCAAAGCACTTCCTCTGGACGAACTCATCAAACTTGCAACATTAAATGGTGCAAAGGCTTTGGGACTTGAAACCGGCAAAATTGAAGAAGGAATGCTGGCGGATATTCTCATTGTGGACACGGAAAACTCATTCTTTGTGTCACCGGCTCCATTCCTTTCGAATTTCATATATTCAGCACACAGTGACTGCATACAGTATATGATTTCAGGTGGACGTTTCGTTATGAGGAACCGTAGGGTCAAGGATGAGGCGCAGATTATTTCCTCGGCTCAGGACCAGCTGGTGAAAATCATGTAAAATCAGGTGCATGACACCTTCTACATATTTATCATTAAATAAAACATACAAGACATGGATACAAGAGCAGAAAAGATTTATAAGGCTGCAGAATACGTCAAAGAGCAGCTTGGAGGAAGAGTACCTCATGCAGGTATTGTATTGGGAAGCGGACTTGGAAAGCTTGCCGACAAGATAGAGAATCCTATTGTTGTTCCCTATAAAAATATCCCTGGTTTCCCGGTATCGACCGCAATAGGACACAAAGGCAATTTCATTGCCGGTATGCTTGGCGGCAAATTCGTGATTGCGATGCAGGGCAGAATACACTACTATGAGGGTTATACCATGGATCTCGTAACCCTGCCTATCAGGGTTATGAAAGTATTGGGAATCAGCTACTTGTTCGTTTCCAATGCAGCTGGCGGAATCAATTTCGACTACCGTGTAGGTGATCTCATGATTATCAGAGACCACATCAATCTCCTGCCGAATCCGCTTATCGGACCAAACCTCGACGACTTCGGACCAAGGTTCCCGGATATGACACATCCTTATGACAAGAAACTCATTGCCAAGGCTGAAGAAATTGCAGCAGATGCAGGCATTCCTCTCAGAAAGGGTGTCTATATCGCAGGCACAGGCCCATCCTACGAAACACCGTCCGAGTGGCATTTCTACCGCACGATCGGTGCTGATGCAGTCGGCATGAGCACGGTACCGGAGGTAATTGTGGCAAGACATTCGGAAATTCCTGTTTTCGGAATGTCAGTAATCACAAACGAGGCCCAGAAAGACTTTGCCGAGGACTACAAGAACGACGGAGATGATGTCGTAAAAGCCGCAGATGCAGCAGCTGACAAGATGACATATATCTTCACCAAAATCATTGAATCACTGTAAAACATGGATTTCGGATTTGTAAGAGTGGCGGCAGTAGTGCCGAGAGTTAAAGTGGCTGATGTCAATGCCAATATCGCAGAAATATGCCGACTGGCTGAAGACGCTGAAAGACAAGAGGTTTCCATTGCTGTTTTCCCGGAGTTATCCGTTACGGGATACACTTGTGCAGATCTTTTCGGACAGCAGCTTCTAATCGGCAAGGCCGAAGAAGGAATCAAACAGCTCAAGTCATTCTCAAGGGGCAAGAAACTGACTATGGTAGTAGGCGTTCCTGTCAGAGTGGCCGGCAATCTTTACAATTGCGCAGCTGTCATCCACAACGGCAAACTGTCCGGGCTGGTTCCGAAAATCCATCTACCGGGTTACAATGAATTTTATGAGTCTCGCTGGTTCTCCAGCGGGGCTGATTTTCTGTACGATACTGAACGCGCAACGGCCCAGGTATATGACGACGCCAAAAATTGCAGTTCACCCGCAGCAGGCGCGGAAATAGTCTACGCCGGAGCCAAGGTCAATGTCTTCCCTAATCTTCTTTTCAATGTCGGCAGAAGTACTTTTGCCATAGAGATTTGCGAAGACTTGTGGACACCGGTACCACCGTCATCCCATCATGCATTGGCAGGAGCTGATATCATATTGAACCTCTCTGCCAGCAATGAAGTCCTGATGAAGCACAAGTACAGACATGAACTCATAGGCCAGCAGTCTGCGAGGACTGTTTCCGCATATGTCTATAGCTCCTGCGGCTATGGTGAATCCACACAGGATCTTGTGTTCTCAGGGTCGTCAATGATTTACGAGAACGGCAGCCTGTTGGCTGAAAGTGAGAGATTTATGATGGAAGGGACTCTCATAGCAGCTGACATTGACATAGAAAAGCTTGCAATTCTCAGACAGAAACAGAACACCTTCCACACCGTGTCTCCGGACGGAACTCGTGATGGTCAGGATGCCAGAAGATATGTAAACATCAATGTCTGTGACGGATGTCAGACTGATTTCGAAAAATGCCTGAAAAGGCATGTCGAACCTCATCCGTTCGTGCCTGGATTCAACGTCAGCATTGACAGAGATTCTTCCGAAGAGGAACTTTTGAATAAGACGGCAGCAATATCCGAGCGCAATGCAAGATGCAGGGAAATAACTGATATTCAGGTGATGGGACTGGCTACCCGTCTTGCACACATCAACTGCAAAACTGCAGTTATCGGAATTTCAGGAGGCTTGGACAGCACGTTGGCCCTGCTCGTAGCAGTGCTTGCATTTGACAAACTCGGATGGGACAGAAAACGTATTATCGGTATTACCATGCCGGGACTTGGCACGACTGTCCGCACGAAGTCCAATGCACAGGACTTGATGGAGACCTTGGGCGTCACTGTACGGGAGATTCCTATAGGAAAGGCTGTGGCCCAGCACTTTGCGGACATCGGACAGGATCCGAATGTCACTGATGTTACCTATGAGAATTCTCAGGCGAGGGAAAGGACCCAGATTCTCATGGATGTCGCAAACAAGGAAGGCGGTATCGTGATAGGCACCGGAGATCTTTCAGAACTTGCACTCGGATGGGCAACATACAACGGTGACCATATCTCAATGTATGGTGTCAATGCCAGCATTCCGAAAACCCTTGTGAAATATCTCGTAGGATGGGCTGCAGACTATCATTTCAATGAGAATTGCTGCAATGCGCAGCGTTCTGTCAGGGAAATTCTCCTTGACATCATTGACACTCCTATAAGCCCGGAACTGAAACCGGCTGACAATAACGGGGAGATTGCCCAGAAAACCGAGGACCTCGTGGGACCTTACGAACTTCATGACTTCTTCCTGTATAACATGTTCAGATTCGGTTATGCGCCATCCAAGATTTATTTCCTGGCAAGGAAAGCTTTCGTTGGAGTTTATGATGATGCTGTCATCCTGAAATGGCTCAAGACATTCATTTCCAGATTCTTCGGTCAGCAGTTCAAGCGTTCGTGCCTGCCTGACGGGCCAAAGGTCGGTTCGGTATCACTCTCACCGAGAGGTGACTGGAGAATGCCTTCAGACGCATGGAAAACCATGTTCCTGAAGGATTTGGAGAATATTGAGGGGTAACCGATGAAGAGATTTTTAATTTGTCTTTTAATGGTTTTCAGTCTCTCCGCCTGCCGAAATGACGGAGGGGCTGAAAGTACTGATGACTTGCTTCGTCTCGGAAGGACTTATGCCAATGCAGGTGACAGCCGGAATGCGATATTGGCATTGACAAAAGCAAGTAAATCCGCAGGACGTGACAGTGCGTCTTTAGGGTTGATATTCAGCGAAATAGCTAAGGTTTACAGACAGACAGGCGACTATGCGGAGGAGATATCCTACCTCGCGAAAGCTGAGAAGGCATATGACAATTCAGGCAAACCATACAGCAGCCGAATGGCAAGGTTTGAGTCTGCAGTGGCAAGTTACATGGCGCAAGACTACAAAACAGCCGCTGTGGCATTGAAATCTGTCATGGATGATGCCGTGGCCACCTCAGATACGCTGCTCGAGGCCAAGTGCCTGGAAACCTATGCCAAAATCGCGGTAGATAATCCTGAGCCTGAGCCGAAACTGGCCATCAGCCTTCTGACGCGCGTTTCCAATGACCTCCATACACCCCTGTCATCCATCGACAGAGGCATTCTGGCTTACGCCTACTCCCTTTCGGGTAATGTCAATGATGCAAGAATGTGGCTGGCCCGTGCCGGAAAATCAGCTGAAACGGAGGAAGACCTTATAAGATTCAAGTACCGTTCTTATCAGGTCAATGCCAATGAGGGCAAATCTGAAGAGGCATTGAAATGTCTTGAGGAATATGTCAGATATACCGGCAAGCAGCAATATGAAAGGATGAAGAAGTCCGCTGCCAATGCTGAAAAGGAGTATTTCAGACAACAGAGTGAACTGGCCTCGGCAAGAGCTGATTCCTTCAGGATGGAAATGCTTGTAATCGCTGCTCTGGCATTGGCACTTGTCTTCTCTGTGACAGGATTCCTGCGTTATCGTAATCTTGAGACTTCCAAACGTCTCGAAGAAGAGAAGGCGGAGACTGAAAAGTATATGAGCCTGGCAGAGGAACTGCAGACTAAAATGAAGGCCGCAGAGAGCCAGAAGGCTCCGGCAGAAAAGCGTTCTCATGATGCGATGGCTGAAATGCTGGAGAGACTGTGTGAGCAATATTATGTCTATGAAGGAACTGAAAATCTCCAGCCGAAAGTGCTGAAGGAGGTTAAGTCAATCATTGACGACCTCAGGACCAATCCCAAGACTATTGCTGATATGGAGCGGAATCTGGACGAAAATTACGGAGGTATCATTGCAAGACTTCGTGCCCAGCTTCCGAAACTTAAAGAGGAAGATATCCGTCTTTATGTCTATGTCGCTTCCGGTTTTTCCAGCACAGCCATCTCGACAATTCTGGAAAAGGAGAAGAATATCGTCTATAACAGGATTTACAGATTGAAGGGAAAAATCGATTCTTCTGAGGCTGAAAACAAGGCAGAATTCCTTGATTTTCTGTCAAAATAGGGCGTTTTATAACGCTTTAATAATCAATAAGTTATGAAACGCGAGAGAAATTGGTGTTTTTTGCCTTTGTAACTCATTGATAATCAACACTCATTTTAACCCTTGTGAGAGATTTAAAAGGTGCAAAAATTAGGTGGCAGACATGTTTTGACGTATCTTTGCATACGAATCAAGGAAATGATTCCATGACGAAGTGATTAGCGTCATGATTGATTTTGCAAGTTTAGTATGGTCATAAGTTGCCAAGTCTGCACCTATATCCATTCGCAGGGAAAAAGCCAGACAGCAAATGAAGCGACCGGGAATGAAAGAGGCTGACCCAAAAGGGTTGGTCTCTTTTTGAGTTCGTCCAGCACGAACATACT
>FR890650.1 GCA_000435075.1 Bacteroides sp. CAG:770 | reverse complement strand
TGTTATGTTGTGCACAACATAACAAGTCTATAACCACATAACAACGCAATCTGGTATTATAGAAGAGCATATCAATAAACTGTTCTGTACTTCCTGCTACAAGACGATATTCGCGTCCCATGAATGCGAATCCTGTACCGAGTTCAAGAAGGAACTGCTCAATGTTTTTCATCAGAGCGAGCTTTAATTCCTCTTCTTTGTATGGCTTTGTCAGGGCTGCAAAATCGAATAAATATGGATCCTTTGTCATTTCCTGAGCCAGATCTCCTTCCGGAAGTGTCAATGAAAAATTGGTGACAGCTTTTCCTTCCGGCTCTTTGAGGTCCATGTCAATGGCATTTAAAAGGACAGCACGGGACCATCCGTTTTCAAGGGTCAATCGAACATAGTAAAATGCCCTTTTCGGATTGTTATAGAATTTGTCTATGAGATAACGTTGATGCCCCCACGGAATGCGGAAGATGATAGTCTTCAATTGCTCGTATTCGGTTTTGCCCACAAGCTGTGGGTAAAATGTATCCAGTTGAGAATAAAGAGAGTAGAATCTTTTAGCATAGCCAAGATTGGTCGGTGACAGCCCTTTGATTCCAGGCAACGCAGATGTCAAATCCTGACTAATTGAGTTTATGACACTTTCTCCCCACCTGCTCTCGGCTTTCTTCTTTACTATGTCTTCTCCAGTTGACCAATAAAATCTGAGCAATTCCTCATTGGCCTTTACCGTTGCGCGTATCTGACAGTTGCGGTAACGTTCAACAAGTTGACTTATCCATAGATTATAATCGCTGTCTGTGTTTATTAGTTTGCTCATTTGAGTGTCTTTTTAGTTTTTAATATACTCCGCTCATTGTCCTGAATAGTGCAGTCTATGCGCTAATAATTTAGACGCTCCTGTTGTCGTTTTTCAGTTTTCGCATCAGGAAGAAGACCAGGTTCTGAGCCTTTCTGCTCGGGAGTATCCACAGCCAGGCGGTCAGGCCGGCGCAGACCAGTCCCTGGATATTGCCCAGCAGACTTAAACCGACAAAAATCTCTGAGATGAAAGTCAGCAGAAACATCAGCATTACGGCTCCACGCAGGATGGTGCTCCTGTTGCCCTCCTTGAAAGATGCCGCGTAACGGTAAATGGCCTTTCCGTCCTTTTCGGTCTCGCCGGCACTCTCCAGATGGCATGAAATGTAACGCTTTCTCCAGGCTGAAGACCAGTCCAGAAACAAATCGCAATCTCCAGTGGAATCCGGCAATATGGTTTCGCTCAATTCGCTGGGCCTCAGTACTTTGCCGTAAACTTCCAACTCGGCCTTTACCTGGCCAAGTGTGTTTCCATAGTTTTCCTCTGTCTCGAAAAGAGTCATTCCTGCGTCCATCATCTGGACTTTAGTATCAAATTGTTTCATGTTACTAAATTTTCACAATCCCTACAAAATTAATAATTTTGCCTGATTAAGTAAAGTTACCCGATGACAAGACATCTGAAAATCATATCTGCCCTGATTGCCGCGCTGACATTTGTTTTCAGCTGCGGCAGACGCACCGATACGGCTGACAACATTGACAAAGCACATTTCCGCATTGACATGAGCGGCAAGCAGGTAACGATACGGACTGCAGCCGACAGTATTACATTTACGCCGCCGTTGCGCCGGCTTGTATGTATGTCTACAAGTTACGTCGCTTACCTGTCTTCTGTCGGAGCAGCCGATGCGGTCTGTGGTGTCTCAGGAATCCGTTACCTCACAGATACATGTGTCAGGCGACGTTATGAGGACGGCCTGGTCGCTGATGTTGGCTCAGATGCCGCTCCTGACTACGAAAAAATCGTCGGACTTGAGCCGGACCTCGTGCTGACATATTCGATGCCGGGCAGCACCTTCGTGTCGCATCTCCGTTCACTTGGAATTCCGGTACTGGTTCTCGATGATTATCTGGAGAACAGTCCTCTTGCCCGCGCTTCGTATGTAAAGATTTTCGGGTCAATGACAGGGAGAATGGCTGCTGCCGATTCTGTATATGACGCTGTCAGCCAATCATATAAAAAGATTGCCGCAGGCGTGTGGGCTTCGCCGCGTGTCAATGTCCTGATGAACATCCCTTATGGGGATGCCTGGTATGTCCCAGGTGGGGAAAACTATATGACACATCTTGTCAATGATGCAGGCGGCGACGTCCTTGGTGCTGTTCCGGGCAAAAGTGAATCATCTGTGATTTCCGTTGAGCAGGCGCTAGGTTATTCCGCAGAAGCCGACATCTGGCTCAATACAGGATGGTGTGACACCCGCATTGACCTTTATTCGCAGAATCCTGTTTTCAGGTCAATGCAAGTTCCGAAGATTTTCAATAATACGCTTCGGGTGACTTCCGGCGGGGGCAATGATTTCTGGGAAAGCGGGGCAGTCCGTCCTGACCTCATCCTTCATGACCTCGTGCAGATTTTACATCACCAGAAGCCGGATACTTTATATTACTACAAGGAAGTGCTCTGAATTTGCCCCCCCCCCGGATTCATACCATTTGCATCACATTGTAAAGTTTTTTGTCCGAAATGCAATAAATCCAGAAAAAAGCATTACATTTGTAATCCGCTTTGGCTCGACCATCGCGTAAATGTTGCCACTTTAGCTCAGTTGGTAGAGCAGCGCATTCGTAATGCGCAGGTCGAGGGTTCGAACCCCTTGAGTGGCTCCAAACAAAAACGGCTGATAATCAATAACTTGATTGTCAGCCGTTTTTGTATATCCATCTATCTGTGCCGACCAACGAAAAAATGGTGTAAATATCGGCCTAATTTTACACCATTTGTCTCAAAAATGATAATCGGTGTAAAAAAAGCCTCATTTTTACACCGAATTACAGTCACATGCAAGGAAAAATCTCTAACACGACAACGCGGCGGAAATCCCTGCAAGATAACCTGTCGAGAATGCTATGTGAAGATTATAACCTCCTGTATCTGCATCTATATCAAGTACTTCGCCGCAGAGATAAAGCCCTTCGCATTTCCTGGAAGCCAATGTCTTGGGAACGACTTCATCAGCGGAAACACCACCGGCCGTAATCACGCAGCGCTCATAGCCGACGTATCCCTCGATCTCGAACTCCCAACGCCTCAAGGCATTGACCAATGCCTTGAGTTTCAATGATTCGCGTCCCTTTGGACCGGAGAAAATCTCGGGATGGCACTTTGTGAAAGCTGGTATGAGATCCCAAGGCAAGAGCTTTCCTAGCAGAATCTTCGTGACCTGGCGGACAGGCTTTCCATTACTGCGCGGATCCTTCATCACCTCACGCCACAAGTCATTGACGCGAGATGAAAACTCTTCCTCGGGTACGCCAGGCTTCATATCGATCAGAATCTTTGCCTTACTTCCATTGATAAGAGCCTTGACTGCATTACGGCTTATCGCAAAACCTGCAGGCCCCTCGAGACCGCCGTCGGTAAAGTCAATGTCTCCCTCCATTTCCTGTGCCTCTATACCATTGATTTCTAATTTGATACCGATATTTTTCAATGAATTTCCGCAGAGCGCCTCTCCTGTTTCCGAGAGGGGAGTGCTCCTGTCAATGTGGCACTTCATGTCAGCCTTGAACCCTTCCGGAATGAGTTTATAACCCTTCGGAACGAGAGCTGTCAATGAAGGGAAACATTGTTTCAGAGTATGTCCGAATTTCTCGGCGAGAGAGTATCCGAAACCGGTGGAACCAGTTGATGGATAAGATAATCCGCCTGTGGCTATTATAAGTTTGGAGGATGTGAAAGATCGTCCTCCGGCCAAGGTAACTGTGAAACATGAACCGTCATGTCCTACATCAGTTACATCAGCATTGACCTCAATCCTTGCGCCGGCATGCAATGCCGCATCTGCGAGGGCATCGACGACATCCATTGACTTGTGCGAAATCGGGAAGGCACGGTCCCCACGCTCGATGACGGACTCCATCCCGTTCTGGCTGAAGAAGTCGATCAGGGCATCGGGGGTGAGGTTGTAGAATGACGGGCGCAGGATATTTGAATTAGCCCTGACATGAGACGAAAAATCGCTCCATGACTTGACATTGGTAAAATTGCAACGTCCTTTTCCGGTAATCATGATTTTTCTTCCGGGGCGGGGCATCTTTTCGAGTACAAGAACGCTGGTCTTTTTGTTTCCGGCGTTGCAGGCCCCGTAGGCAGCCATCAGTCCCGAAGCGCCACCTCCGATGATAATGATGTCGTAATGCATTGAGATTATTTGATATTGAAACTGACAATTTCGTTGTCGCAGAAGGTGCCATGGATATTGACAACGCCTTCCGCTCTGTCATACAGCATCTTCCGGCTGTCAAGCTCTATGGCGACAAGGTCTCCTGTCCTTATGTATATCTTGCGTGTGGCTTCCTCTATGGCCTCTTCGATTCTGGCCAGGCCCTCGGTCGAAGTGCGAAAAATCTCTTTCCCGTCCTTGCTCAGAATGAACTCGTTGCCGGCAGTGCCGAAAACGCATTTTTGATAGAGAGGGGCGGGGAGGAAAGAGGTATGGTCAATGCAGGAAGCGCAAGCAAAGTCTTCTTCTCCTCCGCGAAGCAAGTTTTCGGGATAGAGAAGAAGACCATAATTTGCGGAGTCATAATATCTTGAGGCGAATCTCAGCCCCACGCTCTTTCCCGGTTTGCTGATTCTGGCGAATAGAACGGGAGTAAAACTCAATGTCTCTATGAAATCCTGCGGGTAGATGTCCTCGTTGTCCTTCTCCCACGTGGTGTCGGGACGGACGATGACATTACCTCCGAAAGTCTTTACTATGATGTTCATTACTCAGGTAAGGGACGTGGTTATTGCTTTCCGAACTTGTTCTGCAGAGCGCCCAAAGCCTTCTTCAAATCCTCGCCTTCGAGTGGTTTGTTCATTGCCTCTTTCTTTTCCTTGTCGAATTTTTCTTTCAGAAGGGCAAACTGACGCTTGGTGTCCATGGTGAATTCGCCATTTTCAATCCACGCGAAATACGCAGGTTCAGTCTCATAGACCTCCCTTGCTGTATGGCCTCTGTGCTTTCCGAAACTTATGACAGGCTCATTGTCCTTTCCCAGGGCAAGTCTTCCTGCATAATCCACTGTACGCGGACGTCCGCCGACATTGGAAAGGAAGGTTACGTCGTTCTTGAGAGGGTTTTCGTGATACTTGTCAGGCTCCTGATACATGTCCAGCTGGCCCTTGAGTACTTCATATGTCGCAACTGTATCCGCCTCCGCAGAATGTGCGTTCTTGAAATCCTCACCGCCGCAATAGAATCTGTATGCTGCCTTGAGGTTCCTCGGCTCCATATAATGATATATGGTCTGGACGTCGATCATCTGCTTTGAGTGAAGGTCAATGTCAAGAGAGTCAAGGACTTTCTGTGCCTTATCCTTCTTGTCATCCGGCGTTTCCTTATCAGATATACGCTCCTTGCAGTATGCGCGGGCCCTTTCTATTTCCTCGGCGAGCATCGGCAAATCGAACTTGGTGGAATTATATCCTGCCAAGTCGCTGTCTTTCAGCCAATCCACAACCTCAGGTGCGATTTCGATGAATTTCTTTTCTCCGGCGACGTCTTCGTCCTTGATGCCGTTCACGGCGCTGGCTCCCGGATCTATGCTTTTCTGCTTCCTGGCCTTATAATCCCAGGGACACACCCTCCAGGTCTTGATTTCATCATGACCATCAGGGAACACTTTCACGAAAGAGAGCTCTACGATAGAGTCTGACACAATGTTGAGGCCTGTGCTTTCAATGTCGAAGAAAAGCAGAGGCCTGTCAAGATGAAGCTGCATAACTATTTGACCATTATAGGCATTACGATTCCGAATACCTTCTCGCTCTTTGCTTCTTCCTCAGAAGGCAGAAGCAATGCTGACCTTCTCTTGTCCACGAATTTCATCACGATTTCCTCGCATGAAAGGTTTGACAACATCTCGATGATGTGGGTGGACTTGAAGCCGATTGACAGGTCGCTTCCGTCATATTGACATGCAACCTTCTCGTGTGCTGCAATTTCGAAACCAGGGTCCTGTGCCGATATTTCCAATGAACCAGGTGTAAGCTCGAACTTGATGTGGTTCGAACCTTTAGGTGAGCAGACTGAAATTCGGCGTACCGTATTCAGAAGCTGGATCCTGTTGATTCTCAGGATATTGGAGTTGTTCTGCGGGATGATGGTCCTGTAGTCAGGATATTTTCCCACCACGAGGCAGCAGATGATGGTAGTATTGTCAAACTGGAATACGGCTGTCTTGGAATCGAACTTGATCGAAACTGTCTCGACATCCTTGCCTATGATCGATTTGAGGACGGCCGCATGTTTCTTGTTCAGGATGAATGAGCAAGGAGCCTCGGCCTTCACTTCGTCAGTCGTCTGGTAGCATGTAAGTTTCTGAAGGTCAGATGCTACCAAAGTGGTGGAATCAGGTGTGATGTCGAAGAATATACTGTTCATTACCGGACGGTTATCCTCATCGGAAGAAGCATAGATTGTCTTTCCGATACCGTCCGCGAGACTCTGTGCAGGGAATTCGATAGTTGTCGCGTCCTCTCCTGCAGACTGGGCCTCAGGATAATCGTCAGGATTGAAGTATGGCAATGTGGATGAACCGCTTGACCATGTGCACTCAAACTGGTTTTCGCTGATAGTGCTGATGGTGATAGGCTGGTCAGGAAGCTCCTTGAGAAGATCGTTTAGCTGCCTTGCCGGTACGGCGATGCGTCCTTCGTCCTCCGGTCTGACAGGGTCAATGCTGATGCATGTCTTCATTGTGATTTCCTTGTCGGAGGCTGTTACTTCGAGTTTGTCTCCGCTCAGCACGAACAGATAGTCTTCAAGGATGGCTTCTGTCGTCTTGGCCGGGATTGCCTTGGCTACAGTCAGAAGTCCTTTCAGAAGTTCTGAACTGGATATGACGAGTTTCATATTATTATAATTTTATTGTTTTCGTTCATGTTGCCGCCCGGACGGTTATGGAGCTCCGGCAGATGTCCCCATGTGCTCCTTCAAGCATGTGCCGTCCATTAGTGGCCACTCATTACAAAGGTATATAATTTTCCTGAATTGTGGCATATAATTTGATTTTTAGTCGTCCGGTCTCCGGTGGCGGCGGCCGGCAGGAGTCAGGTTGATGCCGTGAATTGACATTGACCTTTCCCCTGCGCGGAGAAATGCCGGACTTCGGGGGCTCGACACATATTTTGAAACATAAAAATTCAGATATTATGAGAAAATCAGTGATTACCGTGTTGGCATCGGCTATAGTAGCCGGTCTGACCGCATTTGGTGTAGTGAAAGCATGCACCCCCAAACTGATATCGGAGGGCGAGGCCGCAGTTCTGTCCGCTGACGGATCATCATACAGAACTGTCAATCTGGCACAGACTGAGTATCCTGACTTCACGTATGCCGCAGAATCAGCTGTGGATGCCGTCGTATATGTTCAGGTGACTATCAAGCAGAAACAGAATACTATACAGGACCCGTTCTTCAAGTTCTTCTTCGGTGACCAGATGGGTCCTCAGAGCAGGGAGCAGAAGGCCAGCGGTTCAGGTGTGATTATCCGCTCAGACGGTTATATCGTGACTAACAATCATGTCGTGGACGGTGCTTCCACCGTGGATGTGACCTTGAACAACAACCAGACATATCCTGCAAAGGTTGTCGGAACAGACCCTGCGACTGACGTCGCTATCCTCAAGATCGAGGCTACCGGTTTGCCAGTAGTTCCTTTCGGAGATTCGGACAAACTCCGTCTCGGACAGTGGGTTATCGCAATCGGAAGTCCTTATGACCTGCGTTCTACCATCACTGCCGGTATCATCAGTGCGAAGGGCCGTCAGATGCCTCATGCCCCGGGAGAATTCAAAATCGAATCTTTCATTCAGACAGATGCTGCCGTAAATCCTGGAAACAGTGGCGGCGCCCTTGTGAACCAGAAAGGTGAACTTGTGGGTGTAAATACTGCAATTATCTCACAGACAGGTTCTTATACAGGATATTCATTTGCAGTTCCTTCTAACATCGTGAGACGTATTGCTGAAGATTTGATAGACTTCGGAAGTGTCAAAAGGGCATTGCTCGGTGTCACAATGTCACCGATTGATGACAAAAAAGCAAAAGAAATGAAACTTTTGGCTCCAAAAGGCGTATATGTAGAGGAGGTGATGAAGGGCGGAGCTGCTGACAAGGCCGGAATCAAGAAAGGTGATGTTATCGTTGCCGTAGATTCCACCACGATCACGACTCCTTCTTCAGTGCAGGAAAAAGTCAGCTCATATCATCCGGGAGACAAGGCTGCCATCAGAATTGTCCGTGACGGAAATGAGAAGACATTGGAGGTGACATTCCAGGGAACATCTATGGAAACCGGTTCGAAAGATGTGGACGGTTCAGTAGCGTTTTATGGAGCGAAATTGAAAGAAGCGTCTAAAGAAACACTTCAGCGTGCAGGACTCAGGTCGGGCGTGGAAATCGTTTCCGTCGGTCCGGGAAAAGTTCAGGATGCTGGTGCTTCCGAGGGCTTTGTCATCCTTTATGTCAATGATGAACCTGTCAGAAAACCTGAAGACGTGATTAATATTGCCAAGAAAGCGAAGAGGGCAGTCTATGTCGAAGGTGTCGATACGGACGGCAGGGCAGCTTACTTTGCATTCGGCAAGGACTAAACATAGATATCTTAAATGAGACAACTGAAAATTACAAAGTCGATCACTAACCGTGAGAGCGCATCCCTGGACAAGTATCTCCAGGAAATCGGTAGGGAAGAGTTGGTTTCGCCAGAGGAAGAGGTAGAGTTGGCGCAAAGAATCAGGAAAGGTGATCAGCGTGCATTGGAAAAACTTACAAGAGCGAACTTGAGATTCGTGGTTTCTGTTGCGAAACAGTATCAGAATCAGGGCTTGAGCCTTCCGGACCTCATCAATGAGGGTAATCTCGGACTTATCAAGGCTGCGGAGAAATTCGATGAGACAAGGGGATTCAAATTCATCTCTTATGCAGTGTGGTGGATTCGCCAGTCTATTCTCCAGGCACTTGCCGAGCAGTCAAGAATCGTCAGACTGCCTCTGAACCAGGTTGGTTCACTGAACAAGATCAACAAGGCGCTTTCCAAGTTTGAGCAGGAAAACGAGAGACAGCCGTCCAGCGAGGAATTGTCAGAAATGATAGATGTTCCTAAGGACAAGATCTCAGATACATTGAGGGTTTCCGGCAGGCACGTTTCTGTGGATGCTCCGTTTGTCGAGGGTGAGGACAACAGCTTGCTTGACGTTCTTCCAAACGATGACTCTCCTAGCGCAGACAGAGGCCTTGTAAACGAGTCCCTTTCCACTGAAATCGAGCGCGCACTTTCGACATTGTCAAGCCGTGAGCGTGAAATCATCAAGTCTTTCTTCGGCATCGGTTGCCAGGAGATGACACTTGAGGAAATCGGAGAGAGATTCGGACTGACGAGAGAAAGAGTCCGTCAGATCAAGGAGAAGGCTATCAGAAGACTCAAGAGCCCTTCAAGAAGCAAGAATCTTAAGGGATATCTCGGTTAGTCGGGTAATTATTCAGTATAGCGAAAAGAGAGTGACTGGCAGTCGCCCTCTTTTTGCAGTAATAAACGAGTTCATGTCTTGTGTGCTGCAAGACATGGGAAAAGAAGAAACATATCAGACAAAATGACACCAGAATTATTTATACAGCAGAAAGCTTCTGATGCTATCAAGAACCTCTATGGTGCTGAGGTTGAGGCATCTGCACTACAGGTACAAGTGACAAGAAAGGAATTTGAGGGGGATTATACCCTCGTTGTGTTCCCTCTTCTCAGAATGTCCCACCAGTCTCCGGAGAATACCGGAAACGCGATCGGAGAGTGGCTGAAGGCCAATGTCTCTGAAGTTGCTGGATACAACTGCGTGAAAGGATACCTGAATATCCTGTTCTCGTCCCTTTACTGGAACGAACTCTTCGCGGATATCGCCGGTGCCGGGAACTTCGGAGTACTTCCATCTACCGGAAAGAACATCATGGTAGAGTTCTCGTCACCTAACACGAACAAGCCGCTCCATCTCGGCCATATCAGGAACAACCTCCTCGGAGATTCAGTTTCCCGCCTTCTCAAAGCCTGCGGAAACAACGTGATGAAAGTTACTCTTGTCAATGACAGGGGAGTCCACATCTGCAAGTCAATGCTTGCGTGGGAGAAGAATTTCAATGGCAAGACACCTGAGTCTTCAGGTGAAAAGGGCGACCATCTCGTAGGCGACTGCTACGTGGAGTTCAACAATATCTACAAGAAGGAAGTGGATGATCTCGTTGCAGGCGGAATGTCCAAGGAGGATGCAGAGAAAGAGGCTCCATGCCTGAAAGAGGCGCATGAGATGCTTGTGAAATGGGAGCAGGGCGACAAGGCCGTACGTGACCTCTGGAAGAAGATGAACGGCTGGGTCATGAAGGGATTCGATGAGACCTACAAGGCTCTCGGAATCACTTTCGACAAGACATATTTCGAGTCTGACACATATCTTCTCGGAAAGGAACTCGTTCAGAAGGGCCTGGATATGGGCGTTTTTGTAAAAGATCCTGACGGCTCCGTATGGTGTGACCTGACGGCAGACGGTCTCGACAGAAAACTCCTTCTCAGAAGCGACGGAACATCAGTCTATATGACCCAGGATCTCGGTACAGCTGAGAGACGTTTTTCTGAATATAACCTCGACGAGCATGTCTATGTCGTTGGAAATGAACAGAATTATCACTTCCAGGTACTTAAGCTGATTCTTAAGAAACTTGGTTTCAAGTGGGCTGACGATATCTTCCATCTTTCATACGGAATGGTGGAACTTCCTGAGGGCAAGATGAAATCCCGTGAGGGAACTGTGGTGGATGCCGACGACCTTATCGAGAAGATGTATGAAGAGGCCAAGGCTACTTCAGAGGAGTCAGGCAAATTGACCGATATGCCGGAGGAGGAGCGTGAGGCTCTTTACCATAATATCGGACTCGGTGCATTGAAGTACTTCATCATGAAGGTTGACCCTAAGAAGACAATGCTCTTCAATCCGAAGGAATCCATTGACTTCAACGGCAATACAGGTCCTTTCATCCAATATACCCATGCCCGTATCAAGTCTATTCTCAGGAAGGCGGATGATCAGAATATCTCTCATTCGGCTGCAGCCTTGAAGCAGGATATGAACTTGTCAGCCAAGGAGATACGTCTTATTAAGATGTTGAACCTTTATCCTGCGAAAGTAGGTGAGGCGGGTGCTGAATATTCTCCAGCCCTGATTGCAAACTATGCATATGACCTGGCGAAGGAGTTCAATCAGTACTATCATGAGACACGTATTCTTCAGGAAGAAAATGCGGATGTGAAGAGTTTCCGACTGGTGCTTATCCAGGTTGTTGCGGATGTGCTCTCCAAGGCTATGGGCCTTCTCGGAATCACTCTTCCGGAAAGAATGTAATATGTCGGCCGCATTGCGGTCCAAATCATTGATACATGAACGAATCGAAGGAAGCATACATGTTTCCTACCTCGAAGAAAGAGGTGGACGCATTAGGCTGGGACTACATTGATGTAATCCTTTTTACGGGAGACGCATTTGTCGATCATCCTTCTTTCGGAACGGCATGCATAGCGCGTTGGCTTCAGAAATGGGGCTGGCGCGTTGCTGTTGTGCCTCAGCCGAACTGGAGGGACGATTTGCGCGACTTCAAGAAATTGGGCACGCCGCGGCTTTATTTCGGTGTCAATGCCGGTGCGATGGATTCCATGGTGAACCATTATACGGCATCCAAGAGACTCCGTCATGATGACGCCTATACGCCTGATGCAAAGTTCGGACAGCGTCCGGACAGGGCGGTCACTGTCTATACGAAGATTCTGAAGGAACTTTATCCTGACGTCCCGGTCATCATTGGCGGTGTCGAAGCCTCACTCCGCAGATTGACGCATTACGATTACTGGGATGACTGTCTCATGCCTTCCATTCTCGTGTCGAGCGGGGCTGATTATCTCTGCTATGGAATGGGGGAGAAGCCGATGCTGGAGTTTACAAAGGGTATCGAGGCAGGAAGAAGTCTTCACGATATGCATAAGATTCCTCAGCTGGGATTCTATATGAGCGGAAAGCCGAAGATAAGGGAGGGCATGCTTGAACTCCATTCTTTCGAGGAGTGCAAGAGGGACAAACGCGCTTTTGCCGAGAATTTTCATCATATTGAGACTCAGGCCAATATGATGCATCCGGATACCATCATCGAATGCTGCGGTGATGGCTATGTGCAGATTAATCCCCCTTATCCGCCGTCCAGTCAGGAAGATATGGATTCCTTCTGGGATCTGCCTTTTACCAAACTGCCTCATCCGAGATACAAGGGCAAGAGGATACCTGCATATGATATGATTAAGTATTCCATCAATACGCACAGGGGATGTTTCGGAGGCTGCAACTTCTGCACAATCGCTGCTCATCAGGGTAAGTTCATACAGTCCCGTTCGGAAGAATCCATTGTGAAGGAGGTCAAGGGGCTGCTCAGTGTTCCTGGTTTTGCCGGCAATATTTCCGATTTGGGAGCACCGACCGCGAACATGTACGGAATGAAGGGCAAGAATCCGGCTCTCTGCGATGTGTGCCGGCGCAAATCATGTCTTTTCCCCGCTCCGTGTCCAAACATGAACCGGAGCCACGAGCGTGTCCTTAAGATGTATCATAAGGTCATGTCCGTGAAGGGAATACGCCATGCCTACATTGGTAGTGGCATCAGGTATGATCTTTTCTTGAATGAGGACGGATTTGTGGACAAGACATCCTATCCGTATCTGAAGGAACTTATCCTCGACCATACTTCGGGACGACTTAAGGTTGCCCCAGAGCATACTGAGGACGATGTGCTCTATTATATGGGAAAGCCTTCTTTCAAGCTTTTCTGTCGCCTTCGCAAGGAATTTGACAAGATAACGGCCGAAGCCGGACTGCGGACAGGTATTGTCCCGTATTTTATTTCTTCGCATCCGGGCTGCCATATGAGCGACATGCAGAAACTGGCGTCAAACCCGGCTTTGAAGGGAATTTATATGGACCAGGTGCAGGATTTCACTCCTACTCCGATGACCACTTCGTCTGTGATGTTTTACTCCGGATTGGACCCGAGAACCATGAAACCAGTGTTCACAGAACATAATCCGGACAAGAAAAAGATGCAAAAATCATTTTTCTTCAAAAAAAAGTGAACAAACACATTTCAAATCAGAAAAAATGTCCTATTATTGCACCCCGAAATGAAATGTAACGGAAATATATAAACAAACTGTACAAATATATGGCGACTAATCATAAAAAGAGAGCAGTGGTGAGCTATGAAAAAATGTCTGCAGAGCTCCAGGCTGCGTTTGCGGAGAAGTATCCGAAGGGGTTCAGTGACTATCTGCCTGATATCATAAAATATGACAAACCTGACGGAAGCTGTTTCTATGCTGTTACGATGGAACTTCCTGATGCGATTTATCTTGTGAAGATAAAAATCAAGACTGATAATGCCGAGGATATCGACAAGTGGCTTAACGAGGAGTCTGAGGCCAGTGAGGATACCGGAAATTCAGCTGCAGCCGGAGACGGCGAAACTCTTCCTGATGATAACATTTCCCAGTATTCATCAGGTGATGATGATTCGGCTGAAGCGTAGTCTTGGGTCAGAATACTATCTGCGGGTTGCTAAAATAAATTTTTTAGTGACCCGCTTTTTATGTATATTTGTAAGGAATGTGTAGTGGAAATGATGAAAAGACACTTGGCCGCGTTGCGGGATAAACTTAGGAATATGCCTGAAAAGAACAAGCTTCTTGTGCTTGCTCTGGCTGTCGGTATATGCAGCGGTCTTGCTGCTGTTCTTCTGGAGTCTCTTGTGCATGGGATCAAGAATTTGCTCACGAACTGGTTTGATGCCTCGTGGGACAATTATCTGTATCTCGTTTATCCTGGTATCGGTATGCTTTGTTCCCTCCTGATTCTCAGATTTTTCGTGAAAGACAATATCGGCCACGGAGTTACTAAGGTCCTCTTGGCTGTATCGCGTAACGAGTCCAGAATCAAACCGCACAACATGTGGTCCTCCATTGTCACAAGTTCATTGACAATCGGCTTCGGAGGTTCCGTCGGTGCTGAGGCACCTATAGTCTATACTGGTGCTGCAATCGGCTCTAATTTCGCCCGTTATATGGGCATGTCCTACAGGAACATGACGATTCTTCTGGGATGCGGAGCCGCAGGAGCCGTAGCGGGAATCTTCAAGGCCCCGTTGGCCGGTGTCCTTTTTACATTGGAAATCCTCCTTTTCAATATTTCGATGACGTCAATGATGCCTCTTCTTCTGGCATCGGTCTCGGCAACGATGGTGTCGTACATCTTTCTGGGCGACTCGCTTCCGTTCGAATGTACATTGACACCGTTCGACATAAAGAATGTTCCTTTCTACATTCTCTTGGGATTTTTCTGCGGCGGATGTTCGCTGTATTTCCTGAGAACCACCTTGTGGCTGGAGGATAAACTCGGCAAGATGAAGAGTCCGTACAGGAAATGGTTTTTCTGTGCCGCAGGTCTGGGGCTGCTGATATTCCTCTTCCCGCCTCTCTATGGTGAAGGTTATGATGCATTGTCACCTCTCTTGAACGGACAGCAGATTTCATACGACGGAGATACAGTTCTGGCTTTCATGCTACATTCCCCGTGGCTTGTACCGGTATTCTTTGCATTGATACTCTTTTTCAAGGTGTTTTCAATGACATTGACAAATTCCGGCGGCGGTGTCGGAGGAACTTTCGGTCCTACTCTTTTTGTCGGCGCCATAGCCGGATTCATCCTTGCGCGAATTACGAACCTGGTGCTGGCCGGTTCGGAGTTTGTCGTTCCGGAACAGAATTTCGTGCTTGTGGGAATGGCGGGACTTATGGCGGGAGTTATGCAGGCACCGATGACTGCAATCTTCCTTATCGCTGAAATATCAGGTGGTTACGAGCTTTTTATTCCGCTTATCATCACATCTACGATAGCTTTCGGAACTATCCGTATCTCAGAAAAATACTCGATTTACACCAAGCGAATCGCCAAGACCGGAGATTTGCTGACACATAACAGTGATCAGGCTGTACTGACGCTTCTGAAGACATCTGATCTGGTCGAGAGCAATTTTAGTACGGTCAGCATTGACGCAACCCTCGGCGAACTTGTTCATGTGGTGTCCAATTCTGCAAGGAACCTGTTCCCGGTGCTGGATTCCATGAAGCATTTCCAGGGCTATGTCTCGCTGGAGGATGTGCGTAAGGACATGTTCCAGACCGACTTGTATAATACGCGCCATGTCTATAACTATATGAAGTCCTCTCCGGCTTACGTTTTCGAGGATGAGAAGATGGACAGCGTGATGAAAAAATTTGAAAAGACTGACGCCTGGAATCTTCCGGTGGTCAAGAAAGATAGGACATATATCGGATTCGTTTCCAAATCTAAGATATTCTCTGCATATAGGGACGAACTGAAAGTATTGTCACAAGATTAATGACCGGGGCCTCCATTTTGCCGGCCCTCAAACTGATACACGAAAAATGAAACAAATCTATGTCGATTATATAGCCGGTCTCCTCGGTGTGAAGGACTGGCAGGTGGAGAACTGTACGACGCTTTTCGATGAGGGCTGCACGATACCGTTCATCAGCCGTTACAGGAAGGAACGTACCGGCGGTCTGGATGACGAGCAGGTCGCGAATATCCGCCACTGGACAGACGTGTTCGTCGAAATGGAGAAGCGCAAAGCCTCGATTCTCGCAACCATCGAATCGCAGCAGAAGCTGACGCCGGAATTGCGTGCCGCCATCGAGAACTGTGTCAATGCCAATGAGTTGGAAGATTTGTATTTGCCTTTCAGGCCGAAGCGCAGAACCAGGGCTACCATAGCCAAAGAGGCCGGACTGGAGCCGCTTGCCGACAAAATGTATGAGGTCAATGTCAGGAATCTGGACGCTGAGGCGGCCAAGTTTGTGAATGACAAGGTCGCTGACATTGATGCAGCCCTTGCTGGTGCCAGGGATATCATTGCCGAGCGTCTGAGCGAGTCTGCGAAGGTCAGGGAGACTCTCAGGGGTATTTTCCGTACGAGGAGGGTAGTGTCGAAAGCTACCAAATCCGGACGCGAAAGTGCCGATGCCCAGAAGTTCCAGGGATATTTCGACTATTCCGAGCCGCTTTCACGTATAGCTGCGCACCGTCTTCTCGCCATGCTCAGGGGAGAAGAAGCCGGATGGCTTTCAGTGAAGATCGATGCTGATGCTGAAAAGTGCGGCAATAAACTTTACTATGACTTTTGTCAGGAGAGGCGTTATCCGGCAGGCAAGCTTGCTGAACAGATAAGGATGGCTGTGGATGATGCCTACAAGCGTCTTCTCGAGCCGTCCATCACTACTGAAATCCTCAAGGAGGCCAAGCAGAAGGCGGATCAGGATTCTATCGTGGTCTTCGGTGAAAACCTCAAGCAGTTGCTTCTTGCATCTCCTGTAGGCCAGAAGAGGACAATGGCCATCGATCCGGGATTCAGAAACGGATGCAAGATTGTTTGCCTCGATGAAAACGGGGAACTCGTCCATCATGAGATTGTGTACCCGCATCCTCCGAAGAACGAGAAGATCAAGGCCATTTCTTCAGTTTCGTCAATGCTGGAGAAGTATGGCATCCAGGCTATTGCGATAGGAAACGGTACGGCAAGCCGCGAGACTGAGGAGTTCATAAAGAGGGTTCCTCTTCCTGAAGGCTGCAAGGTGTTCGTGGTGAGTGAGGACGGAGCGTCCATCTACTCGGCTTCGGATGTTGCCCGCGAGGAATTCCCGGATGAGGATGTTACCGTGAGGGGAGCGGTCTCTATCGGACGACGTCTTATGGACCCGCTTGCCGAACTTGTGAAAATCGACCCGAAGTCTCTCGGTGTAGGCCAGTACCAGTATGATGTCGATCAGGCGCTGCTCAAGGAGAAACTCGACAATACCGTCGAGAGTTGTGTCAATACTGTCGGCGTAAATCTCAATACTGCAAGTACTTATCTTCTGAGTTATGTTTCCGGTATCGGACCGGCTCTGGCGAAAAGCATTGTCAAGACCCGTTCTGACAGGGGTGGCTTCCGTTCCAGAAAGGAGTTGCTAAAGGTTCCACGTCTTGGAGAGAAGGCATTTGAACAGTGCGCCGGATTCCTAAGGATACCTGGTGCCGAGAATCCGCTCGACAATTCATCTGTACATCCTGAGTGCTATCATATCGTGGACAGGATGGCTGCTGATTTGGGAGTATCAGCAAGCGAGCTGGTAGGCAATGCGCGGATGTGCTCCGGCATCAAGCCTGAGAAATATGTGGAGGGAGATTTCGGCCTTCCTACTGTCAATGATATATTGAAAGAGCTTGCCAAGCCGGGCCGTGACCCGCGTGAGGCAGCCCAGGAGTTCTCGTTCGCTGAGGATATCCATGAAATAGAAGACCTCCATGAGGGAATGGAAATCCCGGGCATCGTCACGAACATCACGGCCTTCGGTGCTTTTGTGGATGTCGGCGTCCATGAAAACGGACTTATACATGTTTCCCAGATGGGAAGGCGTGGCGACAAGGTGACATTGAAACTTCATCAGCATGTGACGGTCCGGGTTATCGGTGTCGATCTCGACAGAAAACGCATCTCGCTGCGGCTCGTGAAATAGTCTGATACATATATGATTGAGGCTGACCCAAAAGGTCAGCTTCTTTGTTTATAAGGAT
>FR890649.1 GCA_000435075.1 Bacteroides sp. CAG:770 | reverse complement strand
TTAATCAAAATTTTGCATAAAATGTCAAGAAAAATTTGCAGAATAAGAAAAGTGTTGTAAATTTGCAGTCCCGTTTGAAATTAACGGCAGACATTGAGATATGGTGTAATGGTAGCACTACAGATTCTGGCTCTGTCAGTGAGGGTTCGAATCCTTCTATCTCAACTAAATCTGGTCTCCGACCAGTCATGGCGGGTTAGCTCAGCTGGTTAGAGCGCATGATTCATAATCATGAGGTCCGCAGTTCAATCCTGCGACCCGCTACGAAACTTGAGGCACTTGCGTTTTTTGCGAGTGCTTTTTTCGTATTTGTCCCGTCCCGGAAATTGTGCGGAGTTGCACACGTGTGTCTTCTGGGGGCTCAACGTAAAATCCCGGTTGATTTGCATTTCATAGTGCTTCTTGGCCGGCAGAAGGTTCGGGATTAAAATTGTTAGTATCCCCGTACACGTCCTAAAGCTAATTCTTGATTCTCACTGGGGAATGTTTGACTTTTAAGACAGACTCCACTGGAAAAATCTGGAGTTACGTCTTTCGTCGGGACGGCGCCACATTGATTTTTGTAATAGTTTGATTTATAAAGAGTTATAAAATTAGGTGTGGATTAATGGCCAAAAAATCTTTGGAAATCCACGCTTAAAATAAATGATGCCTGATTATCAATGTGTTACAGAGGTGGCCGTGGCGTCGTCCCGACTGCCGGAATTCGCCCCGGCCAGATGATTGCAAAATTCCGCGGGCTGGATACGCGACATGGTCATGCAGATGCATCTGTGACATTTTGGCGTGGCAGAACCACCATGTGAAGGGCATCCTCTGCCACGTCAAATGGTCCTGGAGCATTGTCAATGCCATACAGGCGCGGCCAACCACGGAAATATATGACATGTCAGGGAATCATTTACTGGTCACGACAACGTTTGTTGTCAGGTGGCACAGTACGGCGGAACTCACTCCGCTGCGCTCCGTTCGGCCCTCCTACCGTTTCCTGCGTCCTCGCTCCCGCGAGAACTTGTCTCCGGCAGGCACCTCCCACTTCCCGAGGCCGTGGGTTGGCCACGTCCGCCGTACCGCACCACCTGCCAGACGATATGCAGGTTAAGGCCTTCGCCTTGGAAAACGGTGTAAGAAAACGCCATTATTTACCCCGTTTCAAAAAATTTGAACAAACGGTGTAAAATTAGGCCGAATTTTACACCGTTTTCCACTCGGCTACGAAAGGGCCAACAGATAGTTCTGTCTTTTCTTGATTTGTAATATTTTCGATAATTGCTACATTTGCTGTAGTAATAGTGAAACTGATAACAATCTAATGAAAATTGCTTATGGTCTAGATCAATGATATGCTTGCGCCGCTCTGATTATTTAGGTTTGGCGTGTTTTCCGTTTATTTATGATAAAAATCTTAGAAACATGCAGTTGAATTACTTATATTGTCTGTTGGCCTTCCTGTTTATGCCGCTTTTCATTAAAGCTCAGGATGTCAAATACTTAAAGTACCAGGGAGAAGTGAACACCTCATTCTCGTTCAGCATTGATGAGGAAACGTGCAATCTTAATCTGGAAGTCATAAATGGCGTACGTTTTTCCCGTTACTTTTTTGCCGGCGCCGGCATAGGTGCGACCGCCAGTTTCTCCGACGAAGCCATCCTCTTTCCTATTTTCGTTGACCTCAAGGGGTATATGCCTGTTTCAAGAAAAATGGATTTGATGGCGGGTGTGGATGTCGGCACAAAACTAGATTACACCTACGACATGACTGGCGGATTCCTGTTCCGTCCTGAGTTTGGCCTCAATTTCCCGCTGAAGCGTAAGGTCGGATTGAAATTGACAGTATTCTACGAACTGTATAATTTCAAGACGACAATTCTTGATGCCGAAGTCAAGTGCAGGTTAAATGAAATCGGCATCAAGTTCGGCGTTTCATTCTAGCATCTTAACATCGTCTCCGTACTATTGTTTTCAGGTCGAATCACACCGGGAGGGGCTCGGCGGATTGCTGGTTTTGGAAACATTGACCATCAATAAGTTATATCAATGTCATCCGCCGAGCCCCCTCATTTTTATCGAGTCGGCAGATTCGATTTTCAGAACCATTTAACTATCAAGGAATTATAAAGTATAAATCCGCCGAGCCCTATCTAGGATGCGGAAACAACAAATACTTTTTTGAAGACTTGTTTATACGTTTGAAAATTTCTATATTGTCAGAAAAATAACTACAAATGAACTATTGTCCTAACTGTGGAAAACCTGTTGAAGGAGAAACTAATTTCTGCCCCCATTGTGGAGCTCCATTGAAACTGGCCAATTACCAAAAGAAGTCACCATCTGAAGCTACCAATGATGATAGGTGGCTTATTGCTTTACTGCTCAGCATTCTTGTTGGGTCTTTGGGGGTTCATCGTTTCTACACGGGTAATGTAATAACTGGGGTGCTGATGTTGGTGACGCTTGGAGGCTGTGGCGTCTGGACTATTATAGACATAGTCATGATTGCAGGTAACACCTATCGTGACGGTGATGGCAATACCTTGAAATAGAAGTGATTATATGAAATTGATACTTGGAATTATAGGTCCATGGGAAATATTGATTTTATTGATCCCTGTCATTATTTTAGTAAGCGTTAGTCTTTCATAAAAATAATAAGAGTATGAGTTTTTGTCCTAAATGCGGTACGCAGATTACTGATGGAACTGCCTTTTGCCCTAATTGCGGATACAGATTGAACGATTCTCAATCTACGTCGACATCTCCATCAAGTTCAGCATCAAATAATGCTTGCAAGACTTGTCCCGATAATTACTTGGTTTATTCTATTCTTACAACGCTGTTCTGCTGTTTGCCTTTTGGCATTGTGGGAATTGTAAAGTCGGCACAAGTTTCGTCTAAGTATCAAAGCGGTGACTATGAGGGGGCCGTACAAGCAAGTAGGGATGCAAAAAAGTGGAGTATGATTGCTTTGATATGTGGTCTCGTTTGGTATCTTTTGTATATGATAGTTGTAATTGTCAGGGTTGTGCTGTGGTAAAAAAACAGTCCTGTTCGTAGCTATAGTTCTGCTGACAGGGCTTTTTATATGGTTATATTCCACCTTTGATCCAGGATCGAGTGGGGCGTTTCCAAAATGCATATTCCTGCAGTTGACTGGTTATCGTTGTCCTGGTTGTGGGTCGCAACGTGTTGTCCACTGTTTGTTGAATGGTGATTTACGAGGTGCGTTTCATTATAATGCCTTTTTGGTCTTGACTATACCTTATGTGTTTTTATTGGCTGTTTCTTCAATGATTAGACAATACAGACCTAAGATTTATAGCACATTGAGTCATCCTGTTGTAATCATAACTGTTTTCTTACTGGTTATTCTTTGGTGGATTTTTAGAAATGTATATGGATTATAATAAAATAATCATGGGAATGGTTATTAATGCTTTGTTGTCCAACTACTCATCCTCCGAAAATACCGGTATCCCGATACGAAATCACCCATTTCCAACATCATGAAACGAATGTCGGAAATGGGTGATTTTCTATGTGTCAGCACAGGGTGCCGCCACTCGGTTATTCAGCGTCTTTAGTGGTGACGATAGCACTGAGCTTCTCGTAGAGAGCATCAGTCTTCTCGAACATATCCTTGCGGAGTGCTGCAAACCACGCCTTTCTCTGCTTAGGCTCAACCTTGGCATTGGCCTTGTCTTTCAACTCATTATAAAGATCGACAGCCTCGCTGATCACTTCTGCGAGTTTCTCGGAACTCTTGTGAGGGTTGAGGGCGATGAAGAGAGAGCAATCATCTACGAAATCACCGACGATGTACTCAACGTCTTTCTTGAAATCTCTTAAATTCATAATATCTTTAAATTAAGTGTTGTCAAATCGACCGTTCCGAAACGCGAGGAAAACCAGTTGTTCCGACGAAACGGTCTCAACTAGGCAAAGTTAGTCAAAATTATTGAATTTTATTTGTCCTGAGGAAAATAGTACGGACTGTCAATGATTTTGGTCGAGGTGTAAGGCTTGCCGTTCGAGTCACACATTCGTCTGGCTCTCAAGAGTCTGGACGCGCCGCTATAGTAATTCGGGGCTGCCGAATCAAGGGAATTGATGCGGACCTCATGCGATGAATGTATAATGCAGCCGTTGCCGATATACATGGCCACATGTGTGACCTTCTCCTTGGACTCGGCCGTTGCCTTCCTGCCGAAGAACAGAAGGTCTCCAGGCTTCAGATAGCCCTCGCTTTTCCCTGGAACGAAACCGTCAAGAGAAACCTCGATGCCTTCCTTGACCTGCTGAGACGCATTCCTGTGCAGAAGGACACCGTTCATGAAAAAGGCCGTTCTGGTCAAACCGCTGCAGTCCAAACCTTTAGCTGAGAAACCTCCCCAGAGATATGGTGTCCCGATGAATCTTTTGGCCATGGCAACAAGGTTGGAAGGAACCGCCTTTCTGCTCTCCGCCCATGACCTGAACTCGGTCACATCATAGTTTCTTACATAGCCCTCTTTTCTGTCCGGCAGGATGACGTGGAGAAAAAACTTCGTCTTCTCAGGCTTTCCGCTTGCATTGACCTTAATCCTCATCAGGTCGCCGGCGACAAGATCGCAGATTCGCGCGCTTCCCTCCTTTGGTGCCGAAAGCACCTCTGACCACAGGGTCGTACATATATATTTTGGAGCCGCAATGTAATTCTGGAGCCCGAGGCTGTCGGTCCGGATGATTCCCATGTCAGTAGCCCAGGCGATGTAAGGCGCAGGCGTCTTGATTTTCAGCCAGTAGCCTGTGCTGTCCAGAATTTCTGCCGGAGTTCCCATAAGCGCTTGAGTCTCAAGTCCTGATTCGTAATCCGGGGCCGTTCTCATGTAATTTGCGGAATACTTCACGATTCCGTATTTCTGTTGTCCGGCCGCACTTCCGGCCAATGCCAATGCTGCCAGAACCGTTAGAAAAAGCTGTTTCATGGTGATTTATGATTATCTTTGCTAAGATACATACTTTTTGATAGATTTGTACCTCGCAGACCCCACTATTTCGGGTCCGGAAACATGAAATTCCAAGTGGATTGTCTTATGAACGAAAACACTTCCGCATTGTCCGGTTTCCCGGACGGAAAAAGATATAATACATTTGTCGGCTATTACAAACGCCTGTACGGCGAAAGACTCCAGAAACTCGTGATAGACGCCGGATTCACATGCCCGAACCGGGACGGAACTGTCGGCTACGGAGGCTGCTCATTTTGCGACAATGCCGCCTTCCATCCATCGTACAGCACCGTCGGAAAGTCATTGTCAATGCAAATAGACGAGGGTATCGAGTTTCATCGTGTGCGGTACCGCAACACGAAACATTATTTGGCCTATTTCCAGTCATATTCAAATACTTACGCCCCGCTTGCAAGGCTTAGGGAACTGTATCTGGAAGCATTGGCGCATCCCCAGATTGTCGGGATCGTCATAGGGACCAGACCTGATTGCATTGATGAAGAAAAACTGGATTTTCTGGCCGATCTGCGCGACGGGCGCGTCATTGGCGGTTGGCATCGCGATGGCTTCGGGGCGCCTCTCGTGAAGGTGGAATATGGCATTGAATCGTGCTATGACAAGACATTGGAGCGAGTCGGGAGAGGACATGATGTCGCGACTGCGGAGCGCGCTGTCCGTCTGACGGCGGAAAGAGGGCTGGAGCCGGGAGCTCATTTTATCCTCGGCCTCCCGGGGGAGACAAGGTCAATGCTGACTGACCAGTGTTCATTTATTTCATCTCTGCCGCTTCATTCCGTCAAATTCCATCAACTGCAGATAGTTAAAGGGACCCGCATAGAAAAGGAATATGCTGCAGTGCCGCAGGATTTCCTTCGTATGGAACTGCCGGAATATCTGGACTTCGTGATAGATATATTGGAACGTCTGCGCCCGGATCTATATATAGAAAGGGTAGCAGGAGAGGTTCCGCCGAGATTTGTCAATGAAACTCAGTGGGGTCTTGTCCGGAATTTCCAGATACTGCATATGCTGGATGACCGACTGGCGGAGAGGGATACCTGGCAGGGACGGCTTGCGGTTTCTAACGATTTCTAAGCAGAATTGGTGCGAAATTGAAAAATATTTCACTTCTATCCCGAAATATTCTTATATTTGCCAAAATATACATAGTTCACAATGCAGTTCGTTAATTCAGAAATTCCTGAAGGTCTTACCTTCGATGATGTTTTACTTGTACCTGCACGCTCTGAAGTTCTACCAAGAGCGGTAGATGTCTCCACTAAGTTCACTAGAGATATTACTCTCTGTACTCCTATCGTGTCTTCTGCTATGGATACCGTCACTGAGGCTGACCTTGCAATCGCAATGGCTCGCGCAGGTGGTATCGGTGTCATCCACAAAAACATGACAATTGAGCAGCAGTGCGAACAAGTCCGTCGCGTAAAGAGAGCTGAGAACGGGATGATTTATGATCCTGTCACCATCAGCCCTGAAGCTACAGTGGGCGATGCACTGGCTCTTATGGCGAAACATCACATCGGTGGCATTCCGGTTGTCGATTTGAATGGAAAACTCATAGGAATCGTCACTAACCGTGACCTCCGTTTTCAGGACAACAAGAAGAAGCCTGTGTTCGAGGTGATGACCAAGGAAAATCTGGTTACGGCCAAGAAGGGAATCAGTCTGCAGGACGCTACTGGAATCCTCAGACAGAGCAAGGTAGAGAAACTTCCTGTAGTGGATGATGACTTCAAACTCGTCGGCCTTATTACATATAAGGACCTCATGAAGATCAAGGACAATCCTATCGCATCTAAGGACTCTAAGGGAAGACTTCTCGTTGCAGCTGCAGTAGGTGTGAAATCCGATACACTTGACAGAATCGAAATGCTGGTAAGCGCAGGAGCTGATGCTGTTGTCATTGACACTGCTCATGGTCATTCAGTGGGCGTCCTCGACGTCATTGCGAAGGCTTGCGCGGCATTCAAGAACAGGGATATCCAGATTGTTGCGGGTAACGTCGCTACTGGTGAGGGTGCCAAGGCTCTTGCAGATGCTGGTGTAAGTGCAGTCAAGGTCGGTATCGGCCCTGGTTCCATCTGTACTACACGAATCATTGCCGGTGTCGGTATGCCTCAGTTGACAGCTGTAATGCTTGCATCCAAGGCTCTTGAGGGAACAGGAGTTCCTGTAATTGCTGACGGCGGTATCCGTTACTCAGGTGACATTACCAAGGCTCTTGCTGCCGGTGCAAGTACTGTCATGGCAGGTTCGCTCTTTGCCGGAACAGAGGAGTCACCTGGTGAAACCATCATTCTTAACGGAAGAAAATTCAAGTCTTATCGTGGAATGGGTTCGCTTGAGGCAATGGAGCATGGCTCTAAAGACAGGTATTTCCAGGATATGGAAGAGGATATCAAGAAGCTTGTTCCGGAAGGAATTGTCGCTCAGGTACCTTTCAAGGGAACTGTCAGCGAGGTCGTATATCAGTTGGTCGGCGGTCTCCGTGCAGGTATGGGCTATGTGGGAGCAAAGGACATCGAGTCGCTTCGCGCTGCCCAGTTCGTGAGAATTACCAATGCCGGATTCCTTGAGAGCCATCCGCACGATGTGACTATCACCAAGGAATCACCAAACTATTCCAGATAATAAGTTGAGTTCAAGAAAAACTAAACATATTCTGGCATTATGCCTTATCGTAATCGTCTTGCCGACAATTTTTTCGTGCAAGACGATTACGTCGTTTGTCCATGACGGCAAAGTCGTGGCAAAAGTCGGTAGTCACAAATTGTATGATACCGAGCTGAACGCGTACATTCCTGACTCCGCATCTCCGGAGGACAGTGTGAAACTCGCTCTGCAGTACATCAATTCCTGGGCTACAGACATGATGTTCAATGATCTCGCCGACAAGGAACTTTCCAAGAGCGAGAAGAATGTCGATAAGGAACTGGAGGCTTACAGGCAGTCTCTGCTCAAATTCCGTTATGAGCAGAAATTCATCAACCAGCGTCTGGATACTGCTGTAACTGAGTCACAGATAGAGAATTACTATGAATCCCATATCGAGAACTTCAAGTTGCAGCTGCCGATAGCCAAGGCCCAGTTTCTGTATATCTCTTCTGATTCCCCGAATCTCGGAATCATCATGAAGAAAATGACATCATCCAAGCCGGAGGACAGGATTGAGGCCGACAGCATGGCCGTGTCTTCAGCATTGAGATACACCTCTTTCGGCGGAAAATGGATTGACCTTGTCAAGCTTTCCCGAGAGTTCGGGGTGGATTACGGCACGGTGCTGTCGTCAATGAAAGACGGTGTGGTGGAAATTCCTGACGGGAACGGCAATGTCAATATCGCCTACATCAGCAGTATGATGAAGGCGGGAACTACCGGCCCGGTCGAGTACTATAGGGAAATGATTAAAGATATTATTCTGAGTACCAGAAAACAGGCGCTTCTTTCCAGTTTGGAACGAGACTTGTTAGAAAATGCGCGCAGTCAGGAAAATTTCGTTGTATATTAAGGGAGTATGAAAAATATATTTAAGCTGGCGGCAGTTGCTGCCACACTGATGCTGCCGATTTCAGGTTTTGCACAGAAATATGGCAATGGCCTCATTGACAAGACAATAGCAGTCGTCGGAAATGAGATGATTTCATTGTCTGAATTGGAACAGGAGATTCTCTATATGCGGATGCAGGGAATGTATTCGGATAAGAATATGCGTTGTGAACAGCTGGAGAAAATGCTTGAGAACAAGCTGTTCCTCATGCAGGCCAGAGTCGATTCATTGTCAGTGAACCAGGAAATGGTCGCAAGTACACTGTCTCAGCGTATTGATGCCATGCGTACCCAGCTTGGAGGTGATGATAATGTCGAGAAGACCTACGGCAAGCCTCTCTATAAACTCCGTCAGGAGTGGAAACAGCAGATGGAGGACATGTCGCTTACCCAGCAGATGCAGCAGCAGATTTCTTCTCAGGTTCCGGAACTCACTCCGCATGATGTGAAGGAATATCTTGCCGAGACTGACCCTGCTGACCTTCCGATGGTTCCTATCAAGTACCAGCTCAGCCAGATTTGCATCTATCCTGACAGGGAGGCTGCGAATCTTGCCGTGAAGGAGAAACTTCTCGGCATCCGTGAGCGTATCATGAACGGAGAGAAATTCTCGACATTGGCACGTATCTATTCGGAGGATCCGGGCAGCGCGAGAAAGGGTGGAGAACTTGGTCTTGCTTCCAAGTCCATTTTCTGGCCGGCGTTCTCAGATGCGGCAATGTCATTGAAACCGGGCGTCATTTCGCAGATTGTGGAGACTCCGGACGGATTCCATATCATTGAAGTTCTCGAGAAGAAGGGCGATATGTTCAATGCGCGCCATATTCTCATCAAGCCTTCTTACACTGACGAGGACAGACAGAAGGCATTCAAGACATTGGATTCTTTGAAGACTGAAATCCAGAACAATGCCGTGACCTTCCAGATGGCCGCGCGTTTCTATTCCCAGGATGCCCAGACCAAGACTAACGGAGGACAGATGGCAGACCCTTACACCGGTTCGTCTTATTTCGAAATAGACCAGCTCAAGCCTGAGGATTATGCCGCCATCAAGGATTTGAAGGAGGGTGAGATTTCCGAGCCTGTGCAATCTACTGACAATGAGGGACGTAACGGAAATACCGTCTATAAGATAATCAAGGTTGACAAGATTATTCCTGCGCATACCGCATCTTTCGACAATGATTACAGTGAACTTCTCGAGGACGCCCGCAGCAAGAAGCAGGAGGCTGCCATTGACCAGTTCATCAATGGAAAGATAAAGACGACTTACATTATCATTGACCCTCTTTTCAAGAATTGCGATTTTTCTCGCGAAGGCTGGAACAAGATTGCGCGAGAGGGCGAATCCGGTAAATAATCATGAATTTCCGCAGAAGTCTCATAACAGTATTGATATTTCTGTCAGCTATATTCCGCCTGTCTGCCCAGGAAAAAGGCAGTCAGGTGGATTCTCTTGTACGTCTGCTCAGTGCCCAGTCCATGGAACTCATCGAAAAGAACGGCCTGAATTACCGTAAGGTGACCGGACCTGCCAGGTTCCTGCACAATGACACGTATCTGATTTGCGATACGGCTTTGTGGAATGTTTCTTCGAATGAGATATATGCCATCAAGAATGTCAAGATTCTTCAGGACCAGACTGTTCTGACAGGTGACAAACTCACTTACTATGTCGATCGCGACCTTGCCGAATTCAGGGGGTCGCTGGTGCAGTTGGAGGACAAGGACAGAAATGTCCTGCGAACTGAATATCTGGATTATAACACGAGGGACAGTGTTGCCGTCTTCTTCAACGGCGGTTCGATGAGGGATAAGGATGGCCAGATAGTAGAAAGCCGTACAGGTACTTACGACTCCAAACTGAAGACTTTCACTTTTACCGATGATGTGAATATGTTCACTGATTCTATTTTCGTGAAGTCATCGTCCATCATCTACGACGCGAATCGTAATATGGCCACATTCGGCTATAATACAGATACTTGGAGCGAAGACAACATGCTTTCTGCAAATGCCGGCTGGTATGACAGGAACAGGGAAATTTTCTTGTTCAGGAAGAATGTACATGGCATGAGCGATACCCAGGAAGGGTGGTCTGATTCGCTGTTCTATTACAGGGCCAGCGGGAATATCGAGATGCTCGGCAATGCCCAGGTGATCGACACGACGCGTGACGTGTCAGCATTGGCCGGCAAGATTTATTACACCGACACGCTGTCTCAGATAGTCCTGTCCAGAAAACCTGCTGTCATTGGCATTGTCAAGGAAGAAAATGCCGCGCCGGACACGGTTTATTTCGGGGCGGATACCCTCATTGCCAGGACACGGATGATGTTCGAGATCGAGGACGGCCTGAAGAAGGCGGCCGAGTCGCGTCTCAAGGATCTTTCTGTCGATGCGGTCCAGAATTACCGTCAGAAGGCTGCGAAGGAGGCTGCCGAAGCTGCGGCAAAGGCCGCGGAGGAAGATCCGAACAGACCGAGACCGCAGCAGAAGAACCAAGGAAAGGGTAAGGTCAATGACAATGCGACTGCAAAGCCGGCAGGCTCTTCCGACAAGGCCAAGCAGGCCGATGCCGCTAAGGAATCTGAACAGCCTAAGCAGGCTGAAGAAGTTGCTGCACAGAAAGATACGCTTGCGGTAGAGGCCCCGGCGGCTGCGGACAGCCTTGGAAGTGCTCCGGCAGATTCTACGGCATTGACTTCAGAGTCATTGAAAGAACTCGCGGATTCTGTCGGTGTCCAGGCGGACAGCCTTGCGGCCCCTAAGGATTCCACTAAGCTGAATTTCATCACTGCAATCAGAAATGTGAAGATGTATAAGTCTGATATTCAGTTCGCTTGCGATTCTCTGGAGTATAATGACCTGGATTCTCTAGTGCGGATGTATCAGAAACCTGTTGTCTGGAATGAGACCAACAGACAGTATTCTTCGGATAGTCTTTATGCCGTTATCAAGGGCAGTTCCCTTCAAAAGGCCAGTCTGATGTCCAATGCGTTTATCGTGGTGCAGGAGGATTCGCTGTGTTTCGACCAGATTCGTGCGACCGAGATGTTGGCTTACTTTGATGAGAAGGGCGGCCTGACCCGCTTCGATGCGCTTGGTGAGGCCAATGCCATTTTCTACATTCCTGAAGATAGTGTCTATGCGACGGTCAACAAGAGTGCTGCGAAGATGCTTTATGCCCAGTTCAAGGATGGAGACTTGGACAAGGTCTATTATTTCGAGTCTGCCAAGAATGATGCCTATCCTGTCGCTCAGATGTCTAAGGATGACCGTGTCCTCAAGGGTTTCAACTGGGATCCCGAGAGGCGTCCCGCAGGTCGTGAAAGCATAACACCGCTTTCATTAAGGGCTTCAGAAAGAGATTATTACGCGTCACGTCCGAGAACGACGTTCACTTATACCGACAAATATTATCCGGGTTATATTCCGGGCGTCATGAAGGAAATCGAGCGGGGAAGGCTTGCCAAGTCAGAGGCGAAGGCTCGCAGAAGTGCTGCCGCCCAGGCAAAGTCCGCGCAGGATTCATTGACAGTCGCCCGCGATTCTGCCTCTGTCTATTCATTGTCAATGTCACCGGCGGATTCCTCTTCAGCAGTTCCTGCTCTCGCGGACTCCACAAAGGCCGGGGCCGATTTATTGTCAATGTCACCCGATTCGTCTATTGTCAATGCTGCCGTGACGGATCCCGCCGCCCTTAAGAAGGCTCAGCGTGATTCTCTTCGAGCAGCCAAGATAGCAGCCCGTGAGGCCAAGTGGGCCCGCCTGGATAGTCTGGATGCAGCAAAAGCCAAGGCGGCCGCGGATAAGAAAGCTGCCAAACTTCGTGCGAAGAAACTCAAGGAAATTCTCGCTGCCGAAGCCCGTGAACGGAAAGAAAATGCCCGTCTGGATAAGTATAAGGCTTCTTTTGCCAAGCGGAAAGAGCGCGAAGACAAGCGCAAGGCCCGACTTTCGGAAAAGAAAGCCCTTTCTGACAAAAAGAAAGATAATTCCAAGAAGGAGAAGGATCCTCTCAATGTCCCTTTGCGGGCGACTGACCTTAAGTCTTCTCTCGATGACGTAGCAGTAGATAATTCCATGTCCGAAAAGGTCCCTCCTATAGAGGAAACCGATAACATTGAATAAAATTCAATCCTTAGCAGCCGTTTCCATGGGGGTTGTTAAGGATTGATTATTTTGTGCCATATGTAACGTCCTCCCCATCGTTCAGACACCGCGCCTGCCCTGCCCTTGTCTCATATCCGGCGACTGGGCTGCTCAATGCTGCCCCGATGAGGTCAATGTTGAGTGCTGTTTCTATGCGTGCTATTGTTTCCAAAGTCATATTTGAACTGCCTTTGAGCAGGTTTGAAACATATTGTTGGCTGCATCCCATCCGCTCTGCCAGTACGGACTGGGTGACACCTTGCCTATCCATAGCCTGCATAGTTTTCATCGTAATGAATCTGGCATACTTCAGCCATTTCTCATTCTCTCTCCTCCATTCTGCCGATTCCCTCCATTTTGAAGGTGTTGCAGATTGGTGATTGTTCAAAAATTCAGTTGCCTTGCTCATGGGTTGTTGTTTCTACTAAGGTATGAACAATATTTATATTGTACAATGTTTGTGTTGTTTTTTCATCTATGCTGTATTCGTCTGATTTGTCCGGAATATGACAATAAAATTAAGGTTTGAGCTATCATTAGATACAATTACTGATAGTTTGTGTAAATTTGCAAAAAAGAGATGCATGAAAGCATTACAATATATTAAAGAATGGCTCATACAGACAGCATCGACGTTTCTTCTGTATCTTCTACTATGGTTTCTGGTTCTTCGGGACAAGTTCGACTGGAGTCCTCTTGAGTTATTCAAGAATTTCATGTACTGCGGTGTGTTCATATTAACCAGCATGGCCGTGGAATCTGTGATGCTGAATAGGAGGTTTCCGCACAGATTGACCCCTTTCAAGTTGGCGCTTAACGGTGTCTTGACATTTGGACTTAATCTGATGCTGGCCCTGCTGCATGAGACTTTCTTGGCTAATCTTTTATGGGAGGAGCCGTCAGAAGACGAATCCCTGTGCAGCATGTATATATTTTGCATAGTTGCGAGCATGGTATCCCAATTCCATAATATCCGCTACTATACCCAAATGATACTTAATCAGCAAGAAGATAATATGAAATTAACCAAGGCAATGCTGAAGTCTCAACTGGATCCACATTTCGTTTTAAACAGCCTCAATATATTGACCGGGCTGATTGAAGAGGATTCTGACAGAGCCAAGCGGTTCACAGTGTCGATTTCAAAGATATACCGGTATATAATCGGCAGCATTGAGAAAGACCTTGTCTCTATTTCGGAGGCGATGGCATTTGCAAAGGAGTATGTGTCAGTCATGCAGACCCGCTTCCCATCAAGCATAGACTTCTGTGACAACTGTCTTGAATGTCGCGGCAATGAGAAAATTCTAACTATGAGCATGCAACTGTTGATAGAGAATGCAATCAAGCATAACAGCCCGTCACCGGAGCACCCGCTACAGCTCAGGATTTTCAGGCGAGGAGACTGGCTTGTGGTAAGCAACAGCATGCTCGACAATAATCAAGACCAAGTGTCCGGCGTTTCATGTAAAGGTGTAGGACTTAAGAACCTGATAAGGAGATATTCCATAGAGTGCAGCAAGGCGCCGGTGATAAGAATAACCGAAGAGGGTGATAGACGATATTTCGAAGTGAACCTTCCTATAATTCAATCATTATGAGAGCACTGATAATTGAAGACGAAGAGATAAGTTTCAGGATGTTAAGACGGATGCTTCAGGAACTCCGGCCGGACATGGAGATAGATGGGCCTCTGACTACCGTATCTGAAGTCATATCGAGGCTGTCGGAATATTCCGGATATGACCTGATATTTTCGGATATAAAACTGCGGGGCCAAGAGGTATTCGACGCATTTCAGGTAGTGATGCCCGAATGTATGGTCATATTCACTACCGCTTATGACGAGTATGCGCTCAAGGCGTTCAAGAATAATGGCATTGACTACCTTCTCAAGCCTATCGAAAAAGAAAATCTTTCAGCGGCGCTTAAGAAAATGGAGAGCATTGCTGGGCAGACTATTTCAAGCAAGCGTAAAATTGGCGATGTTATCGGCGAACTCCGGTCTTACAGGGAACGCATATTGATCTGGAAAGGTGAGGAACTGATACCTGTCAATGTGAAGGATATTCGGTATTTTTATTTTGACCAACGCCATGTATATGTCAAGTTGGTGGATGGAGATAACATTGTTGTACAGTTCACGATGAACGAGTTGGAGAGCGAACTGGACCCGAAGATGTTTTTCCGGCTAAACAGACAGTACATCGCAAACATCGATTCCATAGCACGCATAAGCATGCTTTTTAACTCTCGCCTTCTGGTTCGACTCAAGGGATGTGACTTGCCTTTGACACTGAGCAGGGGGAAATCTGCTGAACTGCGGGATTGGCTGGACAAATGATGATATTAGAGAGAACCTCCCATGACAATGGTTGACTTTTTATTGATATACTTGACACCATCTCAGAACTGGTTTGATATATGTGCGGCTTCGTTTCTACCGCCGTTTGCACATTAATGCAATTATAATGATAAAGGTTATCCGTTTGGAAATGTTTTCCCTAATACGGATAACCTTTATCTAAAGACCCACTGAAAATTACTTATTATTTATTTGAGTTCTTCATAAAAAGCATCAGCAGTGTCCCTTTATGAGGATTGAAATCGGAGTCATATATCGTGCAATATACATATATCTTCATCTGCCCGTAAACGCCGAACTCTTTTATATTTGCATTATCAATGCCACGAGCGCCAATGTTATTCTCAGGAGGCACTCCGCTAAGATTGACAAAAACGAGTGGGGAGTCTTCGTAATCCCCGTTCAATTCGCCGATAAGCGAAGATTCCATATATCCACAACCCGAGTCCTTTATGCAGTTTCCGTCAAGTCTTACATCGTGGTAAGGTATATAAAAATCAGCAACAATCTGATTCCTGTTCAATGGCCTTCTATAAACTGTGGCTGTTGAAAGATCTTCTGAATAGCCATCAAGATACCTGAATTCATCAAGAAAATTTTCGCTTTCTTCTCCATCTCCATCAAGGTCCACATGTTCTACAGAAAAAAATCGCATTTGGCTTAAGCAATATGTACCGCAGACATCATAGCCTTTTTTCTCAGGTTGTTCTTTTGCACAGGATGTCAAGCATAAAACTAATAAACTCGACAATATGTATATAATTCTCATTCCCCTTATATGTTATTTACCGAATATCCATAGGAAGAAGAGTGATAGTTATATCCCCTTTGTGAATACTTCTTACAGTATAACCGGATACATTGTTACCATTGATTGTAGCAGTGGCCGGTTCCTCAAGAATTTTATTAATATAGTCAAGACTCACACCTCCCATCTTATCGCTCTCTTTTGTGGTCGTATAGGTTAAGGTAATATCTTTTGTGGTTTTAGATGAATTTCCACCACTGACACCAAACCCCAACTTAATACCTTTCTTTTTTCCAGACTCCCCTCCAGACACATCTCCATTTCCACTGAAATTATTTGCATATTCATAGGTAACTTTTTGAGTGTATGAATATGATCCAGATTTATCTAACTCCGAAACAATAATATGAATATTGTCGGACTCTTTTGAGATATCCCATTCTGGAAGAAATTCAATCCCCTCTGGATATATCCATTTAGAAACAAGGTCTTCCGATTTGAAATAATAAATATAGTGTCCTCTCTCTAATGCTGTCTGATGTTTATATTTGCGTTGAACTTGGCTTAGATCAAAGACATCTTTTGCAAATACTGAAAATATTCGTGTTTCGGAAAGATAACTGCTGTCTTCTTTTGTACCGAGAAATATATCGAACTGAAACGAAAAGCTACCTTCAGTCCATATCATTTTATACAAAGCCTCTGCATCCAAGGAGTTCTTTCTTCCAATTACATCTACCGTCTCGTGTAAAGTAGGGTCTTCCGGTTGTTCTGAAATTAAATTAAATGATGCTGGAGAAAATTTAAATCGATAGATACGCTCTCTTATATAATTCCGCAAGACTCCATGTGTGGTATTACTCTTGCTCATTCCATAATATACATAATCTCTCTGACAAGCATCTTCTGGTGCGTTATCAGCGAACTCTTCATATGCATTTTTAAGGAGCGGATCAATATCGCTTCCAGGGACGAAGTCTGAACAACCTTCTACAGGTAGAGGTACAGGGTCATAGTGCCACTTTCTGTTAGCCTTAGTTTGAACGTTATTGGTATTGTCGAATTCCTCATGTGTGAATTCGTATGTCGCCTCAGAAGATTTGGTTTTTGTATTAGCGACCTTAAGACGTCCATTATTTTTTACAATTAAAACGGGGTAAGATGGGAAACCATCTGTTCTCAAAGTGTCATAGACAGATCCATTGTAATAAATAACATGTTTGTCGCCATCATTTTTCTTGCTGACAGTCACAAAATCATCGTTTGTGTCCCACGAATCTGCAGAATAGCCGTTTATCCAGCTCCAATCTGGCACAAAGATATTCAGTAGTGGGCAATTTGCTTCAATTTGTTCCAATTTGTCTTCCGAGGTGTATTTTAACAAAGCCTCCCTGAAAGATATTCCGGATGAAAGTCTCTTGTTTTTTACGAAAGGGTAGAAAACATCATAGTCTTTGTCGAACTGTTTAAGAGACTCCATTTTGATGAAATCACGCAAATCCTTGTCTTTGGCAACTGCCTTTGAAAGAATGACCGTAAAATCATCTAGAGACGATGATTCTGTTTCGGCAGCCAGTTCTGAATTTGAATGTGTCTTTATAGGTGCTTCCTTTTCGCAGGAAATTGTGGTTAGGCAGATTAGTGCTATAGCCGTTGTTTGAATAATTGTTTTTAACATATATAAATTTTGTTTAACGGATGCGAAGGTATATAGACCGCCACTCATTAACAAAAGGAATTTACTGAATGGGACAAATTGTGTATCGAACCGTACATAATAATGATTGAAGGAACAGAATGATGGATTTGTAAGAGTAAAAAATAACTTGAACTATTTTGGACAGGCATTCTGCCCACTGAAAGTTCTTACAACTGGAAAGAATTTGCGATGTGATATAAAGCCGCA
>FR890648.1 GCA_000435075.1 Bacteroides sp. CAG:770 | reverse complement strand
AAATCTGTCAACACTTTCCAGAGGTAATCAGACGGTTAATTTGCAGCTTCAATAAATAGCTGTTTATTGATTTTGTATTCGCATTGCGTATTTTTTCTACAATAATTGCATTTATAGATTGCTGTGCGAGATTTTATTTGTATCTTTGCACCGTACAATAGATAAAATCAATAATTATGATAGCAGAGTTCAGCATTGAGAATTTTTTCTCCATTAAATCGGTTCAGAAAATCAGTTTTGAACCATCGGCAGATACTTTTATGTCTAATGAGTATTCGTATGAAGTTAAGGACGGGGTAAGATTGCTGAAAGTGGGAATCATCTACGGTGCCAACGCTTCCGGTAAAACGAATATATTGAATGCCATCGAATTTTTCAAGATGCTGGTTTTGAGAATGCCTAAAGACCGGACCGAGAAAACCGGGGTTGTCCCTTTCATGTTGGATGACACTTCAAGAAACGAAAAGACAAAGATGTCAATGGTGTTCTATATCAATCAGTCGAAGTACATTCTTAGTTTTGAATTGGATGCAAAGCATATCTATTCCGAGACATTGATTGTTTATGACTCCATTCGCCCGACCAAACTGTATAACCGAAGTTATGATACTGCGACAGATTCCTCGACTATCGACTTTGGCGTAAATCTGAAAATGACAAAGAAAAGCCAGGATGTAATTTCCGGCAACACTATCAATAATTGCAGTGTGCTTGCCGCGTTTGGCAAAAGCAACGTGGAACGGACAAGGCTGAATGATGTGTACGATTATTTTGCCAAGCAGGTAAAAGACGTATTGGCTCCCGGTATGTTGCTTTCGGGATATGTCAAATCACGATTGGATAAAGACGAGGCGGGAGATTTGAAGAAATTCATTTTAAATTTCCTGAAAGCGTCCGATTTCAATATAGAAGATGTGGTATTAAACGAAGAGGAAGAGCTGATTACCCCTGAGTTGGAACAACTGATTCAGAATGCCCCTATTGATAAAGATGCAAAGGCTGAAATGCTTAGAAAGGGGAAAATTATAAATACAGAACTGACTTTCAGGCATAAGGCAGGCGATAAAGTATATGATTTGTCGGAAGAATACGAGTCCA
>FR890647.1:21044-24436 GCA_000435075.1 Bacteroides sp. CAG:770 | reverse complement strand
AATACGGAACGGGACACATACAATCAGATCGAGTACGCGCATGAGAGTGGACGTGAAGAAGGACTCAAGGCGGGACGAGAAGAAGGACGTGAGGAAGGGCATAAAGTGGGCAAAGAGGAAGGGCTCAAGGAAGGACGAGAAGAGGGACACAAGGAAGGCAAAGAAGAAGGTCTCAAAGAGGGACAATCGAAGATCGCGATAAATCTTATTCGACTCGGGGCCTCTTGCGAGATTATAACTCAGGCCACAGGGCTATCAGAAGACGAGGTATCTATGCTGAAGAAAGAACTGAACAATGCATAGCAATTACTTCACATCATTCTGGAACTCGACCAACTTGACGACGAAGACCGAATCAAATGCATTAAGGCCATGAATACTTAACGGGACGTAATGTTCCGAAGTCCATTGCTGGTGACCTTGAAGAAAGACAAAACAGCCGTCCCGAAATCCGGGGCGGCTTCATTCGTATATCATTGAAACAGAAAGTTCTGTGCGAAGAATTCCGAGTTAATTAAGATCTACATTGTCCAGATATTCGCTGAACAATGCCCGTGCACGCTCCAACTGCTCCTTGGTATTCAGCGGAACACCTTCCAGTTCATATTTCTTTCCGAGACTCTCGTATTTGTGGATACCCAAAGTGTGATATGGCAGGATTTCCAGACGCTGGAGCATCTTGTATGCAGGCTTTCCGGATGACTTGCCTGAGAAATGCTCTCCCAGGCCCCTGATATCCTCTTCGAAATCACTGTATCCAGGAATGAGAACATATCTCATCCAGAACGGCTTTCCGTGCTCCTCCAGCCACTTTGCAGTGTTGAGAGTGATAGTGTTGTCCCTGCCTGTCAGGGCAAGATGTCTGGCAGGATTGAACTCTTTCACATCCAGAAGCACCAGATCGGCCAGAGAGAACAATTCTTCCACATCCGGATTCCACACTCCGCCGTTGCTGTCCAGACAAACATGTATTCCATTGTCCTTAAGCATCTTGACAAGAGGAATGAGAGCCTTTGCCTGTGCAGTCGGCTCACCTCCGGAAAATGTCACACCGCCTTTCTTGCCGAAAAACGGTTTCTCCCTCAATGCCATATCCAGAATCTCTTCCGGTTTTGTCGGCTTGCCTCCCGTAAAGGGAATCGTGTCCGGATTGGCACAATAAAGGCAGCGGAACGGGCATCCTTGAAGAAATACGACGAGCCTGAGACCAGGCCCGTCATATGTTCCCATTGATTCGTATGAATGTACGTTTATATCCATAGTTCAATGATTATGCGTAGGAATTACATTGACTGGTGGAATGTTCTTGCAATCACTTCCAGCTGATGCTCGCGACTGAGTTTAACGAAGTTTACGGCATAACCGGACACGCGGATTGTAAGCTGAGGATATTTCTCAGGATGTTCCATTGCATCCTCAAGCATCTCACGATTCAGAACATTGACATTCAAGTGGTGTGCACCCTTGCTGAAATATCCGTCCAACATTGTCTCGAGGTTCTCGATTCTTTCTTCCGGAGTCGGACCGAGAGACTTAGGTACGATAGAGAATGTGTTGCTGATACCGTCGAGGGCGTCGCTGTAGTCAAGTTTCGACACAGAAGAGAGCGATGCGATAGCTCCGTGGCAGTCACGGCCGTGCATCGGGTTTGCACCAGGTGCGAAAGCCTTTCCGTGCTCGCGACCATCAGGTGTAGCTCCTGTCTTCTTTCCGTACATCACATTCGAAGTGATGGTGAGGATTGACAATGTCGGCTCTGCATTCTTGTGGACAGGGAGCTTTTTCAACTCTCCGCTGAAGAAACTGATAAGGTCCTTTGCAATGAGATCGACGCGGTCATCATCATTTCCGAAGCAAGGATACTCGCCTGAAATCTCGAAACCGTCAGTGAGACCGTTCTCGTTGCGGTGAGCCTTTACCTTGCCGAACTTGATAGCTGACAATGAGTCAGCTGCGATAGAAAGACCTGCGACTCCGTAAGCGAGGTTGATTCTAGGGTCGGTATCTATCAATGCCATCTGAGAGCGCTCGTAATCGTACTTGTCGTGCATATAGTGGATGATGTTCATCGCCTCATTATATACGCGGGCAACTTCGTGGAGCACCTTCTTGTATCTGTCCACAACCTCTTCGTAATTCAGTTCGTCGCTCGAGAGAGGCTCGATTCCGTGAACCATCAGAGTGCCTGTATTCTCGCAGCGTCCGCCGTTGATGGCAAGCAACAAAGCCTTTGCAAGGTTTGCTCTCGCTCCGAAGAACTGAATGGCCTTTCCGATAGCCTGGTATGAAACGCAGCATGCGATACCATAGTCCTCTTCGCCGCGGATCTTTCTCATGAGCTCGTCATTCTCGTACTGGATAGAACTTGTATCTACCGATACCTTTGCGCAGAATGCCTTGAAGCCTTCAGGAAGTGACGGACTCCAGAGAACTGTAAGGTTCGGCTCCGGTGCAGGTCCGAGATTATACAAAGTCTGGAGGAAACGGAAAGATGTCTTTGTGACCTTGATCTTGCCGTCATTATATCTTCCGCCGATAGCCTCGGTCACCCATGTCGGGTCACCCGCGAAAATGTCATTGTAAGACTGCATTCTGAGGTGACGGACCATTCTCAACTTCATGATGAACTGATCCACAAGCTCCTGAGCGCCATTCTCGTCCAGAATTCCTTCTTTCAGGTCTCTGTCAATGTAAATGTCGAGGAATGATGACACGTTACCGAGAGACATTGCTGCACCGTCCTGTTCCTTGACAGCAGCAAGATAGCCCATATATACCCACTGGACAGCCTCTCTTGCGGTTTCAGCAGGGCGTCCGAGCTCGAGTCCGTATATTTCGCCGAGCTGCTTCATCTCGTTGAGAGCATGGATCTGCTCTGCAACCTCTTCGCGGAGATTGATACGGGCATCGGTCATCGGACCGGTAAGATTCTTCAGGTCCACTTTCTTGGCCTCGATAAGCCTGTCGATACCATAGAGGGCAATACGTCTGTAGTCACCTATGATACGACCTCTGGAATAGTTGTCAGGAAGTCCGGTGATGAATCCCAACTTTCTGAAACTCAGAATCTCATCAGTATATACATCGAAAACTCCGTCATTATGGGTCTTTCTGTAATGAGTGAAGATTTCCTTTACTTTAGGGTCCAGTTCCACGCCATTCTCATGGCATGCTTTCTCCACAACTCTCCATCCTCCGAGCGGCTTGATGGCACGCTTCAGGAGTTCATCTGTCTGGAGGCCGACAATGAGTTCATTCTCCTTGTCAATGTACCCTGCGGCGTGTGATGTGATGGTAGAAATGGTTTTTGCGTCAATGCTTCTGACACCGCCTCTCTCACGCTCCTCTTCCAGAGCCTCGATGCATTCCTGCCAAAGATTGTTGGTGCGGTC
>FR890647.1:17460-21034 GCA_000435075.1 Bacteroides sp. CAG:770 | reverse complement strand
TTCCTGCCAAAGTTTGTTGGTGCGGTCAGACGGGCCCATCAGGAACGATGCGTCTCCCTCGTAAGGAACAATGTTGCGATATACGAAATCTGCTACGTTGATCGTAGCGGTCCAAGGACCTTCTGTAAACTTGATTTTAGAAGTCATCAGGTATTTTATTGTTAATTGGAGCAATTCTCCATGTTATAACTTCTACAAACTTATGTAAAAAATATCGACCTCCAAAATATTTCTTACAATTTTGAATAAAATACAATGTTTTTGTTCGAAATTTAAATTGTTTTTAATGATATCGATTAAAACCTGAACCTATTAAGTGGTTTTGATTTAAAATGTTTAATTCGTATTCTGGCGACTGTGGAGCAGGAAGATGATACCATATGTCACCAAGGCCTCCAATCCTGTCAGACTCGCCAAAAATATGTACCTTTGCATTCCGGCCGATTTCAACGCAGAAAAATCCGCCGCGAAACTATTAACCAAATTGATGACACATGCATATCAGAAAGACAATCACTATTTTAGCGGCATTGGCGGCAGTTGCCGGATGCGGAACCAGGAAATACTGCAACACGGTGAAGATTGACGGCGATGACGCGAATACCATCATTGAAAAGGCCGCCAATGTCGTGCCGACGGCTAACCAGCTGGCAGCACTTGACAGGGAATTCATCGCGTTCATCCATTTCGGACCGAACACCTTCACCGGCAAAGAGTGGGGCAGCGGATTCGAGTCCTCCGAAACTTTCGCGCTGGAAACACTCGATACTGACCAATGGTGCAAGGCAATCAAGGACGCCGGAATGAAAATGGTGATTTTCACTGCTAAACATCATGACGGCTATATCATGTGGCAGAGCCGCTACACCGACCACGGAATCATGTCATCCAAATTCCGTGACGGCAAGGGGGATATCCTTAAGGACCTCTCCGAGTCATGCCGCAAATACGGACTGGAACTCGGTATATATCTTTCACCGGCAGACCTTTATCAGATAGAAAGCCCGGACGGACTCTATGGCAATCTAAGCAAGCCTACTCTCAGGACCATTCCGAGAGAAGTGGAAGGACGTCCGTTCAGCAACAAGACGAAATTCAAGTTCTATGTCGATGATTACAACGAGTATTATCTGAACCAGCTCTTCGAACTGCTCACCGAATACGGCCCGATTTCGGAAATCTGGCTGGACGGTGCCCATCCGAAGACCAAGGGAGGACAGACCTACAATTACAATGCGTGGCGGGAACTGATCAGGACATTGGCTCCGAAGGCCAATATCTTCGGCAGGGAAGACCTGCGCTGGTGCGGAAACGAGGGCGGTCATACCAGAGACTCAGAATGGAACGTCGTTCCCTACATGGCAAATCCTGACACCCTTACCTGGTACAGCGACATGATGGCTGATCAGCTTGGCGGACGCGAACAGCTTTGCGAAGGCAAATACCTTCATTATCAGCCTGCCGAGACCGATGTCTCCATCCGTGACGGCTGGTTCTGGAGAGACAATACCCACCAGCAGACCAGAACTGCGGACAATGTATTCGACATATATGAGCGTTCAGTCGGAGGCAATGCCATCCTTCTTCTGAATCTGCCGCCTGACAACCAGGGACGTTTCCCGGAGAAAGACCTGAAGACCCTCGAAGAGACAGGCCGGCGCATCCGTGAGACCTATGGCATTGACCTTCTCGAAGGTGCGAAATGCCCGAAGGCGCTGCTCGACAATGACATTGACACCTATATAAAGGTCAAGGACGGCGAAGATTTCGTTGTCACCTTGCCTGAAAAGCGCTGGATAAACCGTATCGTCCTTCAGGAGGCAATCGCGACTGTCGGCGAGCGCGCGGAGCGTTTTGCGGTGGATGCCCGGATTGACGGCGAATGGAAGGAAATCGCGACTTCGACGAATATCGGTCACAAGAGAATCCTTCGTGTCAATGATATAGAGACCGACGCTCTCCGTTTCCGTCTGCTCCAGTCCAGAGCGATGGTTGCAATATCCAAGATGTCAGCGCATTACTCACATTGGGGCCCATTCTATGGAAATCCTTTCGATACCCCTGAACTGCAGGAATATGATAAGAATGCGTGGAAAACGGAGGGAAATTCGAATGTCCTTGTGTTCGGCGGGCAGAGAAGACTCGGCGGCATCGTTTATAATCCGGCGGCCGGAAAGTCCGAATCGGGTATCGTCAGCGGCGTCGTCAGCATAAGCGATGACGGCCTCTCATGGACCGAGGTCTCGTCTTTCGAGTTCGGAAATCTTGTCAATGACCCTTCGCCACGTTATGTCCATTTCCATAATCCGGTTGGCTGCCGTTATCTGATGATAGTTTCAGAATCATTGGACCCGACATTGATAGGCCTGTTCTGATTTTTTTAAGGATTACTTATCTTTGCGTAAAATTTCGGACAGATGAAATATAAGGCGATATTCAGCGACATTGACGGAACATTGGTAAGTTTCCGTACGCACAGGGTCCCGGAGAGTACTCTGGAAGCATTGGAAGAGGCTCATAATCAGGGAGTCAAGATAATTATAGCGACGGGGCGGCCTTATGGTGACTTTGATGTCATCAAGGATGTTCCATACGATGCAGTGATTTCCCTGAACGGTGCAGACTGCCGCTGGAAAGACGGGCGCATAATCAGACAGCATTTCATCGATTATGACAATTTCAAGAAAATGTCAATGCTGTCCGACGAATACGGTTTCGCCCTGAGCCTAGAACTCACCGAAGGCTTTTTCATCAACAGGATAACACCTGCCGTCGAAGAACTGGCGAAGGCTATCGACCACAAGATTCCTGAAGTATGCGACATCGAGGAGAAGTTCAATGCTTATGGATGTGGCCAGATGGCGGCATATTTCGATCTGGACCTTCAGAATATAGTAATGTCTCAGGTTCCTGACATGTATGCTACCAGGTGGCATCCGAGATTTGCTGACATTGACCTGAATTGTGTGAGCAAGGGAAATGCGCTCAGGGAAGTGGCGGAACTTCTCGGTATCGGCATTGACGAAACCATTTCTTTTGGCGACGGAGGCAATGACATTTCCCTCATCGGTGCCGCAGGACTCGGAGTCGCGATGGGCAATGCCGGTGATGATGTGAAGGCGGCGGCAGGCTATGTTGCAGGTCACGTGGATGAAAACGGCTTTGCCGATGCCATCCGCAAGTTTGTGCTTGGATGACCCGTCAGAGAAGACAAATGTTCCTATTACAATAAAAAAATTTAACCCTTATGACACTAAAGAATATTGCATTGGCACTGGCCGCGGCAGCAATGGCATTGACAGGCTGCGGGAATGTGGAAAAGCAGACGGACGAGGCGATGGATTTTCTCTATGAATATATGAATCTGGCCGATAAGGCGGATTACAGCGAGGATTTCTTCAGGCAGAATACTGAAGTGGCGCTGAAGGCCCGCCGTGAAATGCCGTGGGGCAAGCAGGTCCCTGACCAGCTGTTCAGACATTTCGTGCTGCCTGTGCGTGTGAACAATGAGAGACTCGACGAGTTCAGGATGATGTACTACGATACGCTCAAGGCTCGAGTAGCAGGAATGTCA
>FR890647.1:13202-17440 GCA_000435075.1 Bacteroides sp. CAG:770 | reverse complement strand
AGTAGCAGGAATGTCAATGCATGATGCCGCATTGGAAATCAATCACTGGTGTCATGAGAAAGTGACTTATACTCCTTCGGATCCGAGAACATCTTCACCAATCGCGTCAATGCTGAACGGAGAAGGAAGATGTGGAGAGGAGTCCACATTCACCGTGGCCGCGATGCGTACGATGGGGATCCCTGCACGTCAGGTCTATACTCCGCGTTGGGCGCATACAGACGACAACCACGCATGGGTTGAGGTCTGGACTGACGGAAAGTGGTCCTTCCTCGGAGCCTGCGAACCTGAGCCTGAACTGAATATGGCATGGTTCAATGAGCCTGCGGCAAGGGCGATGCTGATGCATACCCTCGTGCTCGGAGACTACCGCGGACCGGAGGATGTCATCAGACGCACGAAGAATTTTACTGAGATCAATGTCATAGGCAATTATGTCAGGACGAGGCGCAACATCGTTACTGTCATTGACACGGAAGGAAAACCTGTTCCCGGTGCATATGTCTCATTCTGCATATACAATTACGGCGAGCTCTACAATGCGGTGATTCTGAAAACCGATGATGAGGGCAAGGCGTCGCTTCATTCCGGAATCGGTGATATGTTCGTATGGACTTCAGACAAAGGACTTTACGGAACAGGAAAGCTTACATCTGATGGTGATGAAAATGTGAAGAATCCGGAGGCTGACCTGACGGCTGAGGTTACCGTAACATTGAACCATAAAGACGCTGACAAGATAGAATTAGACATTGACATAAACCCTCCTGCACCCGGCAGAATTCCGGCGGAAGCAAGCGAGGAAGACATCGCGGCAAACAAGCTGAGACTCGCTCAGGAGGATTCGATAAGACTTGCATATGTCGCCACATTCACGACCGAGGCCAATGCGAGTGAGCGTCTCGGAATGCCAGGATTGTCGGCGGAGGATGCTGAAGCGGCATGCAGGCAACTGATAGATGCGCGCGGCAACTGGCGCGATGTACGGGAATTTATTTTCAAGGCCAATGATGCCGGTAAGCTGAAAGATGCTTTGGAGATGCTCAAGACTCTCAGCCGCAAGGACTTACGTGATACTAAGTGTGAGGTGCTCATGGATGCCCTGACGACAGCGGCTCCGAGGAATGCGGTCAGCAGTCGCGGTGAGAACGTCTATTACAATTATGTGCTCTGTCCACGTATCTCCGGAGAGTTTATCCAGCCATATCATCAGGATATCAGAAAGGCATTGGCTTCATATCTTATCTACAGCAACGGCACTCCTCGTGATATCGCCTCTAAGGCGGATGCCGAGAAACTTGCAGGAGAAATCATCCGCTGGACCAGAGACAGCGTGGCACTTGCCGACAGCCTGAATTCCAGAAGATTGCAGGCAACTCCTGCCGGAACTCTCAGAATGAGGATGGCTGACAACCGCTCACGCAATACCTTCATGGTTGCCGCCCTGCGTACTTTCGGAATCCCTGCAAGGGTTGACCAGATGACCGGCAAGGCTCAGTATATGACTGATAATGAATGGATTGACATTACTGCTGAAAAGCAGGGCGATTCCTCTGTCGGAAGGATTTCAGAGAAGGGAACATTCACATTGAAATATACCCCGGGTGCCGGCACTCTCGACAATCCGGAGTATTACAGGCACTTCACATTGAGCAAAATAAGTAACGGAAGGACCCGTCTGCTTGATTTTGAGGGAGGCGATGCCACCGAGCTCGGCGCTGATGCTTCCGCCAGGTCATTCGGCAAGCCGTTTACCCTGGACGCAGGTTCATACCTCCTTACCAGCGGAACACGTCTCGCAAGCGGAAAGGTTCTGGCAAGAATGGTTTCTTTCAATGTTGCCCCCGGGAAGAATACTGACGTTACCCTTGTCATGCGCCAGGCAAGTGAGGAAATCAGCGTCATAGGCGCAATGGACCCTGAGGCCCTATACCAGCCAGTGACGGCTGATGGTACTGTCGATGCTGCAAAGTCAATCCTGAGCACGACAGGCCGCGGCTATTTCCTCGTCGCGGTTTTCGGTGACGGTGACGAGCCGAGCAACCATGCCATAAGGGATTTCGAGTCAATGTCGAAGGAACTTGCTGCCTGGGGCCGTCCTGTGATGGTGTTCGGACAGAACGTGGACAATGTCAAGAATTTGGCCGGCAGGCTTGCAATAGCTGATAATCAGGACCTTGTCCACTTTGGCCTCGATTCGGATGCCTCTGTCAGAAACATGATCTGCGAAGGCTGTCACAGCGCAAGCAGGACATTGCCTGTAATCGCGATGTGTGATAGTTTCGGCAGGGTAGTGTATATTTCTACAGGTTATAACACCTCTCTTGCATCTCAGCTTCGCAATGTGATTGCGGGAATCTGATTCGCGTGAAAGGTTATGAGAAAGGCCGGGTGAAAATCTCTTTCATCCGGCCTTTCTCATCCCCAATGATTATTGGCAGGACATGATTTCATGTTCCGGCGCGCAAAGCTAGCATGTTTAATCAGGATAATAAAATCTTTTGAATTACACGTAATTTCTGATTATTTTTGCGTAACGTGCGGCGATTGTTGGCCGCCGGAAAAATAACCTGTAATGACATTATAATGAACATTGACAAATACAATTCTCTGATAAAGTCCATCTTCCTCAGATTTCCTTCAGTCCAGACATCATCTTTTGGTGATGCATACAAGCCTGGACTGCAACATATGCTGGATTTCAATGACTTGCTCGGTACTCCGGACAAGGCTTTCCGTACCATCCACGTCGCCGGAACAAACGGCAAAGGCTCTGTTTCCAATATGCTTTCTTCCGTTCTTGCCGGGGCCGGACTGAAGGTGGGGCTCTACACCTCGCCTCATATCATTGACTTCAGGGAGAGGATGCGCATCATTGACGGGCGCGATTCGGCTGCGGACAGGAATGAGACGGCCGAGTTGGTTCCTCAGGAATATGTATATGATTTTCTGGAGAAGTGGCAGGACAAGTTCGACGAAATGGAATTGTCTTTCTTCGAGATAACTACCGGCCTGGCTTTCAAGTGGTTCGCTGACATGAACGTGGATGTGGCAGTTATCGAAGTCGGCCTCGGCGGACGTCTTGACAGCACGAACATAATAAATCCTGAACTGGGTATTGTCACCAGCATTGGCCTGGACCACTGTGACTTGCTTGGCGATACCCTTGACAAGATCGCTTTCGAAAAGGCGGGAATTTTCAAGCGTGGCGTGCCGGTCGTGATAGGGGAGACCAGGCCGGAGACGGAACCTGTCTTCAGGAAGCGTTTTGCCGAGGTCAATGCCGGAGAGCCTTCCGGTGCTGACTTTCCTGCATTGGTTTTTGCCGACAGGACAGAACCGTCCATGTGGTATATGCATGAGGCTGTCCTGGAAAATATGGACCTTCAGGGAGAATATCAGGCTATGAACCTGCGTACCGTGATGGCTGCGATAGATGTTCTCCAGACCAGATGGCATGATGTGGAAGGTCTTTCCGATAAGACGGCCGTCGCGGATTCGTTGATACACACGGCTTCGAGAATGGAGTTCCACGGGCGCTGGGAGAGGCTTTCGACCAATCCGGACGTGATTTGTGACATCGGACACAACGCACCTGCATTGACCTATAACTTCGGGCAGCTGAAAGAATATCTGGAGACAGGGAAATATACTTCGCTCATAATGGTTTACGGTGTGATGGCCGACAAGGATTTCGATGCCATAATGCCGCTTTTCCCTGATAATGCGACATGGATTTTTACGACTCCACAGACTGCCAGGGCTGCAAAGGCGTCTGCGATTTTCGAGAAATATACGGCCTTTTGTGAAGAATCGGGAAGATCTGCTTCACGACTTTATGTGCAGGACAATGTGAGGGAAGCTGTTCTTCTGGCATTGAAAACGGCTGCTGCCTATGGCGGAAACCCGCTCGTCTATATCGGCGGCTCTACTTTTGTGGTTTCCGAGGCTGTGCCTTGCTTCGCGTAGAAGGCTTGTCCGCAGGCTCATACATGCAAGATTGCCCTGGAACGGCATTTATCAGAAGTACCGTCCGCAGTGTCATAAGCCTTAAAAATATATGCGTATGAAACATAACTTGTTGAATGTCACTTTTATAGTGGTAGTAATACTATTTTTGGGAACATTGGGTATGAGTGCATTTTTCAGAAAAGACAAGACGAAGAAGTCGCCTGACAAGGATGGTCATGAGTTGACTGAACTGTGGTCTGACTGGAACGCTGCGGTTCAGCAGGACA
>FR890647.1:0-13169 GCA_000435075.1 Bacteroides sp. CAG:770 | reverse complement strand
CAGCAGGACAGACCTAAACGTGAAGCGGAAATTCTTGCCGAAATACGCAGGCAGGCTGAAAAAAAGAGGCTTGCCTGGGATTTTTATGATGCGTCCCGTAAATACGAGGAAACTGTTTCTTCACGCAACTGGAAACTCCGTGATTCGTTGGAAAACGAGTTCGGAAAGAATGTAGGAAAGTTCGATGAGCCGATAGTCAGTTTCGCATATCGAGCAGAAAAGTCGGGTGCTGATCCTGACTCGTTGTTCGACTATGTCCAGGCCAATGCCAGACATCTGAAGGCCGGTCACAATAGTGCTTTCTATAATCGTGTCCAGGTCTCACGATATACCGGTTTTTCCGGAATCAATGCTTCTTTCCTGAAGCATTTTCTGGCCAATGATTATGAGTATGCCCTCTGGACCCTGCTTCCTTATACGTCGCTCTCGAAAATAGATGAAGGAAAAATCTATGAGGCGCTTAAGGATTATGAAGGGGAGTCCTATCCCCTCAGTGCCTATCTGGAATATCTGGCGATTCCTGAAGATAAAGACGGAAATAGGCAATCTCTTGGTTTGCAGGCATTTGTAGATAAGTATGCAGGCAAGGCCATATCGATGTGGGCGAAGTGCGATATCCTGAGACTTCGCTTTGCCGCCATGGAGAAGGACAAGGCTTCAAGTGCTTCTTATGAGTCTTTCTGCAAGGAATGTGAGGCGTTTGAGGAAGAGCGGAATGGCTTCCGCGGCGATGAGGCTAAGGTTGTTTCGGAACTTGGTTATGTCAGGAATGTGCTGCTCCGCAATCTTACGGAAAAACATATCGGGCTCGATGTCGAGAACGGAAAGATCATTGTAAGTCTTAAGAATTTGAAATCGGTGCGTCTTACGATGGGGCTTGCAGATGGAAAGGACTTTGTCATTGACAAGAAACTGGAGAATGAGTCCCGCAGCTTCTATTTGCGGGATACATTGACTGTGGACATTCTGGAATTGGATGACGGGGAGTATAAGATTACGGCTGCTTCGGGAAAGGATATCAGCAATTATATCACTTATTCTTCAGCGCGGATTTCTCTGGCATCACGTGTGGACAACCGCGGAGTCTGCATCTATGCCGCTGATTATCGGACAGGTGAGCCTATACGCTCTGCTGACATTGACCTTAAGAAAAACGGCAGGCCGGTGGTGTCCTGCAAGGGGTTTGTCTTCGACGGGTTCACTCCGCTTCCTGAGGATATGGCCGCCAAGATAAAAGGCGACACCTACTATACTATGGAATGCAGTTATGTCGGCAAGGACGGCTTTCTGAGGAGGAGTGAGGATGTGTCGATTGGCAGGTGGAGTCCGGAAAAAGACTCGTCGAAGGCTGCGTCCAGGATGCAGAGGCGTGGCGAAATCTTCACAGACCGTGGCGCGTATAATCCAGGAGATACCGTTGATTTCAAGGCGCTCATATATTTCACCGACGGAATCAATGCCGCCAAGGTTTCGCCTGCCGGCGAGAAGTATAAAGTGGTTCTTGTCAATGCGGAAGGTCGTGACGTGGAGTCTGTCGATTTGACTACCAATGAGTTCGGGTCAATGTCAGGATGGTTTGTCCTCCCGAAAGGGGAGAGGAATGGTGATTTTGAAATCCGTGTTGCTAATGATGCCGGAACCGCTGCTTCCAAGTCGATTCGTGTGGATGAGTTCGTTCTTCCTACGTTTGACGTGACATTTGATGACATTGACAAGCAATATTTTCCTGGTGACGAAGTTGTTGTGACTGGAAAGGTTACGAGTTATTCCGGTCATCCTGTCGCATCCGGCAAGGCTGTTTATGAAGTCGGAACTTATTGGAATAACGTCGGTTCCGGGCCTCTGGAAATTGGTCCGGACGGAGCGTTCATGATTAAATTCAATGCTGAGGATGAGGATTACCGTATTCTCTATAAAGTTTCCGTAAGGATTACAGATGATACTGGAGAGACCCACGAATACAACAGGCCTGTATATGTGTCCGGCAGTATGGATGTCAATGCGGAACTTGTCAATGCTGCCGATGGAAATCTGGAACTCATTGAAAAGCAGGCTCCTATTGCCTCTCCTTGGGCTCGTCGGCCTCGTTATGAGCAGGCGGTCATCCTTAAGGAAGACGTTGCTTCCGTCAAGTTTACATTGAATTCGATGGACGGAGCTCCGGCTCCGGGAAAGATATCTTATGATGTCAGGAATGAGTCCGGTAAACTGGTTATCCAAGCGGAAGTCAAGTCCGGGACAACGGAAAGCATTGATATGAAATCTTTTGCATCGGGCCTTTATACGCTGAAGTCGTATGCTTCTGCGAAGAGCTATTCCGGGAAGGAGTACAAGGATACGACGACGTTGAAGGTTCTTCTGGTACGTGAAGATGACAAGGTCCTGGATGCTCCGGTAAGGAATCTGGCTGTCCCTGTCACTACTGAGGTCCGTGAGGGTGGACGGGCCGAACTGCTGTTCGGTGCTTCGGATGGTGCTCCGGTGTGGGCATTGGCGGAGGTCTTTGATGATAAGGCCGGTCTGCTTGAGACAAGAATGGTAACGCTTTCGGGTGTTCGAAATGGGGCCGGTTCGCTGAAAAAGCTTTCTTTCGAGTATAAGAAGGAATATCCTGATGCCATCCGTGTCCAGATTTTCTATTTCAAAGATTCCAAGAGCGTGTCATGCGATTTTGAATATCATCGTGTATATTCGGAACGTGAACTTCCGCTTTCGTTCTCTTCTTTCGAGGACAGGACATGGCCTGCTTCTTCTTATACGTTCACTGTCAAGACGTTGCCTGGCGTAGAGTGCCTTGCTGCCGTGTATGACAAGAGCAGCGAAACCATCAGGCGGAATTATTGGAGGACATTCGAACTGCCAAGGCCCGGCACCCGTGTCGTGTATGTCAATGCCTGTCCGGGAAGTGTGAGCGGCGGTTCTCCGTTCGACGGGGATCTTGTTCTCGATGAGGAATCTGTCGTGGCTTATGGAACTTCTCCTAAGAGGTTCAAGACTCGTGCTGCAATGTCTCCGGCCATGGCGAACCTTTCTGTAGAGAGTGCTGCGCTGGAGGACAAGATGGATGCAGGGGAGTCTCAGGGATTATCCGGCGACTCTCCTGCCATGCCTGATGTCCGTTCTGAATTTGCTAATACATTGACATTCCAGCCTTTCCTCAGGTCCGACGACAAGGGCGAGATTTCTTTTGCTTTCAATACTTCGGATAAGTTGTCCACTTACGTCGTGGCGCTTTATGCTCATAATGGAAGGATGGACAATGCGACTCTCCGCCGTGAGATGATGGTTACTATCCCTTTGAAAGTCAATGTCGTGGAGCCCAAGTATCTCTACGAGACCGACAAGTGGAATCTTTCTGCTGCTGTCTCGTCTGTCGTGGAGCATGACATCAGGGGAACATTGACCCTCCGTCTTTTCGACGGCAAGGATTACGAGGCGTTGAAGGCTGCGGGGACTGCCCCTCTTCTCGTCAAGTCCAAGAGGGTTACCGTTCCTGCCGGGAAGTCTGTCAATGCCATGTTCGAGGTCTCTGTTCCTGAGTTGGGAACGGATGGCAGACTGCCTGAGAATCTTGGGGTCAGCCTGGTCTTTGTCGCAGACAAGGGTGAAGATGTAGCCTTCTCGGACGGAATGTTCGTAAGTATCCCAGTTCTTGCAGCCAGACAGCGGATTACAGAAAGTCATTCGGCTGTCCTTCTTGCAGGTATGGATAAGGAGGCTGTGACAGCAAGGCTTCGAAATGAGTTTGTCAACGGCTCTGGCAATGATGCGGAGGTCAAAGTCATAAGTATCATTGACATGATCCGCGATGCTGTTCCTTCCAAGGTGGAGCCGGAAGGCAAGGATGTGCTTTCTCTTTCTGAGGCGCTGTATGTCCGCGAGCTTTCATATGGCCTCAGGTCGTTGGCACGCATGGAGCCGGTGTCTCATGGCGGCATTTCTGACGAGGAATTGTTCTCCAAGGTTTTTGCCTGCCACAATGCCGATGGCGGTTTTGCCTGGTTCGAGGGCATGAACTCTTCTCCGGTAATCACTGCAGTTTTGCTTGAGCGCTTTGCGAAAATGCTCGCGGGCGGTTATCTTGACGTAACTGACTCCGTGGCTTCCGATGCGGCTTCGTGTGCTGATGTCAATGCTGTCCTGTCTTCTGCCGTGCGTTATTTGGATAAGAACCAATTCGCTTCCGCCGGATGTCCGTTCTGGTGCGGCGGAATTTCGGATGAACAATATATGTATGTCAGGTCAATGTTCCCTTCTGTTCCTTTCAATGTCAAGTTGCCGGCAGGCAAGGATGTGCAGGAGCGCTACGCGGCTTTCCGCAAGGCTGCCAAAGCGTATCTCGTGCCGGATGAAGCACGTGGACTGAATGGTTATATCTTGGCTAAGGTACGCAGAATCAGCATCTTACGTAATCTGGCTTCGTCTAAGGACGGCTTGGCTCTGGCCAAGTCCTGGGGTCTTGGCTTCAAGGCTGACAAGAAGTTTGTCAAGTCCATCAATGCCGACGTGGTTTCCCTGCTCGAATATGCTGTGGATCACAAGGATGGCGGCGTGTATTATCCTAATCTTGTGATGCCGTTCAGGGGACTTCTCGAGAGTGAGGCCTATGCCCATTCGATGGTCTGCGATTTGCTTTCCGACTATGCGTCTGATGCTTCTGTCAATGCTGCTTCTTTCGGATGCAAGCCTCTTTCTTCCAATGAGAATGTCAATGTCTCCGAGGCTCTTCGTGTGGCTGATGGCATCCGTCTCTGGCTCATGCTCCAGAAGGAGACCCAGCATTGGGATTCCGACCCGGCATTTGTGGATGCTGTCAATTCAGTCATGAACGGCAGCCCTGCACTCAAATCCACCAGTATTGTAGTCCTGTCAATGTCAAATTCAGTTGATTTTTCTTCGGTCAAGGCTTCCGGCAATGGTTTCTCGGTCAGCAGGCGTTTCTTCCGTGAAGAAGTTTCCGCTTCCGGCGACTATGTCCGTAAGGAAATTTCTTCAGGAGAATTGCTCCATGTAGGTGACAAGATTGTAGCCGAGTACTCTATCCATAATGATGAGAACCGCAGTTTTGTACGTCTCACTGTCCCTCGTGAGGCATCTCTCCGTCCTTCTAATCAGTTGTCCGGCACTTACGGCTGGTGGATGAGTCCTCTCCGTGTCAATGGCTGGTATTCTGTTGTGCCTCAGGGTTATAGAAATGTCAAGAGTGCTCAGACAGAGTATTGGTTCGATTCTTATCCGGAGGAGAATACGACAATAACTGAGGAGTTCTTCGTCACCCAGTCCGGCAAGTTCTCAGCCCCGGTTCCGGTTATCGAATCCCTCTACGCCCCTCATTACAGAGCCAATGGTGCCTTCGGCGGTGTGCTTGTTTCTGAATGAATTTTTTGTGTGAAGTGCTAAAAACATCACAAAAAGTTTGCAGATTAGAAAAATAGTAGTACCTTTGCATTCCCGATTTGAAAACGGGAAGCTTGGGAGCATAGCTCAGTTGGTTCAGAGCGTCTGCCTTACAAGCAGAGGGTCGGGGGTTCGACTCCCTCTGCTCCCACTGGAAAGGATAGCTGAAAAGCTGTCCTTTTTTCGTATCAGTTTCTGAAAACGTTTTACTATATTTGTATCTGCTAAGAATTTCTTGCTTCTGACGCAAAAAAAGACGAGGAATTACTTCCCCGCCTTGAATGTTTTCACAACGGAATAATCCTTATTGTGATTTGCTTCAGATAGTGCAAAATTAAAACAATTTATAGAAAAACAAAAATAATTGTCATACTTATGAAAAAGATTCTGGGTTTGGATTTGGGTGTCGGCTCTGTAGGCTGGAGTGTTATATCATGCGATGATGAGCACAGACCACTGGAGATATTGGGCATGGGTAGCAGAATCGTTCCGCTTACTCCTGAAGAATCAAATGAGTTTTCATCAGGAAATGCCGCTTCCAAGAATCAGAGCAGGACCCAGAAACGTACGGCAAGGAAAGGGTATGACCGTTATCAGTCAAGACGTAAGGCATTGACTGATAAACTCAGAGAACTGGATATGTTGCCGGATGAAACATTGATAAAACTTCCTGTACTGGACTTGTGGACACTTCGGGCACGTGCTGCAACTCCAGGAGACAAACTGTCATTGCCTGAAATAGGTCGAGTATTATATCATCTTAACCAGAAACGTGGATACAGACATTCTAAGCAGGATGATTCTGCTGATAAGACTCAGCGTGACTATGTTCAAGCCGTGAACAAACGCTTTCAGGAAATCAAGGATGAAGGTCTAACGATAGGCCAGCATTTTGCTGAAAAACTAAAGGAGAGCGAAATAATCACAGATAAGGGTGCGTTCTATAATTATCGCATAAAAGAGCAGGTTTTTCCTCGTGCAGCCTATGTGGAGGAGTTTGACAGGATAATCCAATGTCAGAGGGAATTCTATCCTGAAGTGTTGACGGAGGCAAATGTCAATGAAATCAGAAACGAGATAATTTACTACCAGCGACCACTGAAATCGTGCAAGCATCTTGTGTCTGTATGTGAATTTATGCAACGCGAACTATTTGATGCTGAGCATAATCCTATAAGAAACGGGAAGGGTGAAATAGTTGTTGCAGGACCTAAATGCGCTCCGAAATCTTCTCCTCTGGCCCAGGTATGCAAGATTTGGGAAGAGATAAACAATATCAGGGTTACCAACAAAGAAAATGATGAGTATTTCATTAGCATTGATAATAAACATGAGATATTTGATTTTCTGAACACTCATGAAAAAATGAAGGCCGATGATTTGTTCAAGATTCTTGGCCTTGCAAAAAATAGCGGATGGTCAGCCGATAGGGCCATGAGTAAGGGTATGGTCGGAAATACCACGAGAGTTGCATTGATGAAGGCCTTGAAGGGAAGACGCGACATCGACGAGATTCTTCGGTTTGAACTCAAGGAGGTGGAATCCAATCAGGTCAATGCTGATACTGGAGAGGTCTTGATGGAGATAAGTGCCGAATGTGAGAGAGAGCCGCTCTATAGGCTTTGGCATATAATTTATTCAATATCAGACAAAAATGAGCAGAAGTCTGCATTGGAGAAACAGTTTGGCATTACTGACGAGTCGATGCTGGAGTCGCTGTGCAGGATTGATTTTGTCAAGCAGGGTTATTCCAGCCGTTCATTCAAGTTCATGAGAAAGATTCTTCCTTCTCTGATGGATGGTGCCAAATATAGCGAGGCTTGTGATGTCATAGGAATCAATCATTCGGACAGCATCACCAAGGCGGAGAATCAGACCAGGAAACTGTTGACGAAATTGCCTCAGTTGCAGAAGAATGAGCTCCGTCAGCCGGTGGTCGAAAAGATTCTGAATCAGATGATCAATGTCGTCAATGCTGTCATTGACAAGTATGGCTCAATTGATGAGATAAGGGTTGAGATGGCTAGGGAACTGAAATTGAGCAAGTCTGGGCGTGAGTCTGCGGCTAAGAATATTCGTACGAGGGAGAAGGCCAATGAGGAGATTGCTAAAAGAATTGAGGAATTGGGTCTGGTTCCCTCCAAGAACAAGATTCTTAAATACAGATTGTGGGAAGAGTCAGGTAAGCGTTGCTTCTATTGTGGCCAGCCTGTGAGTGCGACTGAATTTCTCAACGGTTTGGATGTTGAGATTGAACATGTTGTGCCTAAATCTCTTCTGTTTGACGATTCTTTCTCGAATAAAGTCTGCGCCTGCCGTAAATGTAATGCGGAAAAGGGTAATGCAACTGCATTTGATTTCATGAAGGGACGTGGGGAGAATGCGTTTGAAGACTATTTGAAGCGTGTCGAAACGGCTTTTAAAGAGAATAAAATCAGCCAGACAAAGAGAAACAGGCTCCTTACTCCTGCTGACAAGATTCCGAAGGACTTTATAGCCAGACAATTGGTTCAGACCCAATATATTTCAAGAAAAGCGATGGAGATTCTGAATCAGGTTTGCAGGAATGTCTATGGCTCAAGTGGAGATGTGACTGCATATCTGCGTCGTATATGGGGGTATGACGAGATACTCCATTCTTTGGATTTGCCTAGATATCGTAAAGGTAATCTTACCGGGGATGTTACTTATGTACATAAAGGACAGACACATACTGAAGAAAGGATAAAAGACTGGTCAAAACGTCTGGACCACAGGCATCACGCCATAGATGCTCTTACAATCGCCTGCACGAGGCAGAGTATTATTCAGAGGCTGAATACTTTGAATGCAAAGACAGCCATCGGTGAAGAACAAATGTCATTGGATAAATGGACATTGGCACAGGCTCATTTCAGTGTGGCTGATGTTGCCGACCATGTGGCAGATATTCTTGTTTCATTCAAGTCTGGCAAGAGGGTTACCACACTTGGTAAGAGGTATGTTTACAAGGCTGGGAGGCGTATTGTTGCTCAGGAAAATATCCTTGTGCCTAGGGGCGCTCTGAGTGCGGAAAGCGTTTACGGCAGAATCAAGAGCATAGAAGAGAAGGTTCCTGTAAAGAAGTTGTTCGAACGTGTGGATGATATTGTCAAACCGAGGATAAGGCATTTGATTCGTGAGCGTTTGGAGGCGTGTGGTGGAGATTGTTCGAAAGCGGTGTCGTCGCTCAAGAAATCACCGTTGTATCTGGATGAGGAAAATACGATTATGCTTGAGTATGGCAGCTGCTTCAAGCCGGAGTATGTCATAAAGTATTCTCTGAATTCTATCAAGGCTAAGGATGTTGCTTCGATTGTTGATAAATATATCCGGGAGGTTGTGACTGCGCGTCTTGCCGCTTTCGGTGATGATCCCAAAAAGGCATTTGCTGAGCCTTTATATGCAGATGAGGCTGGTAAAATTCAGATCAAGACTGTGAGATGTTATACCGGTTTGTCTCAGGTCGTGCCAGTCAAGAAAGATGCTGACGGAAATGATATTGGTTTTGTGAAGCCTGGTAATAATCACCATATTGCCATCTATAAGGATGCGGATGGAAAGTATCAGGAGAGTATTGTTACATTCCGCGATGCCGTTGAGCGCAAGAAGTATGGAATCCCCGTGGTTGTAAGGAATCCTGTTGAAGTTCTGGACACTGTCATTGACAAGAATGTTCCTGAGGATCTGGCTGGAGGGTTGCCTTCACCTGAATGGACGTTTGTTATGAGTATGCAGCAGAATGAGATGTTTGTGCTTGGAATGGGGGATGATGAGTTCAACGATGCGTTTGCCGGACGGGATTATAAGTCTTTGGGCGAGCATTTGTATAGGGTGCAGAAACTGGCAAGTTTATATTATGTTTTCAGAAGTCAGTATGAGACTAAATTAGATGATTCTAATAATGCATTAGCTATGAGAAAGTTTTATAGAGTTCGCAGTTTTAATGCTTTGTTTTCGTTGAATCCGCGCAAAGTTTCCATCAGCCTGCTTGGCGAAATTTCATTGAAAGATGATTAAGCGTTCTCTATACTTCGGAAATCCGGCATATCTATCATTGAAACTCAGGCAACTTGTCATAAAGAAGCCTGAGGTGAAGGGTGATATGCCTGATTTTGACGATGCAGGGACGTATAGAGAAGTCGTCAAGACTATTCCGATAGAGGATATCGGCCTGATTGTTCTGGACTGTCCGCAAATTACTGTCACTGAGGGACTTTTGGAAGCATTGCTGGAAAACAATTGCGCTGTGGTTACCTGTGACAAATCTCATCTTCCTGTAGGGTTGCTGCTGCCTTTGTATGGAAATAAGATTCAGGCTGAAAGATATCAGGAGCAAATCAATGCATCTTTGCCTCTGAAGAAGCAGATTTGGCAACAGACGGTTCAATGCAAGATCCGGAATCAGGCGGCCATGCTGAAGTACGTTACCGGACAAGAGGCCAAAAATATGTTGATTTGGGCGGATTCCGTGAAGAGTGGAGACGCCGACAATCTAGAAGGTCGTGCGGCGGCGTTTTATTGGAAATCGGTTTTCATTGATAATCCGAAATTTACGCGAAGCGATGATGATATTGTCAATGCAATGCTGAATTATGGCTATGCGATTGTCCGAGCGATTGTTGCTCGGGCGCTGGTGGGGGCTGGGCTTATTCCTACGGTCGGTGTGCATCATCATAATCGCTATGATGCATATTGTCTGGCTGATGATATAATGGAGCCTTACAGACCTTACGTGGACAGGCTCGTGATTGACATTATCAATGCCGGTATTCCTGAGGAACTTGATGTCAATGTCAAGCGGGCATTGTTGGAACTTCCTGTCAAAGAGGTGATTATAGACGGCATCCGTAGGCCGTTGATGCTGGCTGTGAGCCAGACTGTCAATTCTCTGCAGAAGTGTTTTTCTGGCAGTTCCCGTAAAGTCGTATATCCTTCTATGTGATGGACAGGTTCAGCGAGTATAGAATTATGTGGGTTCTGGTTTTCTTCGATCTTCCTACTGATACCAAGAAAGAGAGGAAGAATGCAGCCCTCTTCAGAAAGCGTCTGATAGAGGACGGCTTCGTCATGTTCCAGTTCTCCATCTATATGCGCCACTGTCCGTCATCTGAGAATGCCCAGACTCATATTGCCCGTGTAAAGTCCTATTTGCCTGATTATGGTCAGGTGGGCATATTGTGCATCACAGACAAGCAGTTCAGTAATATGGAGTTGTTTTCTGAACATAAACCGAAAGAGTCGGAGGATATTTATATCCAACTGGAACTCTTTTAGTTTACTTGAATGGCCATGCCCTGTCAGTTGAAAAGCCCCACTCCATAGAGCAGGGCATAGATAAAAAGTGTCAAAATGAAGCATAACCATTTTCTCGCATGCCCCTGACATAGAAATGAAAGACTTCGACAATATTTCTTTTAAAGTCTTTATTGTTGCAACGCATGTGATATTTCCATCTGCAGGAGGCGCTATTCCGCGTGGCGATATCCCTGAATCTTATTCCATTTGCCGCGGGTGAAGTCGGGCACGAGGACAGGTTTGCTGCCATTCTCGATGGAAGCGGCGGACAGGTCACCGATGCAGGACCACTCGGCGGCATCGTAAACATCCATGTCGAGCGGCTTGCCGTTTCTTAGGCACCATACCAGACGGTAATCCATGATGAAATCCATTCCGCCATGTCCGCCTACAGACTTTGCTTTCTCTTCGATATCCTTGACAATAGGACTCTGATACTTCTTCAGGAGTTCCTTATATACATCTCCGGAAACGAAAGTATGTGCAGAGAGGTTCTCGAAATCCACATCGCCGTTAATCTGCTCAGGTTCGAACGCGAATCCCGGACGAGGATACTTTTCCGCATATCCTTTCGTTCCGACGACCTGGTACATCCTGTCATAAGGACGCGGAGTATAGACATTGTGCTGAAGAAGGATGGTCTTGCCTTTGGCGGTATGAATCATTGTGGAAGTCTGGTCGCCATTCGCGAATGTCTCAGTTCCCATGTTCTTCTTGGCAATCTCCAAGCCTGAAACAGAAATGGTGGCCATTGAAACCAGATAGTCCATCCTGTCACCGCGGTGTATGTCAAGTACCTGACAGTCAGGTCCCAAACCATGGGTGGCATAAACATCGCCTGCATGTGCCTGGTCAAATGCCAGACGCCAATTGTCGTGATATTTGTCCCAAAAATCCGAAAGATTATGAATGTAAGAGCCTTCCGTATGGAGTACCTCGCCGAACAGTCCCTGTTGAACCATATTGAGTGTGGTAAGTTCATAGAAATCATACACGCAGTTTTCCAGCATCATGCAATGCCTGCGTGTCTGCTCGGATACATCGACCAGCTGCCAGCATTCAGCCACAGAAGTTGCTGCGGGCACCTCCACGGCGACGTGTTTTCCATGCTGCATCGCGTACACTGACATTTCCACATGGCTGTCCCATGGGGTGCAGATATACACGAGATTGATGTCGTCACGTTCGCAGAGCCTCTTCCAGCTTTCTTCTCCGAAATATTCGGCAGCAGCAGGCTTCCCGGCGCTTTTCAGAATATCCTGCGACTTCTTCACGCGGTCTTCCTCCAGGTCGCAAAGCGCTACTGTACGGGTTCCGTCTATATGGGTGAAACGAGACACAGCACTCGGTCCTCTCATACCCAGTCCGATGAAACCGATTCTTACAGTGTCAATCGGATCCGCCGCAAACTGTAGCATATCTTGCTGACCAGCAGCCGGCTCAGGCTCATTGAAAACAATGACGCCATCCTTGATCTTATAATTTTTCCCATCCTTACCGCAGTCTCCATAGCACCCGGACAATATTGCTGCCGCCAGAACTGTCAATGCCAAAAGTTTGTGTTTCATAATTATCTGATTGTTTGATTATTCTTCTAAATTAATTAGTGTTTGGTTAAAAATCATACATGTCTTTGAAAATATTGGAAATTAGGTATTTACAAAGGTTTTTTGGTGCGTGATGATTTGAGTCATTCTTTTATACCCTCCTCTTTGCCTTCTTTGCGTCCTGCTACACGTACCTCTTTGAGCCCTTCTTCTGACCCTTCTTTAGCCCTTCCTCACGCCCGCTCTCATGTGCGTACTCAACCTGATTGTAAGTGCCACGTTCCGTATTCATGGTCTTAATGTAATTGATTCTGTCCTCGTCGTCAAGCTGGGCGAGTTCCGCAACATCTTAGGTGCCAATCCGGTTTAATTTGCTCGCAAGATGCACCGAGTCGTATAAGATTTATCGCGATTTTGTCCAGTCAAATTCAGAGATCTCCTTTTCCGTCAGACATGTCAGTTCTGAAATTGTCTCGATGTCAATCCCTTTCTCCAACATTCTTTTAGCAATGTCGAAACTATTCTGTTTTGCGCCTTCCTTTATGCCTTCTTCTTTACCCTCCTTGCGTCCTTCTTCTCGCCCGGTCTCATGCGCGTACTCAATCTGATTGTATGTGTCCCGCTCTGTCTCGATGTCAATCCCTTTCTCCAACATTCTTTTAGCAATGTCGAAACTATTCTGTTTTGCGCCTTCCTTTATGCCTTCTTCTTTACCTTCTTTGCGTCCTTCCTCTCGTCCTTCCTCTCGCCCTTCCTCCTTGCCCACTTTATGCCCTTCCTCGCGTCCTTCTTCACGCCCGGTCTCACGCGCGTACTCGATCTGATTGTATGTGTCCCGCTCCGTATTCATGGCTTTAATGTATTTAATCCTGTCCTCGTCGTCAAGCTGGGCGAGCTCCGCAACATCGA
>FR890646.1:765-67561 GCA_000435075.1 Bacteroides sp. CAG:770 | reverse complement strand
GCACAATTGCAAAAGCCCCAGAATCGCCATTACAGCGCTCTGGGGCCTTTATATCTTAAAATCAAAGTGTCAAAGACAGGAATTTACTAAAGTTCAATAACTTATATAATACTTTTCTTGTATATTTACTGCATTTGTCGCATCCCGAAACACAGAATCCTTACTGTTTGGAGATCATCTATTGACAATATTTCAATGAACTTTCATATGGTTTGAGCTGGCTTTAGCCTGCTCGATTGTTAAATCTTAAAAATATCGGTAAAATTTACCGAAGTATTGTGAAGTAGAAAAGCGATATGGCATACTTATTCTGCCATGAGCATATAAATATAAAAACGTTTCATACTAATTACATACGTTACCTCCCAAAAAATTATGATGTACATTGTTACAAATTATCACCTGAAACCTTTATCCCCTCACATAAGACACACTGCATTCGTTCGAAAACTGCTGTTCTTTTTGGTGAATATATGCGTTTTTTGTAACCTCTCAGCTCAAACTCTTCCGCTTTCAGGAACCATTTTGGATGAAAAAGAAGAATGCATACCTGGAGTATATCTGATAGCAGTTAATCCTAAAACATCCGAAGTGCTTGCAACAACAACCTCAAGTACTGATGGTAAATATGTTCTTCCTACTATACCCTTGCCATTCATACTCAATGCCACCCATATCGGCTACACGAGTTTGAATATTCCTATTAATAATAAAACCGACATGGAAACAGCACGAATTCTCCGTATGCAAGTGGCTATAGGGCAACTGCAAGAAGTTGTCGTAACGGCTGAACCACCTCATATCGAGCGTGAAGTAGGTAAATTCGTCATACGCAACATTGCTGCTTCCCCATTTGCAACGGGAAGTAATACATATAACTTTCTGCGCTTTATGCCGATGATAGACATTAAGTCTGAAGGAGGTATTTCGATTCTGGGAAAAAACGATGCGAACATTCATATCAACGGCCGTAGTGTAGGAGACAATCAAATGGCAGAACAAATGCTAAAAGGTATTCCTGCCAATGAAATCGCCCGCATAGAAATTATTCCTGTAACAGGAAGCACTCAATCGGCAGAAAATCGCAACGGCATCATAAATGTCGTACTCAAGAAAAAACCGGACGAAGGTCTCCGTGTATTTTCCACAATAGAAGACCGTCAAGGATACTACAACAGCCCAAGCGGTATAGTATTTATGAACTATGCGGGAAAGAGAGTTGATTTGACAGCAGGTATAACGACCTCATACAACCAATTAAGACAAGAATCCAATCATTCATACAATTACCTCCAAACTGGACTTTCAACACAATCAGACTTTCGTGAGCGGACTAGAACTCTCAACGCAGGTGGGTATATCAATCTGAATTACAACATCAGTGACCACCATAAACTAGGAGCACAGATTAGTCTGGGTGGACTTGATTACCGTAAGAACTCATCATCAACCAGTACTTACGGACGGATAAACAGTGATATAGTTGATTCAATCTATACAGCAGATGTCATCACGAAAAGTCCTGCCCCTAATCTGACATGGGGAGCAAACCTCAATTATGTCTTCAAAACGGACAATGAAGGCTCTCGCTTAAACATTGACCTTGATTTTAAAAACAATTCCAACAAACGCAACATCAACAACACATATCGTAAAGATTACTTAGCCTCATCTGTTATAACAGACGATTTTTCCCAGCGACCATCGGTAGGTACAATAGTATATGGGGGACGTGCTGAATATGAACATTGCTTCAACTCTGACAATACGCTTCAAGTTGGACTAAGCGGATATCGCGGAACGGTAGATAATGATTTTTTCTATGGGTTGCGTTCCGGGGACGATTATGTGAGCGATGCCGGACGCACCAACCGATTTATTTATAAAGATTATAATCTTGCCGGATATATCAACTACCAACGGGTATGGTCTGAAACACTTGAGACTGAAATAGGAGTCAGAGCCGAAAAATACCACGCAAAAGGTTCACAGAAAACCACTTCTGAAACCGTTAATCGAAACGAATTTGACATTTTCCCGACGCTATCTATACTCTATATGCCATCTGACGACCACGAACTCTCGTTGGATTTTACCAGTTCCATTATGCGTCCCTATTATGGACAACTAAACCCATTCATCACCTACACCTCGCCCTCCACTTATATCCAGAATAATCCTAATCTCAAATCGAGCAAAGGCTACGAATTGATGTTCAGCTATACTCTGTTTGATGACTATATGCTGACAGTGGATTACCTTTATGACAAGGATTTGTGGACGGACTTCGTTTTGCCAATAGCTGATATGACCCGTACATATACGGATAACTATGGAAACGGCCACGCATTGGATATTTCACTGTTTATATCCCAAAGCCTGTTCAAGAACTATTGGAATTTTTCAGTTGAAGCAGCATTCGGTTATGTATCCACTCGTGGTGCGGTGAGTGATAGAAAAATAGACTTCAATGATTTCAGCTACGGAGTTACCGTAAAAAGTAATCTTGCATTATCAAAAAAATACAATTGGCATCTTGACCTTAAATATCAGTATTCAAGCAAAAGACGAGCTGCAGCCTTTGATATCGGAGCCACACACGATTTGGAAATATATATACTGAAACAGTTCCGCCGAGCCTCTCTTTCAGCAGGAGCATATAATATTCTGAAATCGAACATAACTGTTACCAATACCTTTTCGGATTATCGGTTTTCAATCACTAACAAACGGTACATTACCGGCGTAGTCACTTTTTCCTACACATTCGGTAACCAGCGTGCCCGCCGCGTAGAAAAAAGACAGAACAGCAATATTGAAAAACGGATGCAATAAACAAAGACCAAAGAACCTCCTCAGCCACAAATATATACAGAAAACGGAGACCATTTCTGATCTCCGTTTCAGTGCTCCCTTAGGGGCTCGAACCCTAGACCCCAACATTAAGAGTGTCGTGCTCTACCAACTGAGCTAAGGAAGCAAACTTTGTGATCCGTTCGGGGCTCGAACCCGAGACCCCAACATTAAAAGTGTTGTGCTCTACCAACTGAGCTAACGAATCTCTCCATTTCCCATTATTTCCGACATTTTTACTGTCGTAGAGAACTTGACTGGCGTCTTGTTTTCTAACGGGATTGCAAAGGTAGGCAATATTTCTGAACTTGCAAACTTTTGCAGAAAAATTTTCGAAAAAATCTTCTGTAAATCATTTTATGACATGTTTCTGAGTAAATGCTACCCGAAAAACACTAAATTTGTCGCGACCAAATCTTACAGCATAATGACACATGCACAGGACCGGGACTTGAAAGGAAACTATCAGGCCTTCGTAAAAGAAATATCAGAGACAATACCGGCAGACCGGATCTATACGGACTCACTCAGACGATATGCGTGGGGAACCGACGCCGGCTTCTACAGACTGACACCAAAAGTCGTGGTGAGGTCCGACAACGAGCAGGAGATTTCGCATATAATGAGAACCGCTTCCAGACTGAACCTTCCCGTGACCTTCCGCGCCGCCGGCACCAGCCTGTCGGGACAATCCATCAGCGACTCCATCATCGTCGTCGCCGGCAAACATTGGGAAAACTTCAATGTCAATGCCGATGGCAAATCCATAACCCTGCAGCCCGGAATAATCGGGGATAAGGTCAATGCCATATTGAGACCTTACGGGCGCAAGTTCGGTCCCGACCCTGCTTCTGTGAAAAGTTGCATGGTCGGCGGAATCCTGATGAACAATGCCTCAGGAATGAGTTGCGGGACAGTTGCCAACAGCGACAAGTTGCTTACATCAGTCCGCATCGTCTTTGCTGACGGAACAATTCTTGACACCGCCGACGAGCAGAGCCGTAAGGCTTTCGCATCCACCCATGCCGATTTCATAAGTGAAATCGAGAAGATAAGGGATGAGGTCAATGCTGACGAGGAACTCAGGAACAGAATCATTTACAAATATTCCATAAAGAATGTTACAGGTCTGAATATCAGACCATTCGTGGCATATCAGGACCCATTTGAAATCATTGCTCATCTTATGGCCGGTTCGGAAGGAACATTGGCCTTCCTGAGTCAGGTGACCATGGACACTTTGCCGCTTGCCCCGAAAAGCGCCAGCGCGATGGTTTATTTCCATACAATGCGCGAGGCCAACAGGGTAGCGGTTGCATTGAAAAAGATCAATGTTTCTGCCGCGGAGCTCTTGGATTCAAGATCGTTGGCTTCGGTCAGAGACGAGCGTGGCTTCGGGAAAGCCTCATTGCTGATAAAAGTCGAAGACTTCGACGATGCGGGACTGGCCAGGCAGATAGACGAAGTCAAAAAGGCATTGGCAGGATACGAAACGGCCTATCCTTTCGAGTTTACGTCAGACCCGGCGGAATGTGCGCGGCTTTGGGGAATCCGGTCCGGCATTTTTCCTACGGTGGGCAGCATGAGGCAGCAGGGGACGACATGCATCATCGAAGATATAGCCTTCCATATTGAAGACCTTCCGGATGCGATTGACGAGGTGTCCGGACTTCTGGACAAATATCATTACGATGACTCCTGCATCTATGGCCATGTCCTTGAGGGAAATGTGCATTTTATTATAAACCAATTGTTTGACTCCGATAAAGAAGTCGAGAGATACGGTGAAATGCTCAGGGACATCGTGAAAATAGTCGTTGACAAATACGATGGCTCCCTCAAGGCGGAGCATGGAACCGGACGCAATATGGCTCCGTTCGTGAAGGCTGAGTGGGGCGAAAAAGCTTATTCGTACATGAAACGCGTGAAGCGGCTTTTCGACCCTCAGAATATCCTGAATCCCGGTGTCATTTTCAATGATGATCCGCAGTGTTGCTACAAGAATCTCAAGCAGATTCCTGTGATAGCTCCGTTTGCAGATGCTCCGGATGGTGCTGTAACTGCTTATACCAGAGCCAATAAGTGTATAGAGTGTGGCTTTTGTGAAGTCAACTGCATGTCGTGCGGGTTTACTCTTTCATCCAGGACCAGGATTGCTGTGCAGCGAGAGATTGCCAGGCTTCGTTCTACAGGCGAGAACCCTGAACTTCTGGAAACGCTCCTGAAAGAATACAAATACTATGGAGACGACACCTGCGCCGGAGACGGACTCTGCCAGACATCTTGCCCAATGGGAATCAGCGTCGCGGACATCACCCACGAGATCCGCCGCGGAAATGCCGGTCCGGTGACCAGAAATGTCGGCGAGTTCGCTGCGGAACACCTCTCAGGGGTAAAGTCAATGCTGCGAGGCGTTCTGGATTTGGCTTCGTTCGGAAGAACCGTGCTTGGACGGCCGGCAATGGAGGCTGTCGCCGGTGTTCTCCATAAAGGAGGTCTGCCGCTGTGGACAGAGTCCCTGCCGAAAGCCTACAAGATGCCTTCCGGAATAGGGGATAAGGTCAATGCCAGTCTGAAGGTCGTGTATTTCCCGAGCTGCATAAACCAGACGATGGGCATTGACAGAGCCTCAAAAGGCATGAGGCCTCTGGCCGAAGAGATGGTGGCATTGATGCAGAAAGCCGGCTATGAGGTGGTTTTCCCGGCAGGCAGGGAGTCGCTTTGTTGTGGTACGATTTGGGAGAGCAAGGGTATGGGTGATATTGCCGACAGAAAGACAAGAGAACTGGAAGATGCTCTTTATGAGGCTTCTGAAGGAGGAAAATATCCGGTTGTATGCGATCAGAGTCCGTGTGTGCACCGCTTGAAAACGAAAATGACAAGAGTGAAAGTCTATGATTCTGTGGAGTTTATATGGCTTTTCCTGAAAGACAGGCTGAATTTTGTCAAGGTCAATGAGCCGGTTTCCATTCATCTGACATGTTCGACTCGTCTGATGAAAATCGACAAGATGTTCTATGATTTGGCCAGCCTTTGCGCCAGTGAGGTGCTGGTTCCGGAGGGTGTCGGCTGCTGCGGATTTGCGGGTGACAAGGGAATGACAAATCCTGAACTCAATGCATACGGATTGAGGAAACTCAGGCCGCAGATAGAGGAGCACGGCATTAAGACCGGATATTCAAACAGTCGCACATGCGAGATTGGCCTGCAGACGAATTCCGGAATTCCGTACAGATCGATTGTGTATCTTGTAAATCAATGCACAGAGGCGAAATAGGTTTCCGTCTTTTGAAAATTAAGATGTCTTTTCTATCTTTGTGTAATTATGCTGCCCGTTATTTGAGGCTGGGGCGATGGCTTGCGGGGTGATTGTGAGGGGTTGTGGCAGCGGATGACGTGTATAAAAACAAGACTTTAATGAACAAATCGTTGCTTGCCGTGTCCGTCGTCCTGAGTATGGTGGTTCTTATGATAACCGGCTGTGGTTCAGGAAGAAAGCAGAAGCTGGAGGGACAGGTTTCAGTGTCAGGCGCATTTGCTCTCTATCCACTCGCTGTGCAGTGGTCCAATGACTTTCAGGTCAGGTATCCGGAGGTTAAGATTGATGTGTCTGCAGGTGGTGCAGGAAAGGGAATGACCGATGTGCTTAACGGCATGGTGGATTATGCCATGTTGTCTAGGGAACTTCATAAAGAAGAAGTTGATGCAGGAGCGGTGGCTTTTGTTGTAGGCCGTGATGCCGTTATACCTGTAATCAATTCGGAAAATCCTTATATTCAAGAACTTCTGAAGAGGGGAATCAAGGCTGATGAGGCCAGGAAAATATGGGTTACCGGAGAAATTACCACTTGGGGACAGCTTCTCGGAACTAAGGAAAAGCGTAAAATCAATGTCTATACCCGTTCTGATGCATGTGGCGCCGCTCAGACTTTCGCGTCCTGGTTCGATGCCAAGCAGGAGGACCTGAAGGGTACTGCTGTTTTCGGTGATCCTGGAATTGCGCAGGCTGTGCAGAAAGACAAGTGGGGCATGGGCTTCAATAATCTCGCTTATGCCTATGATCCTCAGACACATAGACCACAGGAAAGACTTGCGGCTTTCCCGATAGACTCTGATATGGATGGCCAGATCAGCGAACTGGAAGCATGTTATGATACGAAGGAGAAACTGGTTCATGCTATCGAAGAGGATTTATTTTCGACTCCGCCGGCCCGTGACCTGTATTTCGTGACGAAGGGTGCTCCCAAGGACTCAGCATCGCTTGGCTTCCTCAAGTATATCCTGAAGGATGGTCAGCGTTTCAATGAGCCTGCCGGCTATGTCCAGATTTCCGGGAAACAGCTGAGTGAGAATGCAAAGACTCTCAAGACTGCGAGGAAGGCAGCTGACCTGAAGGTGAACAATACTGACAATGCCGTTTATATTTTCATGGCATGTCTGTTCGGAATTCTCCTTCTTCTGAGCGGGTCATTGTTCCAGAAGTCATTGAACAAAAGGAGAATATATAAGCAGAACCTGTCATCGGCATTTATGTTCATACTGACGGTTTCTTCTGTCCTCCTTCTACTGGCGATGATTGTCGGCCTCTATATCAAGTCGATGCCGATTCTTCAGGAGAATTCTTTCTGGGATCTTGTGACGTCATCCGTCTGGAAGCCGTCACAGAAGAAATTCGGTTTCCTTCCGTTCATTTCGGGAACATTGGCCGTCACGTTCATTGCAATTTGCATCTCACTGCCGCTTTCCCTTCTCACTGCAATATCATTGACAGAATACTCGAAGAAGATCGTGCGAAAGTTTGTTCTTCCTGCACTCGACATTCTTGCGGCTCTTCCGTCGGTTATTTATGGTGTCTGGGGAATTCTGCTGCTGATACCTGTGACCGGCTATTCGATCCTCACTGCATCTCTTGTGCTGTGCGTGATGGTTCTACCGATTATGGTGAGTCTGTTCGTGGAGATTTTCTCGTCTGTGCCGCAGGATTTGAGGGATGCGTCAATGTCATTGGGTGCCACTCAGTGGCAGACCACCAGAAGGGTGGTGTTGAGAAAGTCAATGTCAGGAATCTTCGCCGCCGTCGTATTGGCATTGTCCAAAGCGATGGGCGAGACGATTGCGGTCATGATGGTCTGCGGAAGTATTCCTGCAATCCCATCTTCGATTTTCAAGGGTTTCTATACTCTTCCGGCATTGATAGGCAACAATTACGGAGAGATGGCATCGGTGCCTCTTTACGAGTCGGCGATTATGTTTGCGGCTCTGCTGCTGCTCGTTATTGTTGTGATTTTCAATATCTTATCGAGAATTATTCTTTATAGGGTACAGAAACAGGATTAGTTATGAAGAACAGCAAGTTTATAGAAGAGAAGGTAGTCAAGGCGCTTATGTGGGTGTCGGTTTCGCTTGTTATCCTGGTGGTGGCATCCATTATCTGCACTATTTTCGTAAAAGGCTTCGGTTCTCTTTCATGGGATATGGTGACCAAGGTGCCGGGCCGGAACTGGAATACGACTGATGACGGAGGTTTTATCAATGCCATCTGGGGCTCCGTCATCGTGGTGGCTCCGGCGACATTGATAGCAATGGTGGTGAGTATTCCGGTAGTTTTCTATATGAATCTTTACAGGAGGCGTTCGAACTGGCTGTCTTATGTCGCAAGACTGGCGTATGATGTGCTCTACGGAATCCCGTCGATTGTCTATGGTGCGTTTGCATTCATGATTATGGTCATGGTCGGCATGAGGGCCTCGGTTCTCGGCGGTATCATTGTCAGTACCCTCCTTATAATACCGATGTTCATCAGAAACGGAGACGAGATTTCGAAGTCTGTCCCTGACGATATGATAGATGCAGCCTATTCATTGGGTGCGACCAAGTGGGAAACATTGAAAGTCGTTGTGCGTCAGGTGCTTCCCGGTATGGCTACGGCTACGCTGCTGGCAGTGGGAAAGGCTATCGGAGATGCTGCGGCCGTCATGTTCACGGCAGGATTCTCGGATTCCATGGCTACTTCTCTGTCTTCGCCGACTGCGACATTGCCTCTGGCCATCTTCAACTGGGTTACCATGCCTGACCCGTTCCCGGGCAGGGCTTATGCCGCCGCTCTGGTGCTTACGGTCATCGTGCTGATACTCAGTCTCGGAGGACGTTGGATAACAAATCATTTCACTAAGAACAATCTCTAGAATATGGACAAGAATACCAAAAAAGACCCGCTTACGGTCAGGAACCTTAATCTGTCTATTGAAGGAAGGCCGATTCTCAAGGACATCAATCTGGTGTTCCCGGAGAACAAGATTACATGTATCGTCGGCCCGTCAGGCTGTGGAAAGAGTACATTGCTGAAATCTCTCAACAGGCTGATAGATAATGTTGACGGGGTGAAGATTGACGGACAGATCATGATCGGTGACCAGAATATAATAGGTGCCAAGTATTCGGATCTCATCGAACTCCGCAGGCGTATCGGACTGGTTCCGCAGCGTCCGTGTCCGCTTCCGATGTCTATTTTCGACAATGTCGCCTATGGCTGCCGTATCCATGGCATGCATCCGAAGAAAAAGGAGTTGGCTGAGGTTGTGGAGAAGTATCTGACTGAGGTCGGTTTGTGGGATGAGGTCAAGGACAGGCTGCAGAGTTCCGCTACCCGTCTCTCGATTGGCCAGCAGCAGCGTCTCTGCCTTGCGAGGAGTCTTGCGGTGGAGCCTGATTTTATTCTGGCTGATGAGGCAACCAGTGCTCTGGACCCTGTTTCCAGCAAGACTGTCGAGAATCTCTTTGTGAAACTCAAGGAGAAGTATTCTATCATAATGGTGACACATACCTTGAGGCAGGCATTGCGAATCGCCGATTATGCGGTGTTCCTGTATCTCGGTGAAGTCATCGAAACCGGTGACGCGAAGGAAGTCTTCGGAAATCCTAAGGAGGACCTTACCAGAAAGTATCTTGACGGAGTGTTCAGTTAGGGCCCTGTCGGAAAAGACAAGTTTTTTCACTAACTTTGTAGAATATATCATTAACTCAAATTTCGCACTAACGTTCAGCAAGTTTGACAACTTGCGAAACTTGAATCATTGAAAAATAGTAAAATTGAATATATAGAAATGAGCGATCACATTACGCATCTTAAGGAACTCGAGGCAGAGTCGATTTACATCCTCAGAGAGGTAGCTGCCCAGTTCGAGCGTCCTTGTATCCTTTTCTCCGGCGGAAAGGACTCTATTGTACTTACTTATCTCGCATATAAGGCTTTTTATCCGGCAAAGATTCCGTTCCCGCTGGTCCACATTGACACGGGTCACAACTTTCCGGAGACATTGACATATAGGGATGAACTTGTCAAGAAGCTCGGTGCAGACTTGATTGTCGGCTATGTCCAGGATTCCATCGATGAGGGCAAGGTGAAGGAGGAGACCGGCTTCAATGCCAGCCGAAACAAGCTGCAGACCGTAACTCTTCTCGATACATTGGCAAAATACAAGTTCGATGCTGCCTGCGGCGGTGCAAGGCGTGATGAGGAGAAGGCCCGTGCGAAGGAGCGTATTTTCTCTCATCGTGATGAGTTCGGCCAGTGGAATCCCAAGAACCAGCGTCCTGAGTTGTGGAATATCTACAACGGCATGAAGAACCCTGGTGAACATTTCCGTGTTTTCCCTATCAGCAACTGGACTGAGATGGACGTATGGCAGTACATCTATCAGGAGGGAATAGAACTTCCTTCACTGTATTATACACATAAGAGGAAGGTGTTCTTCCGTGACGGCCAGTGGCTTGCAGCCGAGCCGCCTGTGATTCTCCGCAGACCTGAGGAAGAGGTTGTCGAGAAAGAGGTTCGTTGCCGTACAATCGGTGACATTACCTGTACAGGTGTGACATTGTCCCATGCCCACAGCATTGAGGATATCATTGACGAAATCGCTTCTTCCCGTGTTACTGAGCGTGGCGGACGTGCTGATGACAAGCGTTCCGAGACTGCGATGGAAGATCGTAAGAAGGCAGGATATTTTTAGCGGATGCCTTTAGGGAATGTTCCCCGACGATTCGTTTGCTCTGGTTTTGCAATTTATTGAACTTGAGCGACTTATTAATGACAGTCCGGTCCAGTCCGGCAAAAATTGAAGAAAATGGAAACTCAGAATACAAAAGGATATCTTAATATGCAGCTGCTCCGTTTTACTACGGCGGGCAGTGTGGATGATGGTAAAAGTACATTGATCGGAAGGCTTCTTTACGATTCCAAATCCATATTCGAGGATCAGCTCGAGGCTGTGGAGGAGGCTTCACGCAGCCGTGGAAATGAGGAGGTCAATCTCGCACTCCTGACTGATGGTCTTCGTGCCGAGAGAGAGCAGGGAATCACTATCGATGTCGCTTACCGATATTTCGCAACTCCGAAGCGCAAATTTATCATTGCGGATACTCCGGGACATATCCAATATACCAGAAACATGGTTACAGGTGCTTCAACGGCTGATCTCGCCGTGATTCTTGTGGATGCACGCCACGGAATCATGGAACAGACCGTAAGGCATTCATATATCGCTTCTCTGCTTGCCATCAAGGAGGTTGTGGTTTGCGTGAACAAGATGGACCTCGTGGACTTCTCTCAGGAAGTGTTCGACAAGATTGTCGCAGACTACAAGGAGATGGCTTCGTCCATTGAGCTCGGAAACGTCACTTTCATTCCTATTTCAGCGAAATTAGGTGACAATGTGGTGAACAAGTCAGAGAACATGCCTTGGTACACCGGCAAGGCTCTCCTTGATTTCCTTGAGACTGTCCAGCTCCCTGTAGAGGCTGAGGACAGGATGAGAATCCCTGTCCAGTATGTCGTAAGGCCTATTTCAGACAAGTTCCCTGATTTCAGGGGTTATGCAGGCCGTCTGGCGGAGGGCACCGTAAAGAAGGGAGACAAGATTCGTGTCTATCCTTCTGAGATGAGCTCTACCGTTACAGGCATCTATCTCGGAGAGAAGGAACTTGAGACGGCAGTTACTCCTGAGTCCGTGGATATCACTCTTTCTGATGACATTGACATCAGCAGAGGAGATGTGATAGTTTCCGAAAGCGGAATCCAGCCTAAAGTTGAGCAGGATATCAATCTCAATGTATGCTGGTTCAGAAATTCTCCGCTTGTCCAGGGCAAGAAATACGTTATCCGTCATGCTACCCAGCAGACTCTCGGTATCGTGAAAGAGATTGAGTACAAGATAGATATCAATACCAGAGAGAAAATTTACGGCGCTGACAAGCTCATAATGAATGATATCGCCCGCGTGAGAATCAAGACAGCGGATCCTCTTATCTTCGATTACTACAAGGATAACAGGACGATGGGCAGCCTCATCTTTATCGAAGAGGGTACCAATGATACTGTAGGTGCAGGAATGATTGTTCCTGAAGAGTATTAGGAGGAACTTGCAATGGCAGTTGATTTCAGGTCAATGTCAGTAGAGGAGCGTAAGCAGTTTGCCGCACGGCTCAATGCTGAATTCATGGAGGGAACTCCCGAGAAGGCTCTGGAGTATTTTCTTAATGAATTTCCGACCAGTTCGGCCCTTTCGTCCAGCCTCAGTTATGAGGACCAGACCTTGACCGACATGATGGTCAAAATCAGGAAAGATGCCCGTATTTTCACTCTTGATACAGGACGTCAGTTCCCTGAGACTTACGAACTTATTGACCGCACCAATATGCAGTACGGAATCAGGATCGAGGTCTATTTCCCGGATTTCAGAAAAGTTCAGGAAATGGTCCGCGAGCATGGCATCAATCTGTTCTATGACAGTGTCGAGTTCCGCCATTTGTGCTGCAATGTCCGTAAGGTCGAGCCTTTGAAACGTGCCCTTGAGGGTGTCGAGGTATGGATCAGCGGTCTCCGTCGTGAGCAGTCCGTTACCCGCGCAAATATGCAGATGGTCGAATATGACACGGCGGACAATGTCATAAAACTCAATCCTCTGATTCTCTGGACAGAGCAGCAGGTCAAGGATTATGTGGCCAAGAATGGTGTGCCGTTCAACAAACTGCACAAGCAGGGCTTCCCGAGCATCGGTTGCCAGCCTTGTACCAGATCCGTCAGACCTGGAGAGGATATCCGTGCCGGACGCTGGTGGTGGGAGGACCCGGACCATCGTGAGTGCGGACTCCACAGCAGAAAATAGTGGAAGTTGATGTCTTCTAAATGACGATTTCGGATTCCATTCCCGTCTGCCAGTCAATGATGCTGACAGATAATATATTGCCGGAATAGTCGAGGGCTATGCTGATGTCATCAAGATTTGCGGCGGACCAATCGAATCTCTTACCGGTCAGAATTCCAGACAGATCGTATTCTTTTTCAGGAATATGGTCTGTCTTTTTTGTCAGTTTCAATTTCAGTCCTTTTCCTTCCCGTAATTGTCTTGGAAGGTTCATCTGGAATGTGACTTTGTCCAGGTTGTCCGCCCGTCTGCCTGCCGGATATGCGGAGGACCTGAATGGGCCTTCCGATGGCGTCAACGAGAATAAGTCAAAACCGTTCACATTCCCTTCCACTGAAATGTCATAAGGATATGTTCTGGAATCGGCAGCCTGACATTCTATTTCCAAGGTCGCCCAGTTTTTCTTGAATCGTGCGAAACTGTATGCCGATTCGTGCCGGCAATCCGTACTGTCAATACTGGTGTGAATCCTGTCAATGTCCCGTCCAAGTGGAATATAGACATTACGGCCATCGCTCTTGCAGTCTCTGATACCTTGCAGGCAAGAAATCTTTATCCGCGACTTAGGGACATCATAGTGTTTTATCCTGTCTGATGCCTTCACTTCCTCGCACATCAATAATTCTGAATTGCCGCGGACAGATACGATTATATTGCCGTTCTCTTCCGATGCATCCGAAAGATCAATCGTCAGCCTGCATGGGCAGTCTGTCCTGGTTTCCTTGATGGAGCAGGAACAGGCCAATGCTGTGGCGGCTGTCAGGAGCAGTGTCCGTAATGTCATGATTTCAAGTGTTAGATTTTATATTGTGAAGTCTTTTTCCATACCTTGTCCCCATTCTTTTACCTCGATGCTGACTGTACATTCAAGGCTTGAAACAGGTGTGTCAGGTGAAAGTGAGCCTGGACGTGTGATGGTCAGGTTCTTGATGTTGTAGTATTTGTTGGACTCGATGTTTTCAATGGAGACAGGATAATAGTATGTCTTTCCTCCAAGCGTGGTCTCTACTACGACTCTGGTGAATCTTGCGCTGAATTCTTCTGCCTGTGAATCCGTCTGTGTGCTGTTCGGATAGGTATAGAAACTTGTAGGTGTGTCATACGGAGTTGCCTCTGTAATCTTGGTATCTGTAGCGTCTGCATACAGAAGAGCATCTACATCTGATGTGGTGTAGGCCATCTTGTTGAACCATGTTGTCGGTGCTTTCTTCTCCAGCTTGTAGTTCACGTCTCCTGCTGCATTGACAACATAAATCCTGTTTACCTTGAACTCCATCTGCTTGTAGGCCTGGGAGGTGAAGGCTGCTGTGATTTTGCTGACGGTCAGTCTGGCTGCGATTCTGCTCACCATTATTGTCTCGTTCACGGACGGTGTCATATCTATAGGTTTGCTCCCGATCATGACGAAATTGGTGAGCGAGTTGTCTGAGAGTTTGGATGTGGTTGCCTCGAGTTCAGACTTCTTTGAAATCTTTGAGCCATCCGGCGCGTTGACCAGAGCATAAACGTCCTTTGGGCCGGTCGTACAACTTACCTTGATGTCATTCTTCTGTGTTGATGTTGCATAAGCGTCAAGCTCTCCGTCTTTTCTGAAAACGAAAATCTGGACATTGTTGACCTTGTTTTCGTTCGCGTCATTGATGGCGGCTTTCGTGAATGCTCCATTTGAAATGTTGAGAGTCAATTCCGCCGGCGTTCCTTCTGTCTGAGCCGGAGAATCTGTCTTGTTGCAGGAAACCGCTCCTGCGAGAATGGCTGCTGATGCAACCATGAGAATTGTTTTAGGTGTTTTCATGATTTTTATAAATGTTTAAAAGGTTGTTTTAGATTGATTTCTCGGGTTTTGCATATGCGAAACTCGAATCGGTTTTCATTCTGTTTCCTCGTTCAGGTGGAAACGCTTTATAAGTTCTGATATCTCAGGATCCAGATTGCCTCTATGTACTAGAGACGGATTCATGCTGCAAGCCTCTTCATATAGTTCGGCTGCTTTTCTGTAGTCACTTGACCGGCTGTTCAGTATCGCCAACATATAAAGGACCCGGTCTGTTTTCTTCAGGCGCTCCAGAATCTCTTTCGCACTGGCATTGTAATCCATGGCGCAATAGGCCACAGCCAAGTTGTAATCCTGATAAGGTCTCAGGATGGATATGGCCGTCTTGTAGTCCCTGTCTATTATTGCCTGCACTCCTCTCATATAAGCCGTGTCCAGGACAGTGGTCTTCACGGTGTCCAGTATCATTCCCTTTCTGTGAAGGAAGAAACCGAACTGCACTGTTCTGAGTTTCGGGTAAACTTTCTCCCTGAGATGTCTGTAAAAACTCTTTTCTGAAAGTGCCCTTTCCCTTCCGTCTTCGTCAGACTCTTTCCTTATGGTGAAATAAGCATCCTTCTCTGCGGTGTTCAGCAAGGAATCCTTTCTGACAAGGGCATCAAGCATGGCCCAGTTTTCTCCTGCGCTCCTGGAGATGAATTTCACGTCGTTTCCCTCTCTCTTCATAATCTTTTCCGTATGGCTGTCTGAATCCAAGCTCATCATGATTCCCCGTTCATTCCTGAGGGAGTCCTGACAATGCTTCAGATAACTGCGGAAGTAATCAGAAATTGAAGCGGCCCTCATCTTGGAAAGCCTGGAATTGAAGGAAACCGTTCCTTCAGGGGAGCATGATGCGGTTACAATGATGGAGTCAATGTCGAAGACCTGGTCTCCGGCGAGGTCTGCAAGATTCTTCTTGATTCTGCTGATCTCATTTCCGTTATTGCCCAGATTCATGTCAATGTCAGTTTGTCCCGACCCGAAATCAACATAGCAGACCGTGTTGGCTTCCGCCCTTCTGGAAATCACCTTGGTCATATACTTCTCGCTGTTGTCTGCAAATGAACTTAACGAGCTGATATAGAATGTCAAAGGTTTGCTGCGTGGTATCTGGAATATGGGATTTTCCGCTTCGTAGATGGTCCCGGAAAGTTTTATGTCGGCCTTCTTTAGTCCCGGACAGGTATTGATGGTCTGGACATAGTCATATATGAAATCTCCGTCTGGAGATACTATGACAGTGTCTAGCCTGATTCCTTCCTTGACAATGGGAGCCTTGATGTATTTCCTGTACATCTTGCCCGTCCTGGCCTTCCTGCGTTCATTGAGATTATAGAGAAACCTGTTCGTATAATGCTCGACTGCAGCCTGTTCCGTTACTCCATAGACAGAGGCAAATACCTCGTCGGAAACAAGGGAAGAGTCATTCCTGAATCTGTATATCTGAGGGATGTTCCTTTTCAGGAATACCTCCAGCAGATGCATGTTCAGGAACTGTCCGTTGTCTGATATGATGGAGTCCAGAAACTTCTGATACTGCTCATAACCACGCAGTTGCCGTTTTCTATACATGGCTCCGGTTATTATGACAGGTTCAAGTCTGGTGCTGTCGGACATGATGAACATGTCCGGATAGAGCCTAAGCTGCCACTTCCCGTCCTGGAGACTTTCCGGAACAGTCACCTGAAATCTCAGATCGACTTTTCCGTGTCTTTCGGCAACATTCCTGAACCTGGCTGTAACTTTGGCCGCCCTGATGACATCAGTAGCCACCATCTCTCCATTCTCGTCTTTCACTGCATTCATTATGAGAACTTCTACCGGGTGTTCTGGCTCGATTGTATCTTTTTCAGGTTCAAGCCCTTTGCTCATCGAAGGGATGAACTGTTCCGATGGCAAAGATATGTCTGCAGATATGGAACTCTCTCTAAGGCTGCTGATTTTCCGGTGCATGCTGCAACCTGCCGTCAGTATGGCCAGAGTTACAAACAAGGTCAGTTTTTTCATGTCAAAAATTATTTTCCCATTGTCGGCTGGGCCGGCTCGTCAGTGTCAATGATGATAAGCCTGTTTGCCAGGACTTCCCATATGGTTTTCTTGTTTCCGTCAGCTCCGTCAAACTCCTGAGTCCTCAGTCTGCCTGACACCTGTACGAATGAGCCCTTGGTTATCTTGCTGAAATCCGGCATACCCTTTCCGCTCCAGGCTGTAATGTTATGCCAAGTGGTTTCTATATTGGGATTCCCATCTTTTCCCTTGAATACATAGTTGGTGGCAAGGGAAAAGTTGACTACATCATTGTCTCCGACGTGTCTTAGCCGGACATTTCCGACATTTCCACGTAATTCGATTTTGTTGATCTGTTCCATAATTCATTTAGTTTTAGCGTTCTTGCGATTGCGCGCTTCGTTTTGAACAGCGGCAAAGTAAAGGCGGAAAAATGTCGTGGAAAAGGAAACTTAAAAAACATCGCGGTTGTTTTTATGATTTTTAAACTTTTTGCGCGAAAAGCAACTCCAAAATGATTTTTCTTAAACTTTTTCTTCCGGCTATCTGTCGTTTCAGACTAAGAGCGTTCTGTCATTGAGTTATTTAAGAAAAGCGATGATTTGTTTAAGAAACATAAAAATATCGCATTGTTTTGCCTTCTTGAGCCACTTTCATGCTTAAAAGACAGAAACATTTCCCATATTCAGCCTCCGGAACCGATTCCTGCGTTTGCGCGCAAATCAATGAAAATGAAGTTATGGGAAAATACAGTATCATAGGTGAAGCTGTCAAGACTGAAACCTGTCTCGAATGCGGGGTGGTGTTCTACGGCCCGCCAAACAAGAAGTTCTGTTGTGATTCCTGCAGGAACAAGTATCACAACAGAGAGCATCAGGAAATCAGGAACATGAAGTTGAGGACACATACGATATTGGAAAAGAACTATCGTATCCTGTCAGACCTGTTGGCCAATAATGTGCTGGCCATCGACAGGGGAGAGTTGTATATGATGGGCTATACGCCTGGTTATCTCACATCAGTAATACGTACACGTACTCATGAGCAATGTACGTGTTACGATATATCTTTCAGGCGCACTGAGACCAGAGTCTGCAATATCCATAAAATCGGTTGGCATTCTTCAGGTACTTAGTAACCTTTAATCTGAGGTAGGTTATTTTTTTACGTTACTTAGACTATCTTTGTATGCATTTTAGATAAACTGGAATTGACATGAATAATCCTTTACTTGTGGAGTCTCCGTATCCTTACGGAGCACCTCAGTTCGATAAAATTGAAAACAGGCACTACCTTCCTGCCTTTGATACTGCTATCAATGAGGCGAAGGCAGAGATTGACGATATTGTCTCCAATCCGGAAGCACCTGACTTCCATAATACTATAGAGGCATTGGAATTCAGCGGCAAGAGGCTCTCGCGGATATCAGAAATATTCTACAATATACTGGAGGCGGATTCCGATGATGAACTTCAGGATATTGCCGAGAAGATTTCGCCGATGATGAATGACTACTCCATGTACGTAGCCCTCAATGAGGAGCTGTTCATGCGTGTGAAAACCGTTTATGACAATCCGGGTCAGGACTTGGCTCCGGATCAGAAACGACTTCTTGAAAACACGTACAAGTCTTTCGCCAGACAGGGTGCGTTCCTGAAAGGTGCCGAGAAAGAGGAATACAGCAAATATATGGAGGAATTGTCCCTGCTGACCCTGCGGTTCGGTAAGAATGTACTTGATGCCACCAATGCATATGAGCTGAATATCATTGATCCGGATAATCTTGCGGGAATGCCTGAGTATGTGAGAGACGCCGGCAGGAAGACTGCTGAGGATAGAGGACAGGATGGTTGGACATATACGCTGGACCGTCCAAGTTATGGCCCTTTCATGCAATATTGTGCCAATCCCGAGTTGAGGAGACAGATGTATATGGCTTATAATACCAGGGCTGTCGAGAGCAACTCGGAGATTGTCCGCAGAATATCGGAACTGCGCCTCCGCGTGGCCAATCTGCTGGGTTATGAGACCTGGGCAGACTATGTGCTTGAGGAGAATATGGCCAAGAATACGGATACGGTACAGTCATTTCTGGAAGAACTGATGGTTCCGTCGCTTCCTTTTGCCCGAAAAGAAGTCTCTGTGCTGTATGATTATGCGAAGTCTCACGGGTTTGAGGAAACTGCTTCCAAGTTCGGACTTCCTGCGGACAGGCTTATGCCATGGGACTTCAGTTTCTGGGCCGAGAAATATAAGTCGGAAAAGTATGAACTTGACGATGAGCAGCTTAAGCCATATTTCAGATTGGAGAACTGCATTGACGCCGTGTTCGGTCTGGCCGGCCGGCTCTATGGAATTTCATTTGAGGAAAGGAACGATATCCCTGTGTATCATAAGGATGTGAAAGTTTTCGATGTTAAGGATAGTGACGGGAGGCATCTTGCCCTGTTCTATGCGGACTTCTTCCCTCGTGCATCCAAGAGGGGAGGCGCGTGGATGACTGAGTTCCGCGGTCAGAGCATCAGGAATGGTGTCGAGGAGAGGCCGCTTGTCAGCATTGTAACTAATTTTACCAAACCGTCTGCCGGGACGCCTTCACTTATCACTCATGATGAACTTGTAACACTTCTGCATGAATTCGGTCATTCATTGCATGGAATGTTTGCAGAGGGAAGGTATCCGTCGCTTTGTGGGACCAATGTCGCCAGAGATTTTGTGGAACTGCCGTCCCAGATAATGGAGAACTGGGCGTTTGAGCCTGAGTTCCTGAATTCATTTGCAAAGGATTACAGGACCGGAGAAGTGATCCCGCAGGAACTCGTGCGAAGGATAATCGCGGTAAAAAATTATCTGTCAGGGTATTATCAGGTCAGACAACTTGACTTCGGAGAACTTGACATGGCGTGGCACACGTTGAGGTCAATGCCGGAGTGCACTGTCATGGAATATGAGGAGAATGTTCTGGAGCCATATCGTGTCCTTCCTTATGTTAAGGGAACTTCTGTCTCGACATCGTTCAACCATATCTTCTCTGGCGGATACTCGGCCGGTTATTACTCTTATAAATGGGCGGAAGTGCTTGAGGCTGACGCGTTTGCTGCATTTGAGGAGAACGGAATTTTTGACAGGGCTACTGCTGGTGCGTTCCGTGCGGAGATCCTCTCGAAAGGTGATACGGAAGATCCTGCCGTACTGTATCGCAGTTTCCGCGGCCATGACCCGAAGCCGGAGGCATTAATGAAAAAACTTGGACTCGTATAGAGCCCAAGTTTCATAAAGGTCATATGTGGTAAGACATCCTAAGCAGTCTTTTCTTTGCCAGGATCCTTGAACAGGAACATGAAGAGGACGGCAACCACCAGTGCGTATCCTGCGAATATGTACCACGCTGAACTCCATGAAGGATTTGCGGAGTTGTAAACGAAGTGGTTTACGATTGCCTGTGCGCTGAGTGTTCCGATGGTCGCTCCGATACCATTGGTCATGAGCATGAAGAGACCCTGTGCGCTGGAACGGATTTTTTCATCAGTCTTCAAATTGACATAGAGTGAACCTGATATGTTGAAGAAGTCGAAAGCGACACCATATACGATGCAGGAGAGGACGAACATCCATACGCCTGAACCAGGGTTGCCCGCACCGAACAGACCGAATCTGAAGACCCATGCGAACATGGCCAGAAGCATTACTCTCTTGATTCCGAATTTCATTGCAATAGGAATCAGAAGGATACAGAGGGTTTCGGAAAGCTGGGAAAGTGATATGAGAGCATTTGCATTCTGTGCTCCCCAGGTGTTGGCATATTCAGGAATCTCCTTGAAGCTGGTGATGAAAGGATTGGCAAATCCATTGGTAATCTGGAGCGATACGCCCAGCAGCATTGAAAATACAAAGAAGATGGCCATGTCCTTCTTCTTGAATAGAGAGAAGGCTCTGAGTCCGAAAACATCGACGAATGATGTGCTTGCGTTCGACTTCGAAACCGGGCAGGCAGGGAGTGTCAATGAATAGAGGCAGAGTATCAGTCCGAGGACACCGGAGGTGAAGAACTGGTTATATGAGTGCTGGAACTGTACGCCGTCCGCTTTCATGAAATTGACGAAGAGCATGCTGCAGATGAAACCGACTGTACCGAATACTCGGATTGGAGGGAACGCCTTGACTGTATCCATGCCGAATTTCTCGAGTCCTGAGTATGCTACAGAGTTTGAAAGCGCGATTGTAGGCATGTAGAATGCTACACTCAAACTGTAAAGTGTGAACAACATGCCGAAAGATACGTTGCTTCCTGCTGTCATTCCGTAGAATCCGGCAGCTATCATAAACAGGCCGGCGAGTCCGTGTGAAATGCTGAGGACTTTCTGTGCCTGAATGTATTTGTCAGCGATGATTCCTATTATAGCAGGCATGAATATGGAAACGATTCCCTGCATTGCGTAAAAGATACCGATTTTCGCTCCGAGGCCGATGTTGACGAGGTAGCTTCCCATAGAAGTAAGGTAGGCTCCCCAGATGGCATACTGGAGGAAGTTCATGATTATCAGCCTTGTGCTGATTCCGTTATTCTTCATTTCGTATTAGTTTGTTAATTTATAATTGTCCGTGGTTTCATGCGAAATCATACAAATATACAAGTTTTTATCGGATTTTTACTATCTTTGAAAGTTGAAACTAAAAAACTGTTTCGGTAATGAAATTTGTCAAAATAGCGAATGATCCTCAGTCGTCTGCGAGATGTGGAGTGATAACGACTGACCACGGAACGATAGAAACTCCTATTTTTATGCCGGTCGGTACGGTCGGTTCAGTCAAGGGAGTATATCACAGAGACTTGAAGGAAGACATAAAAGCTCAGATCATTCTTGGAAATACATACCACCTTTATCTGCGTCCTGGACTTGATACGTTGAAGGCTGCAGGCGGACTCCATAAATTCATATCTTGGGATAGGCCTATTCTGACGGACAGCGGTGGATTCCAGGTGTTTTCATTGACGGGAATAAGGAAACTCACTCCTGACGGATGCACGTTCTCATCCCATATCGATGGCTCGAGACATACTTTTACGCCTGAGAACAACGTTGACACACAGCGTATTATCGGTGCCGACATCATGATGGCACTGGATGAGTGCTGCCCTGGAGACGCCGATTACAACTATGCCAAGAAGTCATTGAAAATGACACAGAACTGGCTGGAAAGATATCTCAAGCGCTTCGATGAGACAGAGCCTCTATACGGATATAGCCAGACGGTTTTCCCGATTATTCAGGGATGTGTCTATCCGGATCTGAGAAAGATGGCCGTGGAGCATGCGGTATCTTTCAACAGGGAGGGCTATGCCATCGGAGGACTTGCAGTGGGTGAGCCGACCGAGAAGATGTATGAAATGCTCGAACTGGTATGTCCTCTTCTACCTGATGACAGGCCGAGATATCTTATGGGAGTAGGAACACCGGCAAACCTTCTTGAGGGTATTGCCAGAGGTGTGGATATGTTTGACTGCGTGATGCCGACCAGAAACGGAAGAAACGGAATGCTGTTTACCTGGAACGGTATCATGAACATGCGCAACAAGAAATGGGAGAACGACTTCTCTCTCATTGATGAAAATGGTGCTTCATTTGTCGACAAGACATACACGAAGGCATATTTGAGGCATCTTTTCGTGGCCGGAGAGATGTTTGCGGCAATGATTGCAAGCGAACATAATCTCGCATTCTATCTGGATCTCGTGACAGAGGCCCGCAAGCATATCATCGCAGGTGATTTCAAGGCCTGGAAGGATGTGACTGTTAAGAAGATAATGACAAGACTCTAGCATACTATGTTTCCAAAAAAACTGGATGTCTATATAATCAAGAAGTTCATGGCGACTTTCTTTATCGCGCTTTTGCTGATAATCGGAATCGTCATAATCTTCGATATCAGTGAGAAAATCGATGATTTCGTTTCCAAGCAGGCTCCGCTTCATTCGATTATCTTCGATTACTACGTGAATTTCATTCCATACTTCATGAACATGTTCAGCCCTCTGTTCGTGTTCATTACGGTAATTTTCTTTACATCCAGACTGGCGGCCAATTCTGAGATTATCGCCATCCTGTCCTGCGGAATCAGTTTCCACAGGATGATGGTGCCGTATATCTTCTCCGCAACCGTAATCGCTTTGCTCTCACTGGGCATGAACCTGTTCGTCATACCCCGGTCCAATGCCGTACGGCATGAATTCGAGGCGAAATACACCAAGAAAAAGGCAGTGGCGTCCGAAAGGAATATCCATTATCAGATAGCTCCCGGCGAGTTCGTCTATGTGGAACAGTTCAGCAAGTATAACAATACCGCATACAAGTTCACCTTGGAGTCCATAAAAGACAACCAGCTCGTTTCAAAGGTTTCTGCTGAGCGTGCAGTCTGGGATTCCACTTTCTCAGGATGGAAACTCAAGAAGTATTTTATCCGTGAATACAATGAACAGGGACTGGAGGACAAGGTCAGGTGTGGAGAGCAGCTTGATACTGTCATCAGTTTGACAATCAATGACTTCTTCAGAAAGAGAAATACTGTGGAGGACCTTCCGTATGACCAGCTCAATGAACTTGTCGATGTCCAGAAGCTGAGGGGCGATCCTAACGTTAAATATTCATTGATAGAGAAGCAGCAGAGGTTCTCTCTTCCTTTTTCCGCATTCATCCTGACAATCATGGGTGTGGCATTGTCATCCAGGAAGAAGAGAGGCGGAATCGGATGGAACCTTGCCATCGGCATCGCGCTCAGTTTCTCCTATATCCTGTTCATGCGTTTCAGTCAGATGTTCGTCTATACGGGCGTAATGCCTCCGTGGCTGGCAATCTGGCTTCCTAATATGATATTCGCAATAATTGCCGGCTTCCTTTATAAGATAGCCCCGAAATAATCATAACCTATATATCACATGGCGGAACACACTTTATCACCATTCAAGCGCACCATTGTAGGTGTGCAGTTCATGTTCGTGGCATTCGGCTCAACAGTTCTTGTGCCTATTCTGTGCCACCTTGATCCTGCGATAGCACTTCTTGCGGCAGGTCTCGGAACTTTGCTTTTCCATGCCGTAACAGGCGGAAAAGTTCCTATTTACCTGGGAAGCAGCTTTGCATTCATTGCCCCTATCATCAAGGCTACCGAATTGTACGGGCTTCCTGGAATGTTTTGCGGACTTGTGGCTGTAGGCGTCGTCTATATGCTCATGAGCCTTCTGGTCAAGGCCTTCGGAATAGGATTTATAAAGAAGTTGTTCCCGCCTATCGTCATCGGCCCGGTCATCATCCTTATCGGTCTGTCATTGGCAGGTTCCGGAGTGAATATGGCCAAGACAAACTGGATATTGGCATTGGTCTCACTCGCTGTTGCGGTTGTGGCTTCCATCTGGGGCAAAGGAATCGTAAAATTGATCCCGGTAGTATTCGGTGCTCTGGCAGGTTATGTGGTGGCTGTGCTTTTCTTCCGTGACGCGATGGATTTCACGCCGGTTGCAGAAGCTTCATGGTTCGCTATACCTAAGCTGGCTACTATGTCATTCTCTTGGCAGGCCATCTTGTTCATGGCTCCGGTAGCGATCGCTCCTATCATTGAACATGTCGGCGACATGTACGCCATCAGTTCCATTGCCGGCAAGGACTTCGTGAAAGATCCTGGTCTGCACAGGACATTGTTGGGAGATGGACTTTCCTGCTGTCTGGCGGCTTTCCTCGGCGGTGCCCCTATTACAACTTACTCTGAGGTGACCGGTGCGGTATCATTGACAAAAGTAACTGACCCTTCGGTTTTGCGTATTGCCGGCGTCTCAGCAGTGGTCCTCGCCCTCATCGGCAAGGTCGGTGCCGTAATTCAGACAATACCTCAGGCCGTTCTGGGCGGTATCATGCTGCTCCTCTTCGGTTCTATTGCATCAGTCGGCATCAGCAACATGATAGAGTCCCGCATCAATATGGGTTCGACTCGCAACCTCATCATTTCGTCCCTGATTCTTACCATCGGAATCGGTGGTGCCGTCATTGACTTCGGATCATTCTCATTGGCAGGAATCGGTCTCGCCTCTATCGTCGGCGTTGTCCTTAATCTGGTTCTGCCTCATGACAAGACCGAGCCGGAAATACTTGAAAAATAATTACTTGTACAATGAAAGTCAAGATTATCAATAAATCTTCCAATCCTTGTCCGACTTATGCTACTCCGCTCTCTGCGGGGATGGATGTCAGGGCTAACATTGAGGAACCTATAACATTGGCCCCTCTTCAGAGAGTGCTGGTCCCGACAGGCCTTTACATCGCCTTGCCGGAAGGATATGAGTGCCAGGCACGCCCGAGAAGCGGACTTGCCGTGAAACATGGAATAACGGTTCTGAATTCGCCGGGAACTATCGACGCAGACTATCGCGGAGAACTTAAGACATTGCTTGTCAATCTGTCGGATACGCCTTTCGTGATTGAGCCGGGTGAGCGTATCGCCCAGCTTGTCGTGGCAAAGCACGAGCATGTGGAATGGGAAGAAGTTGAAGTCCTCGACGAGACTGAAAGGGGAGAGGGCGGATTTGGTAGTACAGGAGTACAATAATGGAAATCAAAGACTTATACGATATTTTCAAAAAATGCGGCTCAGTTCTGACTGACAGCCGCAAAATCAGAGGAGGCGAGCTTTTCTTCGCATTGAAAGGTGAAAATTTCGACGGCAACGAGTTTGCGGTCAAGGCTCTTGAGGCAGGTGCCGCATACGCTGTCGTTAATGCTGATGCCTCTGTATGTGCCAGGGCCAATGACTTTCCGGACGGAAATGGCATGAGCCGGCTGATAAGTGTCAATGATACTCTGGTGGCACTTCAGGATTTGGCCCGTTGGCATCGCGAGCATGTTCTCGGAGAGGATAAACATCCGACAGTCATCGGAATAACCGGTACAAACGGAAAGACCACGACTAAGGAACTTATCCGCACCGTCCTTTCTGCAGGTTTCAACGTCACAGCGACTGAGGGCAATCTGAACAATGATATAGGCGTACCCCTATCTGTGCTCAAGATGACTTCCGAGACACAACTTGCTGTCATTGAAATGGGAGCAAGCCATCCGGATGACATTGCAAAGCTCGTGACGGTTTGCGAACCTGACTACGGCATCATTACCAATGTCGGTCGCGCTCATCTGCAGGGTTTCGGCAGTTTCGAAGGCGTGCAGCGTGCAAAGGGACAGTTGTATGATTATGTAAATGCACATGGGCGAGCTGTTTTTGTCAATGCCGATGATGACGTCCTGAGGTCAATGTGTGAGGACCGTGCCGGTTTGTCGATCATTCCATACGGACTTGAAACTGATGGCTGTCATCTTCTGGAAACGACTCCCGAGAATCCGTATCTCAGAATTGAACTTTCTGATGGCAAGGTAGTTGCAACTCATCTCGTGGGCTCGTACAATGCTGCAAATGTCCTTGCTGCAATCTGTATCGGCAAGTTCTTCGGCATTGATGAAGATGCTGCGGTCGCACAGGTGACTTCGTATGTCCCTTCCAACAGTCGTTCACAGATGGTCAGGACTGAGCGCAATGTGCTGATAGTGGATGCTTATAACGCAAACCCGTCCAGCATGTCTGTTTCATTGGAGAATTTCTTCAATATGTCTGCGCCTGCCAAGGCTGTAATGATCGGGGATATGGGCGAACTTGGGGATAGTTCTGCCGAGGAGCATGAGAAGATACTCAAACCCTTGACTGACAGCAGCATTGACAAGATTTTTCTGGTCGGAAAAGAATTTGAAAAGGCATTGGCTAAAGCAGGAGATAAGGCTGATTCCAGAATTCTCTGGTTTGGTTCTTCTGACTCGCTTGTCGCTTATCTGGCTGATAATCAGCTGCGAGGCTTTACGATACTGATCAAGGGGTCACATGCGATGAGAATGGAGAAAACTGTCCAGATTCTCTAGGAATCTGAATAAGATATCTTGTGAAACTTGGATATGGATTATTTGAGTCCCGTTACCGTTCAGGTGACGGGATTTTTACTTTGTCAATGAATCTGGCGAATATCCATCTTGCTGTCATGGCAATCATTGCTCCGTAACCGCTGCCTATCATGGCTCCTACAATGATATCTCCCATGTAGTGTTTGCCTACGAAAATACGGCTCAGTGACAGCATTGTCGCCCAGGTGAAAATCCAGATAATGAATGCTTTATATGTATGCTTCGTATCGTATCTGAACAGGATGGAAGAGCATACTGCGAATCCGAATGCATTTGCTGCGTGGGCTGAGAAGAATCCGAAGAAGTTTCCCCTATATTCCAGAACGTGCAATCCTCCGAGCAGCATCGGTCCGCTGTAGCAAGGTCTCAGCCTGGCCACGGAGTTCTTCAACAGGTTGGATGTCTGGTCGCATACGAGAAGTGTAAGAGCCATGCACAGAATTGAGATCAGTCCCTTTTTCCATCCCAGTCTTTTGACAAGGAAGAATGCTATGAGAAGATACAGAGGAAACCATACGACCCTGTCAGACATGAACATCATGAACTGATCAGTTGCCGGAATGTGAAAACTGTTTACGAACAGGGTCAGGATCTGGTCCCATCTGTGAAGTATGTCCCAAAAGTGCATAGGTTAACGTCTTCGCTGTTTATACTTCTGCATTAAGTGCCTTCCAGAGTTCGTCTTTGAGCTCGTTGAGATTCTCTCCGCTTACTGAGGAAATGAATACGGTCGGGATGTCGGCCGGAAGTGTCTTCTTTATTTTCTTCTCGGCTTTCGCGTCGATGAGGTCGCATTTTGTGACTGCGAGAACCCGTTCCTTGTCCAGCAATTCAGGATTGAACATTTCGAGTTCATTCAGCAGGATTTCATACCCCTTCTGAATGTTTTCCTCTTCTGCCGATACCATGAAGAGCAGCACGGAGTTGCGTTCGATGTGTCTGAGGAATCTCAGTCCGATGCCTTTTCCTTCGTGTGCGCCTTCTATGATTCCCGGAATGTCAGCCATGACGAATGATTTGTCGTCTCTGTATCTGACAATGCCGAGGTTAGGTTCGAGCGTGGTGAACGCATAGTTTGCAATCTTAGGCTTGGCGGAAGTGATAGCTGCCAAAAGCGTGGATTTTCCTGCGTTAGGGAAACCTACAAGTCCCACATCCGCAAGCACTTTCAATTCCAGGATAAACCATCCCTCCTGGCCGTCTTCTCCAGGCTGGGCATATCTAGGAGTCTGCTGGGTGGCGGACTTGAAGTTGTTGTTTCCAAGTCCGCCACGTCCGCCCTTGCAGAGGATTTTCTCCTCTCCCGGTTCCATCATGTCGAAAAGCACTTCACCTGTCTCTCCGTCTTTTACGACAGTTCCCACAGGCACATCCAATGTGATGTCCTTTCCCTGTTTCCCCTTGCAGAATGCGGCTCCGCCGTGCTCTCCGTTTTCAGCCTTGATGAACTTCTTGTATTTCAAGTGGATAAGTGTCCAGAACTGGGGATTTGCCTTAAGTATTATGTGACCTCCGCGTCCTCCGTCTCCTCCGTCAGGTCCGCCCTTCGGCACATACTTGGCCCTGTGAAGGTGCACTGAACCCGGTCCGCCATGTCCTGAAGCACAATATATCTTTACGTAGTCTATGAAATTACTGTCTGCCATAATCGTCTATATTTCAAAACTGCAAAGATAATTAAAGTTTCCCAAAGTTCGGAGTTCCTGGCTGACTTACTTTCCTGACGACTTCTTCTGTGTCTCTGCGTTCTTGTTCATTAACACCGGTCCGGTCAATGCTAGTCATGGAAAAATGCTATCTTTGCCGTGACAAGAACATTGACCATGCCTATGAGGTTCAGAAGATATATATTCATTTGCATTGTGCTGATAGTAGGGCTGATGCAAACTATCGATGCGGGAGCGGAAAAGCCTGATTCCGCATTCGGTCCAGAAGTGTGGAGCCGGGAGAAAGAACTATTGGCCTCGATTAACGGCGTTTCCAATCAGGAAGATGTAGCATTGACCTATCTCAAATTGGCCCGCATTTTCAGGGACAATCATCGCGAATTGACGTATCTGGACATGGCTGAGGAAACCGCGTCAAAAGTGCGCGATGCAGATATGGCGGCCGAAATAATGTTGCTGCGCCTGGAGTATTATGCGGCCTATGAGCCGATGACAAAATTCTGTGAATATGCCGAGTCTGTAAAGGCCAGGATGGGGTCAATGAAAGACCGCAGATTATCCAATGTCGAATACCTTGTAATTAAAAGGCATGTGGATGAAGGGCATACTCAGACTGCACTTGCTACAGCCAGAGAAATGTTGTCCGCTGCAAAGGGAAAAAATGATAGATACAGACAGGCGTATGCATATTATTCGATAGGACTTATCTATCAGGCTGTCAGTAGGTTTGGAGCAGCGGCAAATGCTCTGGAGAAGAGCACGGCGATTATGGGGGCTGACATAAATGATTTTCCGCCTTTGGACTATATCAAATCTCTGTTGGAGTTGTTGAGCAGCCAGTGTTCTATAGGAAGGTACTCTGAGTCATTGAAAACATGCAAGGTTGCGTCTGACAGGCTGGATAAATTCATTGCATCTGCCGATCCGGATTTTCAGATGGGCATCAACTGCATGAGCATGAAACTTCACATAGAATGTTATGCTACAAGGAACTATCTGGCAATGAATGACTTGACATTGGCAGGGGAACATCTTTATTCTGCATCTGAATGTATGTATCCCGAAATCGGACTGGACAGTGAGGTCTTCAATGAGACTTCAGCGATGTACTATGACAGGTTGGGGGATTATAATCTGGCATTGAAATATGCGGATATGTCGGTCAATGCTTTCAGGACATCAGGTTTGGCACCTTATTATATAGATGCATTGACATTGAAAAAATCGATTCTGGCGGATATGGGGCGGTGGCGTGAGGCTTATGAAAATCAGGCTCTGGTGGAAGCGGCGAAAGATTCTTTGGATGCTTCCCGTTTTGCAAGTGAATTGAGTGAACTGCAGACTATATATGAAGTGGACAGGATGGCGGCGCAGAAGAAACGTCAGCAGGTTGTGCTTTTGTTTTCAGTGTTGTGCTGTGCCCTGTTGCTGTTGGTCGTAATTGTCTTTGTGGTCTATTATAATAGACTTCGCAAGAAGAATCAGTCTCTGTATGAGCAGATTAACTCCAATCTCCGTAATGTGGGGTCTTCGGCTAAAGCGCTCCAGATGATCCCTGAAGAAGAATTGAGTCGGGAGATGCAGATGTATAGAAAGATATCCCGTCTGATGGAGGAAGAAAAGCCATTTACAAATACGGCTTTCAATCGTACTGTTTTGGCCAAGATGATGGGAACCAATGAAAAATATGTGGCAGACGCTGTGAGAGAAGGTGCGGGAACTACGGTGTCGAATTATATCACTGATATCAGGCTGAAATGCTCACTTGAACTTCTTTCTGATGACTCCGGAGATGGTGAGCCGATGTCTCTGGACGATGTCGCCCGTGACTCCGGATTTGGATCTTATTCCTCTTTCTGGAGGGCATTCCAGAAGAAATTCAGCATGACTCCGTCAGAATATCGTAGCCTGCATGATAAAAATGCATAGCTGTAATGCGTTTATTATAAGTGTTTTACGATATTGAAAACTATATTTTCTGGATTTGCAATCCTGCAAAATGCACATAAGATTATATTTGTCACAGAGCGAACTGCTTAAGGCGGAAACTTAGCGGTATTATAAACAGATATAATTTTGTACTATGAGACGCAATCTATTTCTTGCGGGCATTATTATTCTAGCCTCGCTTCTGGCATGCGAAAAAAGTAACGTGCCGGGAACAGTTGAACCTGAAAAGGTTCAGGTCAATGAAGTATTGAATCTTACACCGGATTTTATCGACTCCGTAAAAGGTGCTGAAGCCGGACAGTCCTATGAAACAGGTGACTCTCTGACATTGGAACTGATTCCTGGTGAGACTCTCATGTCAGGTTTTTATGCAGGTCTCATGGAGCATATCCATGTTCATGTCGGTGATACCGTATATATGCCGAAGTTCCCTGAAACTTCGGAAGAATATGTCCAGTCATTGTCAATGAAAGTGGCTGTCCCTGACAAGTCTTTCGGAATTGTAGTCGCCTATGCTGGCCAGCAGCAGCTCACTCCTGACGGATATACAATGCGTCTGGAAGAAAACAATGACGGCATTGTCCTTTATGGCGTCAGTCAGGAGCAGAAATATAAATATTTCGACTGCTATTTGCGTACTCCTGATGCATATACAATAGAAAAGGTGGAATTTAAGGTAGGCGAAGGCGAATGGCAGGATGTGAATTCTGTCAATGGTTGCAGCTTCGAAAGGACAGAATCTCTCGACTGGGTGTATAATGTGTCTATACGTCCTGATTATCAAAATGTTACAGGAGATGTGACTCTGCGCGTGAAGGGTAGCCAACATGCCCGTTACGGTATCAAATGGCTCAATACAGAGTATATCAATACCGATATTCCTGAAGGCTGGCAGCCGAATGTGCTCCCTGAGGAATCAATTGATGGAGAGCAGGTTGGTGCTCAGTTCTATACCATTGACGGATATTATCTTGACAATGTGACTTCTAACATTGACGGGCTTGAACTTCAATGTATTGCGCGCAATGCGGTACTTTTCACGATGCCGGCTTCCGATGTCGAAATTTCGCTGAATTTCAAGAAGAAACCTGAAGTTTCATACAAAGGCGGAAACCATATTTCCTCTGCCGAACTATATGATGCGAATGACATCTACTATGGTGTACCTGCTTCGAATGGAATCCCTGGTGAGGCTGTCTATCTTTTTGCCAATGCCGAGGATGGTTTCAAGCCTTCAAAAGCCTATGTCTCAGGCTCTGATACAGGTTATGATTTCGTCATTTATGGCGGAGGACTTGACAGATACCAATACTATGCGGAGATCATTCTCCCGGAAAACGACGGTCCGTTCGAGATTACAGCTGAAACCGTGAAGTGCTATTCAGTCTTGGCAGACGGGACCTCATTCGTGTTGGACGGAGGCAAGTATTATGCTGAAGGTGAGACTGTAACTTTCCAAGTATATGTCCCTTCAGGAAAGACTTTGTCTGGAGTCAGGGCTACCTGTTCTGACGGCAGTGATGTCCAGTGCACGCTCGACAATACCAACGGCTCATTTGTCATGCCTGCCTGCGATGTGACATTGGCAGCAACCTATGCTGATGCTGACCCTGGGACAACTGCTCATATATCAGCGATTTACGATGCTGATGAGTATAGCGTCTTCTCCCAGACAAATCCTTATTACCAAAGGATTACCTCGGATGGATTCGACGTCCCTGCCGGTACAACGCTTTGTATCAATGTTACAAGTGATTACGGAACTCCTTTCTGGGTCGGTGTGAAAATAGGGGAGACTGTCAATTATTATAAAGCGACAGAGGATCCTGATTTCGGAGACGTTTCTTTCGGCAAATCATTTGTATTCTCTGCTGATGCCGTAATAAAGGTCGGATCTACCGAGGCTTCCGTCAAATTCTGATTCTGCGGACTCTGAATATTGAAAAGGCGTCGCCTGAATGTCGCAGGAGGCGTCTTTTGTCTTTTCTGTCAATGCCAAAGCAGGGGAATGTCGTGAGAAATGATTAAATTTGCATGATTTAAATAATGTAACTCAATGCGAATAGATATTCTTACTGTGGTGCCGGAACTGCTGGAGAGTCCTCTGGGACACTCGATTGTGGGACGCGCGATAAAGAAGGGACTTGTGGAAATCAATGTCCATAATATCAGAAAATACGGAATCGGTTCCAGAAATACCGTGGATGACTACTGCTATGGCGGGGATGCCGGAATGGTCATGATGGTGGAGCCTGTTTTCAATATGATCAATGAACTGAAGGCGGAGCGGGACTATGATGAGATAATATATATGTCTCCGGACGGAGAGCAACTGACCCAGGGGATTTCCAACGAGTTGTCACTCAAGGGAAATATCATGATTCTTTGCGGTCATTACAAAGGCATTGACGAGCGTATCCGGGAACATCTCATCACAAGGGAAATCTCTGTCGGAGACTATGTGGTGAGCGGGGGCGAGGTTCCTGCGGCTCTTCTTGCGGATTCCATTGTCCGTCTTATACCTGGTGTTCTTACTGATGAGACCTCGGCTCTGAGCGACAGTTTCCAGGATGGACTCGTGTCACCTCCAGTTTATACCCGTCCGGCTGAATTCAATGGCTGGAAAGTGCCTGATGTCCTTCTGAGCGGCAATCCGCGTATGATTCAGGATTGGCAGATGCAGCAGGCTTTGGAGAGGACTAAAAAACTCAGACCTTATCTTTTGGATAAAAAAAATGGTAAATAGGTGCTATTTTACAACAAAAAGTATCTAAAACGTTTGCAGATTTAATAAATAGATGTAAATTTGCAGTGTTTTGATAAAACGTTAAAGGAGATTTTTTTAAATCGTTAGCCCAAAGGCTATAACCAGCAATAATTAGACCAAGTTAGTCGGTGAGTTTGTTTTAAATTATTTAGACCGGCTATTTTAGAAAAATAACACTCTACAGATGACAGAGATAAGCCCGGCAGTGATGCTGGGCTTATCTTTTGCACGTCGGTCCCGTTGCCGGCTGTTCTCTTTGTCACTTTTCATTGTCATTAACTCGCAAAGAACATTATTTTGCATGTCCTTGACATGAGATTTCTGCGTGATTGTTCGCTAATTATGGATTAAAATTCATATATTTGCCAAACGAACCTTTTTGAAAAACTCAAATAGTTCTTTGAGGATGCCAGTGCAGTAAATGCTACAGGAATCTTCTTATATTTTTTGTTTTAACAGTAACACTTATCAGTTATGAGTGAAGAATTGAAACCTGGTGCAGAAACGACACCAGATGTACTTGAAAATGCCATGACCGAGGCTACGGAAAACAAGGTCGAGAATGTTGCGTCTGAGCAGGAAATCGAAAATGAACAGGTTGCAGACTATTCTGACATGACTTTGGCAGAACTTTCCCAGCTTTTCGAGAAATTGGCAGGAAGTGATGACCGTATGGCGAAATCTAAGGAAGCAGAGGCGATCAAGGCTGCTTTTTACAAGAAACTTTCTAAGGAAAAGGCATCTGCCGGTCTGGAAGTTTCTGAAGAAAACGCTTCTGAAGATGCAACAGAAGAGAATGTCAAGCCGGAGTCTGAATCTGAGAATGAAAAAGAGACATTGAATCCTTTCGCTGCACTTGAAAACGGATTCAAGGCTATATACATGAAATATAAGAAAGAGCGTGCAGAATACAATAAGAAGGTAGAGGCTGAAAGGGAAGACAACCTTGCCAAGAAACAGGCTGTCATTGACGAACTTAAGGCGCTTGTCGAGAAGCAGGATGATCTCGGGGCCGCATTCCCCGCATTCAGGGACCTTCAGGCAAGATGGCGCGCCATCGGACCAGTTCCGGCACAGAACTTCAGGAATCTGAATGATACGTATCAGTTCTATGTCGAGCAGTTCTATGATAAAGTCCAGATAAACAGAGATCTGAGGGACCTTGACTTTAAGAAGAATCTTGAGGCTAAAGAGGAATTCTGTCAGGCGGCTGAGAAACTTTCCGAGAATGAGAATGTTGTGGATGCTTTCAAAGAACTTCAGAAACTTCACGAGCAGTGGAAAGAGTTCGGCCCTGTTGCAAAGGAGTTCAGAGAGCAGATCTGGGACAGATTCAAGGCAGCGACCGCCGTCATCAATAAGAAATATCAGGCATATTTCGAGGAGCAGAAGACCAAACAGGCCGAGAACCTTGTAGCCAAGACGGCTCTTTGCGAGAAAGTAGAGGCTATAGCTGACAAGGAGGACATCAAATCTTCCAACGAGTGGAATGCACTTTCCAAGGAGATCGAGGAAATCCAGAAGGAGTGGAAGACCATAGGTTTTGCATCCAAGAAGGAGAATCAGAAGATTTATGACAGATTCAGAGCGGCATGTGACAAATTCTTCGGCAGAAAGCGCGACTTCTATGTCCAGTTTAAGGACAACATGAACGAGAATCTTGACAAGAAGATGGCCATTATCCTTGAGGCAGAGGCACTTAAGACCAGTACTGAATGGAAGAAGGCTACAGACCAGTTCATCAGTCTCCAGAACAGATGGAAAGAAATCGGTGCGGTTCCGAGAAAGAAATCAGAGCAGCTTTGGAAGAGATTCCGTGCAGCATGTGACGAGTTCTTTACAGAAAGAGACAAGCATGCGACATCAGAGAATAACTATGGCGCAAACCTCAGGGCGAAGAAGGCTCTCATAGAGGAAATCAATGCCTTTGTTCCTGACGTAGAGACCTCTCTTGCGGAAGCTCGTGAGAAATTTGCTGCAAGATGGCAGGAAATCGGTTTTGTGCCTTTCAAGGAAAAGGACAAGATTACAAAGGCATACAATGATGCGATGTCTGCGAAATTCCATGATGCACCTCGCTCTGGAAAGGGTGGCGGACGACAGAATTCAGGCAAGTCAGAGAAGGACCGCCTGATTCAGAAGTACAACAAACTTCAGCAGGATCTCGATACATATGAGAACAATATCGGATTCTTTGCAATGTCGAAGAACTCCCGGCCGCTCATCGAGCAGATGCAGGCCAGAATCGAGGACGTGAAGAAAGAACTCAAGGACCTCGAGTCTCAGATTCATTCACTTGAAGAAACAGAAAATAAGTAACTCATAACGACATTTATGTACTTGCCATATCCCCCGAATGTCGGAGGGTATGGCAAACTAATGAAAAAGACAGATGAACAAAAATACGATTATCGGCTTTGTTCTGATAGGTGTGATTCTTTTCGGATTCACATGGTATCAGTCAAAGGAGTATGAAAAGCAGGCCGAGTATCAGGCTCAGGTTGATTCAATTGCAAGGGCGGAGCGTCTGGCCCAATACAGGGCGGACAGCATCGCCGGAAGATTGCCGGTAGCTGATACATTGGCAAACGGGGTCAAGCCTGTAGATGATTATAGTCCGGCTCCTATCTACAAAGATTCACTTCTCGAAAAATCACACTCTGAGGAGGCTTCTTTCTATAAGCTCGAGAATGACAAGATTGCAGTGGAATTCACGACCAGAGGTGCTCAGCCATATTCCGTAAAGGTAAAGAATTACAGGAATTACGATTCTACTGATCTCTATCTTTTCCGTCCGGGAGACAGTGAGATGGGCGTTGAAATCTATGCTGGTGAAATCATCAATACCAAGGATTTCAATTTCCAGTTGGCTGAGAAGACTGACTCATCTATAGTTATGCGCCTTCCATTTGCGAAAGGTGGCTACATCCAGCAGAAATATACGTTGAAAGAAGGAACATTCGTCGTAAGCAACGAGATGTCATTCGTAGGCATGAACGGAGTGATTCCGAGAAATGTCTCATACTATGATTTCGACTGGGATGTGACTATCCCTCGTATGGAGAAAGGCTATAAGAACGAAGTCCAGTATTCCAAAGTTGACTATTACTTCGGCGGCGACAAGAAGCCTGAAGAAATAGGCCGCGGAAGAAATGCCGACAAGAGGATTGAGAACAGGATGGAGTGGTTTGCATTCCAGCAGCAGTTCTTCTCCGCCATCATGAGACCGGTTAATCAGTTCGCGTCCGGAGAACTTGCCATCAATTTCGTTCAGGAAGATGACGCTTCACATAACCTGATGACATGTTCCGCAAAGATGCGCGGAGATTTCCGCATCGCTGATAATGTAGTGATAGGCAATGAGTTCTATTTCGGTCCTAACCATTACAAGACTCTCAAGTCATACGGCAGAAAATATGAAAAGATCATCCCTCTGGGAGGCTGGATGGTCGGTTGGTTCACCAAATGGATAATCATCCCGCTCTTTGACTTCCTCCACAAGTTCATCTCGAACTTCGGAATCATCATCCTTCTTATGACATTGTTCATCAAGATAGTAGTCCTTCCGTTTGCATACAAGTCTTATTCTTCATCCGCCAAGATGCAGGCCCTCAAGCCTGAAATGGATAAGATCAATGCCAAATTCCCTAAACAGGAAGACGCATTGAAGAAACAGCAGGCTACAATGGAGTTGTACAAACGTGCCGGCGTAAATCCGATGGGAGGATGTCTCCCGATGTTGCTCCAGCTTCCTATTCTCTGGGCAATGTTCCGCTTCTTCCCGGCATCCATCGAGTTGAGACAGCAGTCGTTCCTTTGGGCTGATGACCTCAGTGCATACGATACGATTCCTTTGCTCGACTTCGGTACAAGGATTCCACTCCTCGGCGACCATATTTCATTGTTCGCACTCCTTATGGCGGTGTCAATGTTCTTCTACTCGAAGATCACTACACAGAGCCAGATGTCAGGAAACGACCCTAATATGGCTTCTATGCGCTTCATGAGTGTATGGATGATGCCTATCATGATGTTCTTCATCTGTAACAGTCTGTCAGCCGGACTTACTTATTATTATCTCCTCTCGAACCTTATCACTATGCTTGAGACCTGGATAATCAAGAAGTTCTTTGTCCGTCCTGAGGACGTGCTTGCAAAACTCAAAGCTTCAGAAGGAAAGCCAATGCCGAAGAGCAAATGGCAGCAGCGTCTGGAAGAAGCCCAGAAGATGCAGCGTCAGATGATGAAGGAACAGGAAAATAAGGCAAGACGATAAAATCAGTTGTCATGTCGATAACATCAAAGATAAGAGAAATCAATAGCGAACTGCCACAGGGAGTAAGACTTGTGGCAGTTTCCAAGTTCCATCCTGCCGAATGTATTATGGAGGCGTACAATGCCGGTCAGCGTTTATTCGGCGAGAACAGGCCACAGGAGTTTGCGTCCAAATGCAAGGTGCTCCCGAATGATATAGAATGGCACTTCATTGGACATCTCCAGACCAACAAACTTAAACTCGTTCTTCCATATGCCCACATGATCCAGTCAGTGGATTCCATACATTTGCTGGAAGATATCGAAAAGTGGTGTGCGTCTGCCGGGAAGACGGTCCGGGTCCTGCTTGAACTCCATCTCGGAGCAGAGGAGACGAAACACGGACTTACAGAAGAAGAGATATTGTCAATATTGGATTCAGTATCAATGTATCCGCATGTTTCATTCTGCGGCCTGATGGGGATGGCAACCAATACGGATGATGATGCTGTGGTGAGAGCTGACTTTATGCGTATCGCAGCATTGAAAAATAAAATCAATTCCCTGCGTCCGGAACTGTCGGAATTCAAGGAACTTTCCATCGGGATGTCCGAGGATTACAAGATTGCGATAGAATGTGGCGCCACAATGGTCAGAATCGGTTCTGACATATTCGGCCCGAGAGAATATTGATGCCTTGAAGAGGTTGTTGCAGCCGTTATGGAGATGACGTCAAGTTACTCCGTGGCGGCTGCTTTTTTGTACTCTGAAATTCTCAGACCGGTGAGTCTCTTGAAATCTTTAGAAAAATTGCTGGCGTCATTGTAGCCTACAATCTCTCTGACCTCGTCAATGTTCATTTCCGGATGTTTCTCCAATATATTGCAGGCCTCTTTAAGCCTCAGTTGGTTTCTCCATGACCTGAAATCCATGCCGAACTCCTTTTTCATAAACCATCTGAGAGTTGGAATGTCTGTATTAAGCTCCTGAATGATAGTGCTATATGGAATATCCTTGCGGAGATACAACTTGTTTTCAGTCCAAGCCGAAATCTCGTGACGGAGTGCCTCAATGCTGACAGATGAAGGAAGATAATATGATGGTTGCGGTGGATTCATGGTTTCTTGCTCTTTTGTAATCTTTGTCTGCTCACTAGCAGGCAGTATATAGGCTGTCTTCCTGATATAATGCACGAACAAACCTGTTACGGTCGAATAGCAGACTATATAGCATGGCACAAATATCAAATAACCTATGATGTCTGTGAATATGGTTATGAATGCTGAGATGCCGACAACCAGCATTAGGTCGAAGCATATTCGTATCCTCCTCAGTCTCATATCATTATTGTCAGCATAATATGAATCGGCATCACGTACTGTAGCATGATAGGCAAAAAGAAAAGTTGTCGAATATAATACCATCTGCTCGAAATATATCGCTGCGAATATCCAGAATGCCCACTGGTAATATTTCGGAAAGAAAAAGTATAAAATGACCATTGAGGCTACTATTGCCGTGATTACAGCAAGATTAGTGAGCAGATATTTCCATCTGATGTAGTCCGGCCGAATCAGAACTGTCATTGTGGATGAAAGTAAAAAGGCCTGGTATAATGATATTATCAATGTTATGAAAGACTCAATCTCAGGATGATATCCTTTTATGAAACATAATATGTTCATGATACCAAGTGACGAAAATGCAATGATCAAGAGAACTTGAGTCATTCTGACTTTTCTGAATCTTGGCGTTTTGGGAAGTTTGTTGGTGGCTAAAATGACTGACAGCAGTATCAGAACTACTGCTGAGATCATCATCAATATTTTATATGTGGACTCCATTATTCTTCGGTTATATGTTTATATTGTAAATATACGCGTTAAATTCTTGATTCTAACCATCAAATCATTGTTTTTTTAACTTTTCTGTTTATATTTGCAAAATCAACAGCGGAAACATCCGTTTCCCGTTTTATTTCAAGTTACCCTGTCAAATACAAGTTTTGATTAATTGCATCATGGTATTTTGATTTTGGGGTACAAACCAGAATAGTTATCACTGTACTCGCACAGTACAAAAACACATTTATACATATATGACACACACTCTGTTAGAGTTGACTAAGATGTCAGAAGAACAGCTTAGGTCATTGGGTGAAGAACTCCATATCAAAAAGGCCAATGAGATGGACCTCAGTGATTTGAGTATGTCAATTCTGGATGAAGAAGCCAAGATTGCTTCAAAGATTCCGGATCCGGAACCGCCGAAAAGAAAAAGAGGACGTCCTCGTAAAAATGAAGCGGGCCAGTCTGACGAAGCCGGAAATCAGAAAAAGCCGGCAAAAAATGCTAAAACCGTCGAGAGGCCGGTGAAGGTCAATGATAAAAAGGCTCCAGTTAAAGCTGAAGGAGCCGACAAACAGCCTGATCTGTTCAGTATAGAAGATGATAAGTCTGTATTGGTACCGGAAAAACCGGAAGCTGTAGCACAGGAACAGCCGGCTCCCAAGAAACGTGGCCGTAAACCAAAACAGGCAGTTGCTACAGGACAGCCTGTTGCTGCGGTAAATAAAGTCCCGGCCCAGCCGAAGACCGAAAATGTGAAGGCTCAGCAGGAAGAGAATACACAGAAAATTTCAGTCAAGCCGGCACAGGTACAGACAGCTGCACCACAGCCTCAGCAGCCGAAAGAGGAAATCAAATATGCTGACCGACACACTATCGTCTTGCCTCCTCTTCCTCCGAAAATCAAGAAGAACAAGCAGGGGAACAACAATAACGGCGGTACGCAGAATAACAATCAGAATAATGGTCAGGGCAATAATCAAGTTGCCGGAAACAGGCCGGCAAATGCTCAGGCACAGGTCAATGCCAATCAGCAGAACCCTCAGCCTCAGCAGCAGAGGCCTGCACCAAAGCCAAAGATTGAATTCGAAGGAACTGTACGCGCGACAGGCGTATTGGAAATCATGCCTGACGGATACGGCTTCCTGCGTTCATCTGACTACAATTATCTGAACTCTCCTGACGATATCTATGTATCACAGAACCAGATAAAGAATAACGCCCTCAAGAACGGCGATACCGTAACCGGAGAAATCCGTCCTCCTAAAGAGGGTGACAAGTATTTCCCTCTCGTCAAGATTGACTTCATCAACGGACGTACTCCTGAGTTCATCAGAGACCGTATTCCGTTTGATTTCCTTACTCCGCTTTTCCCGGATGAGAAATTCAATCTTCTCGGACATGGTCATGATCACGACCTTTCCTGCAGGATTGTGGATATGTTTACGCCTATCGGAAAGGGCCAGCGCGGACTAATCGTGGCTCAGCCTAAGACCGGTAAGACAGTCCTGCTGAAGTCTATTGCCAATGCTATTGCGGATAACCATCCTGAGGTATATGAAATTGTTCTCCTTATAGATGAGCGTCCTGAGGAGGTTACCGACATGAGCAGAAGTGTGAAGGCTGAAGTGGTTGCTTCCACCTTTGACGAGCCTGCCGAAAGACATGTAAAGGTTGCCAATATGGTACTTGAGAAGGCACGCAGACTTGTAGAGTGCGGTCATGATGTCGTTATTCTGCTTGACTCCATTACACGTCTTGCAAGGGCGTACAACACTGTTCAGCCTGCATCAGGAAAGGTTCTCACCGGTGGTGTGGATGCAAATGCCCTCCAAAAGCCTAAGAGATTCTTTGGAGCGGCCCGCAATATTGAGGGCGGAGGATCATTGACAATTCTCGCAACTGCATTGACTGATACCGGTTCCAAGATGGACGACGTCATCTTCGAGGAATTCAAGGGTACGGGCAATATGGAGCTACAGCTTGACAGGACACTTGCGAACAGAAGAATTTTCCCTGCTGTCAATGTAATTCTTTCGAGCACCCGTAGAGATGATCTTCTCTACAGCCCTGAACAGGCACAGCGCATATGGATTTTGCGTAAACTCCTTGCTGAGATGAATCCTACCGAGGCCATGAACTTCATGATTCAGATTATGGACCAGTACCAGACTAATGATGAACTTCTTGACAACATGAACAAGGTTTCACCTAAGGATGCCAAGAGTTACGACTACTAGTAATTTGCAATCACTATAACAAATCGCCCGGCTACTGATTTTGTAGCCGGGCGATTTTAGTACTGTTCCAATCAGATAACTCAATATCTGTCCCAGTAGCTTGTGCTCTTCTTGAATTTGAGAAGGTCAGCAAGTGCAGCCGCATTGGCGGCGATTCTGAAACTCCAGGACTGCCATGTTCCTGTAGGCACCCAAGAAACGGAGATGTTGAAGCAGTGGAGGTCGTAGGTGGCACTCAACTGCGTGGTAGTCATCTTCATGGCCATAAGGTCGAAACCTGTTGTAGCATTGAGAGACATCTTAGGCGTAAGCTTGACATTTCCTGACAATCCCAGCGTCTGGGTAAATCTGTTGTTCGTGATGAGCTGCCCATTCGTATATTGATATGACTTGCTGTACGAGAATGAGTAGTTTATATTTACAGACCACGGGACATTAGGATTTGTGTAATATAGCCATCCTCCAGGTATATATTCACCGGTTATAGGATGATAATATATTCTTCTGTAATAGTCTGCGCTGGAGATGTTCTCTCCTCCGCCTCCACCCATGTTGTTTCCTGTTTTGGATCCATCGTTGCCGTTTATGGCGCCTTTTCCAGACAACGAGTAAGACAATGACGCACTGGCATTGGTAAGTCTCAGAGGCTTGTTCCATCCTTGTGTCTGGACATTGAACTTATTGATTTTGCGACCGCGGTCGTCTATCGCATAAGGATCGAAATTGACATTGGCGCTGATGCCGACCTTTTCGAATACGGATGTTGACATCGTGATGCCGATGTTGTTCATTTTCAATGAATCGGCGAGGAAGTTGTATCCGGTGCTGAGGTTCAGCTGGTCTATCAGCTTGACTTTCTTGACTCCGGCTCCTGTAGTATCACGCAGGTCACGGACTTTGGCCTCCAAGTTGTTTCCGATAGACAGACTCATCGTTGCGGATTTGCCCTTTCCTGGAGGGGAGTAGAGCTGTCCGCTGTAGATGTTGTAGTCGTATGTCTTTTCTACACCGAGTGTGTCCTTATATACCATTGTCCTGTAACCGTTTGCATAGGTTCCCTTCTCCGGGGAGAATGAGAAGGACAATGATGGTGACACCACATGTCTGATAGCCTGTATCTTGTGCGCCTTTCCGAAATTGAACATACCATACAGTCTGGTACTCATGGATAGGCTTCCGGAGTAGTTCTGGCTGATTCCGAATGCGCTGAACTGTCCTGCGTCGTGGGCTTCCACCCTGTTGGTTTCAGGATTGAATTCGTAGTCGGTCTTGCGGAAGAACCAGTTCTGTCCGTAACTTACGCTCGGCGTGAAGTTCAGGTACTTTGCCAATGTGAAGTTCGGAAGACCGATCTGGAAGTTGTGTGTCATACCATTCTGGAACTTGTCCATGAAGCCGTCTTTCATGAATTCCGAGGACTTGAAGCTGATTTTGTTCTGTAAGGTGGTATTGTAACCGAGGGAGAACTTCTCGTAGAATCTCTCTTTTCCGATTCTGTTCTTCCTCTTGAAAGGGTAGAATCGGGTTACGGAGAATGTCAGGTTCGGCAACGTGAATGTATATGAACTGTCCCGTGAATTCTGGTTATGCAGGGCATTGACGGAAAGGTTGAACTTGCCGTTCCAGTTCTTAGAGTATGAAATGGATGATGATGCCTGGTTCTGCAGAGCCTCCGTTATGGATGTGGAGTTGTATCTGTTGTTGGAAGGGCTGGAAAAGTTCACCGACGCACTGAATGTGGTTCCGGGATGAGCTTTGGAGTCCTGTGTATGTGACCATTTGAGACCGAAGTTTCTTGTCTGGAAGAAATCGGTGCATCCCCTTTCTCCTGTCTGGTCATTGGATATGTTCAGGGAGAAGTTTCCGTTGAACTTGTAATTGACTTTATATCTGGAATTTACGTCGATGGCCCATGAACCGAGAGTATAGATGTCTCCTGTTATTGACAGGTCCAGATACTTTCCGAAGACGAAGTACATTCCCAGATCTCTCAGATAGAAACCTCGTGAGTTCTCCTCTCCGAAGGTCGGCATGAGAAGTCCAGTCGCGCGGTCCGGACGCTTAGGAATGAATCCGAATGGCAGTCCGATTGGCAGGGGGACATCCTCAATGACAGGGTATGCAGGCCCGAACACCGTTTTCTGTGACGGCTTCGTAATGACCTTGGCAGCAGTAAGATGCAGGTAATAGTGTGGATGCTCGAGGTCGCAGACAGTATATTGGCCTTTTGTAATGTTGATGGATCTGTCAGGCAGCATCTTGATGTTCTTTCCGTGCAGCAAACCGTCTTCCTGCTGGGTTATCATGTTGGTAATCCGGGCCTTGCGGGAATTGAAGTTGTATCTCACCTCTTCCATGGAGTACTCGGAGCCGCCTTCTTTCATCTTAGGCTGGCCTTTTACTTCCCCCGTCAACGTGTCAAGTGTTCCCCTGGCATAGATGGTTCCAGTCTTCATGTCATATTCCATGTAGTCTGCGGAAAGTTCCATGTTGCCGTACTTCACGGTTACGTCCCCATAGTAAAATACCTTCCTCTGGCCATCTGAGAATACTTCCACTACTGAGTCCTTCGCCGTGGAGAAAGCCGGTCTTTCCAGCGAACTCTTCTTCATCATCGCTGCAGAATCTATGCTGAAGAGGGAATCTGCTATATGAATCGAATCCAGCACCGCTCTCATTGAGTCGGTTATCGGCGGTACGCTGTCTTTATTGTAGGCGACTGCCTGGCTGAATGTCCTTTTAGGTGGACGGCGACGTCCCTTGCCGTCTTGCGAGACGCCAGGTAAGGTCGCAGAAATGAACAAGGCAATGAGTCCGGCCCAGAGCCAGACCTTGCTGCGTATATGTTTATGACTGTTATCCGAAGGTATCAACGTATATATTCTATGTCTAAGAGTCTCCAATTATATTCCAAATAGCCGAACTAAGGGTATATGAATCCGTTTTTCGACAAATTTTCTTATTTTTGCAAAATACAAATATAAGACCATTTTGAAAAATAAGCAAACACATAAGATCCTGCTGATGGCTGTAGCCGCATTAATGCTGTCATTGGCAGGGAATATTTCCCTCAATGCGGCCCAGGACGGGCGCCTGGGGCTCAGGACAGTCTGCATTGATGCCGGCCATGGCGGTACTGATCCCGGTTGCGTCAGCAAGGACAAGAAAACTTACGAGAGCAAAATTGCGCTGGATGTCGCAAAACGTCTTTCCGATAAGATTAAGGCAGGCTTCCCGGATGTGAAGGTGGTCATGACACGCTCCACTGACACGTTCATCACTCTTGCGGGACGAGCCGATGTGGCCAACAAGAACAATGCGGATTTGTTCATTTCCATTCATGTGAACACCGCATCTTCTTCTGCAGCAAACGGTTATTCAATCCATGTCCTAGGCCAGTCATCCAACAAGAACAGGGATTTGTTTGCCTATAATATGGACGTTTGCAAGCGTGAGAACTCCGTAATCATGATGGAGGATGACTATACGACCAAATATCAGGGCTTCGATCCGTCTGACCCGGAGTCATTCATTTTCTTCAATCTCATGCAGAATGCCCATTTGGAACAGAGTCTGCGTTTCGCTGAGGATGTGGAGAAAGCCATGTCTGCGGGACCGATGCGGACCAGCCGCGGAATATGGCAGGACCCGTTTTTTGTCCTCTGGAAGACTGCAATGCCTGCTGCATTGATAGAAATCGGCTTCATGTCCAATGCGACTGACCTTGCATCCATGCGGACCGAAAGCGGACGCGAGAAAATCGCCCAGGACATCTATGTCGCTTTCAGCGTGTTCAAAAAAAGATATGACAGCAGTGTCAATGTCAAAGTTGGCGCTGCGCCTGCTTCCGCCAAGCCTGCTGCCGCCGAAACTGCCGGGAAAAACACTCATGCTGCTGTCAATGCAAGTCAGGTGAAAGCCGTTTACGGGACTCAGGTCCTTGCTTCCGGAAAACTCATGAAAGACGACGACCCGTTTTTCAAAGGCTACAAAGTCACCATGGTCAAGTCGGGTAATATATATAAATATATAATAGGTGTATCCGATACCCCGGACGGGGCAAGAACACAGTTCGCGAAAATAAGGAAACTCTACCCTGGCTCGTTTGTTGTGGCGGTAAAGGATGGAACAGTAACAATCTTGAAGTGAAATCAGTATGACAATCAGTAGAGAAACACGAATCGGAATATTTGTAATCTCAGTCCTCACGGCAGCATTTTTTGCGATAAACTATCTCAGAGGGGAGGATATTTTCGGCAGGGAGATAGAAATATGTTCGCATTATGCCAATATCGAGGGCCTTGTTCCTTCCAATCCTGTATATGTGAAGGGATATAAAGCGGGCACAGTGACTGTGGTCAAGTATAATCCGGAGACGGAGATGTTCGATGTTACATGCTCCGTGACCAAGAAGATAGCTATCCCTGTAGATACCAAGATGACAATCTACAGTGTGGACCTTATGGGCGGAAAAGGAATCAGGCTGGACTTGGGTACATCATCCGAGATTGCCGGAAACGGTACTGAACTGGCTCCTTCCTATGCCCCTGATATGGTAAGTTCACTTACCAACCTTATCGGACCGCTCATTGTCAAGGCATCTGCCGCATTGGACAGCTTGAGTGCTGCAAGCGGTGCCATTGACAGAGTACTTGGAGGGGTCGATGAACATACAGTGAAGTCAGCTATGGGACATGTCGAGAGAACATTGGCAAATACCGAGCGGCTTACAGGAGCGCTGGCAGACAAGTCCGGGGATTTGGACGAACTTGTTATGAACCTCAAATCCATATCTGAACGCCTCAATTCCGTAATGGAAAAGGCTGATACGGCAATGACAGGGGTGAAGGCTGCCGCAGATCAGATAGGGGAGGCTGAGATTGCAGGGCTCATCAATTCTCTGAAGACCCTTACGGATAATCTCAATTCTCCTGACGGTACTTTCGGAAAACTTACAAAAGACAGTTCTTTGTATGAGTCGCTTGAAGAAGTCTTGGGCAGCATTGACAGTCTTGTTAAGAAAATAGAGGAAAATCCTAAAAAATATATACGTATCAGGTTGCTATAAAAACTTAAGGTCCCTGAAACGATGTATTGGGCTGGTATTGAGCAACTGAGAACTGTTGAAAGAGTGATTTTTAAATTTGAATAATTATAAACAGATGCGTGCGATTGATGCATCTTGAAAGCCGTTATTAACATGTAACTTATTTATAATCAATGAAATATAATTTATAAACAGTAGGCTGTTGATAAGTTTTAATGGAGTAAAATAAATTTCAAATCCAATAGCGGCAACAGTTTTTTATTAATTATTTTTCAGGTAATTTTGTAGAGCGTCAGAAGAAGGGGACAGCCCTTTGTTCTGATGCTTTTTTAACTGTAAAAGCATAGATTATAAATCACGGACGGGATCCGTGCCGAAATGTAGCAAGGAAGAAATGGGGGAAGCTAATTTAAATATAGTTTGGAAGGAGTGTTGCAGTATCATTGAAAGTGTAATCGGTACTCAGCAATTCAATACTTGGTTCAAGCCTATCAAGCCGATTTCACTGGTGAATTCGGAGCTGAAGCTTGAAGCTCCTTCGCAGTTCTATATCAAATACATAGAAGATAAATTTCTGGATGTTGTCAGGAAGACTCTGATACGTGTTATCGGGTCAAATGCGAAATTGTATTACAGTGTAAGGCCTGTAAGCGTGCAGCCGCCTATGACTTATCCTGCAGCCAACGTCGCTCCTCCCGTAAACAAACCAGTTTCAATCAATACATATCCTAACGGCGGAAATCCGGGTGCGATGGTTTTCCCTGGACTCAGAAAAATCAACATCAATCCCAGATTGAATCCTGTATATTGTTTCGGAAACCTCGTTTCAGGAGAATGTAACAAGATGGGTATTACTGCCGGAGAAAGTATTTCTTCCGCACCGGGGCGTACTCCGTTCAACCCTTTGTTCCTTTTCGGTCCTCCGGGACTTGGAAAGACACATATCTCACAGGCTATCGGTCTGGCTATCAAGGAGAAATATCCTGATCAGGTTGTACTCTATGTTACCGGAAGCGAGTTCAAGACACAATATATGAACGCCACTAACGTGAAGAACAAACTTACTGACTTCCTGGCGTTCTATATGAAGATAGATGTGCTGATTGTCGATGATATTCAGGACCTTATCGGTCCTGGTTCGCAGAACGCGTTCTTCAATATCTTCAACCATCTTCACGAGAACGGAAAACAGCTGATTTTTACATCAGACCGTGCTCCGGCTGACCTTCACAACTTCGAGGAAAGACTTCTTTCCAGACTGAAGTGGGGACTCTCCGTGGAACTTCAGAGGCCTTCTTATGCCACGAGGCTCGAAATGCTCAAGGCAAGGAGTTTCCGTGAGGGTGTTACGGTGAGCGAGGAGGTGCTGGTATATCTGGCAACAAGAATCAAATCGAATTTCCGTGAACTCGAAGGAGCGTTGATCTCTCTTATAGCTCATGCTACACTCATCCATAAGGAGATGACTGTGGACCTTGCCGAAAAAATCACAGGCAAGATAGTGGGAGAGGACAAGTCGGAAATTACAATTGCCCGCGTTCAGAAAACCGTGTGCGAATATTTCAACATACCGAAGGAAATCCTTATTTCCAAGTCCAGGAAGAGGCAGATTGTGCAGGCTCGTCAGATAGCCATGTATATGAGCAGGACTCTGGTAGGTTGTTCCTTGTCATCTATTGGCGCGGAACTTGGAGGAAAAGACCATGCGACAGTGCTTCATGCATGCAATACTGTCACGGACCTTATGCAGACTGACAAAATGTTCAAGCAGTACGTGGCTGATATTGAAAAAATGCTGACGCCTGCGAAATAATTAAAACACAGGATATTATGAATTCAGAATCAGTACTTGACATTTTCCGCGAAATCACCCGTATTCCGCGTGAATCTGGTCATGAGGAGAAAATGATTGAGTTTCTCCAGAAATTTGCCGCAGAGCATAATCTTGCCTGCAAGACAGATGCGACCGGTAATGTCGTAATCACGAAAGAAGCAACTCCGGGTAAGGAAAATGTTCCGGCCATTGCTCTCCAGAGCCATCAGGACATGGTTTGTGAGAAGATAGCCGGCAGCAAGCATGACTTCACCAAAGACCCTATCAACTATGTGGTTAAGGATGGCTGGATGATTGCTGAGGAGACGACTCTCGGTGCTGATGACGGAATCGGTGTTGCTGCAACATTGGCCCTTCTCGCAAGTGATCTTCCTACCGGAAAGGTTGAAGGACTCTTTACCATTTCAGAGGAGACCGGTATGGACGGCGCTATGGCTATGGAACCTGGATTCATTGAGTCACATACACTTCTTAACCTCGATTCTGAGGACGAAGGACAGCTCTTCGTAGGATGCGCAGGCGGTATTGACACGACCGCAGTTTTCAGATATGAGAGGGAAAAGGCCAATGCCGGTGCAGTTCCCGTAAAGCTTAGATTTTTCAATGCTCTCGGCGGTCATAGCGGAGATGACATCAATAAGGAAAGAGCCAATACTGTCCTGATTATGGCCAGATTCCTCTATTCGGAACTTGGCAAGTATCAGTTGGCAGAACTTGAGGGCGGAAGCAAGCGCAATGCTATTGCCCGTGATTCAGAAGCTGTTGTCTATGTTGCTGAAAATGAGGTTGATTCTTTCATTGACAGGTTCAATGCATTTGCTGCTGATGTCAAGAATGAATTCCATAATACGGATCCTGACCTGAAAGCGGAGGCAAACAGAGTAGAGTATAACGTGGAGCCCGTCTGCTCGGATGTCGCAAAAAGACTTGTGATGTCATTGGTAGCAGTACAGCATGGTGTCATTGCCATGAGCCAGGATATTGCCGGACTTGTGGAAACATCATCAAACCTTGCTTCCGTGAAGATGAATGAGCCCGGTGTGATAACAGTGATGACAAGTCAGAGAAGTTCGACGAATTCTGAGAAGAAGTTTGCGGCTGACAAGGTTGAAGCGGCGTTCCTTCTTGCCGGTGCCGAGGTCGGTCATTCTGATCCTTATCCGGGATGGGCTCCTAACATGAACTCTCCAATCTTGAAAGAGTCTGTGGAGTCATACAAGAAACTATTCGGGACAGAGCCGGAAGTGAAGGCTATCCATGCCGGACTTGAGTGCGGTTTGTTCCTTGAGAAGTTCCCATATCTCGATATGGTTTCATTCGGCCCTACACTCAGAGGCGTTCATGCTCCCGGTGAGAAACTTGATCTGGTCTCTAACGAGAAATTTGTGAAGTTGCTTGTTGACATTGTAACTAATTTCAAATGATAGAGATTGCACCATCAATGCTTTCGGCGGACTTTCTTCATCTTGAAAAAGATGTGGAAATGGTGAATTTGAACGCGGACATCTTCCATCTTGATGTGATGGATGGTGTCCTTGTTCCTAATATTTCGTATGGTTTTCCTGTAGTGGAAGCCATTGCAAAGAAAGCGACCAAGACATTGGATGTTCACCTGATGATTGTTCATCCGGAGAAATATGTAGAGCGTTTTGCTCAAGTCGGCGCAGGGATGATAAGCTTTCATCTGGAGGCTTCAGACCGCGATGGAACCGACCCTGCCAGGATACTTGCCCAGATCCGTTCCTACGGAGTGAAGTCTGGCCTTGCCATTAATCCCGACATCCCGGTGGAAAGGGTATATCCTTATCTGAAAGATGCTGATTTCATCCTTGTGATGTCGGTGTTTGCAGGATTCGGCGGTCAGAAGTTCATAGAGGATACCTATGGAAGAGTAATGGCTGTCAAGGCGGAGATAGCAAGACAAGGCTTGTCATGCAGGATTGAGGTAGATGGCGGCGTTTCTCCTTCCAATGCAAGCGCATTGGCTCAGGCCGGAGCGGAGATTCTTGTTGCCGGCAGTGCTGTCTTCAAGGCGGAAAATCCGGCAGACGTGATTTCTAAGATGAAATCAGATGATATAGCTTAACTCTTTGAAAGCGAATCTTCTGACAGATTTATCAGGCATTTCCATGAGAAGGAGACCTTCTTCGGAGATGCCTTTTATCGTGCCTTTGAAGTCCGCATCATTGATGCAGTCGTGATAACTCTCTTCCTTTCCGTATCTGTATAGTTTATCCAGATATCTGTTTTTCAATGAACTGGACATCTCTGCGTTTTCCAGCATGCTGAGGTTTTTCTGAAATATTTCCATGAATTCTTCCAATGCCGTTTCCGGTTCATTACGGGTCCCGGTAATGAGGTAAAGTGATGTCGGGTTCATCAGTTCCGGAGAGAAGGAGGTCTGGTTGAGATTGAGCCCTATACCAATGATGCTGCTGGATACCTCAGTTCCTGAAAGGCTGTTTTCAATCAGCATTCCGCAGACTTTCTTGTTGCGGACATATATGTCATTGGGCCATTTGATGCTGGCCTGAACATTTTTGGAAGAGAGAAAGTCAATGACGGAAAGTGATGATACTATACTCAGATAGAACTGTCCGATTGCATTGACATTGGGATTCCCGCCCTTTCCGGGGTAGAGCAGGATTGAAAATGTCAGATTCTCGCCGGCAGCGCTTGTCCATTTGTTGCCTCTCTGCCCGCGGCCGGCGGTCTGGAATCTTGCAGCATAGACTGACATATTGTCTATGTTTCCATTTTCGGCTGATTCCGCTCTCCTGCGGGCCTCGGAATTGGTAGAATCGATGGTATCGAACCATGTTATGGGCGTTAGCGCTTTCATTGGACTGATTTTTGTTTTATATTTGCATTACAAATTTAAACAAATCTTATAAATGGGAAAAAATGTTCTTAAGGTCATAACTGACGCGATGCTTGAAAAGAAGGGACAGAATGTCGTGTCTCTGGACCTGAGCCCGATAGGTACGGCAATATCAGATTATTTTGTAGTGTGCAACGCTGATTCTACGACAGCAGTGGCCGCTATAGCCGACAATGTCATTGTCAGGATGGAAGAGAAGTGCGAGAGGAAAGTCCTCCGTATGCAGGGATTGGAAAACGATTTCTGGATTATTCTGGATTACGGTGATGTTGTTGTGCATATATTCCTTACGCAGTACAGAGAGTTCTATAGGCTTGAGGACCTTTGGGCTGATGCGGAGAGGACCGAATATACTGACGAGCCGGTTCCGGTTCAGGAAACTTCTGAAAAAAGAGTCAAGCCTAAGGCTGCGACAAAGGTCAGAGCTTCAGCCAAGAGAGTGAAGAAACTGGAGTCCGGGCCTGATTCATTGTAACGAACTGATTAGATGGCAAATAATACCAATAAAAACGGCAATAAGCCGCAACGAAAGATAGTCACGATAAATTTCGGTTTTTCGTGGCTCTATATTCCATTGATTATAGGCATATTATACCTGATGTTCACCAGCGGTTCCGCCAAACCGATGAAAATCGAATGGGCGGATGTGAAGGAGATGATTCAGGCAGGTGATGTGAAAGACATCGTCTATATCAGGAATGACTATAAGGGAGATGTTACGATTCGTCCGGATCGTCTGGCCAAGTATAGTGACAAGTTCGGAGGAAAAGTTCCTTCTTCATCTCCGCATTTCTGGTTCTATGTCTCAGGTAAATTCGACCCTGAGAACGAGTTCTCGGAACTTAATGCGGCGTTGGCTCCGGCAGACCATTTCAAGGTCATTATGGAGAATGACGACCAGATGTGGACTCATGTCCTTGACTGGTTCCTGTTCCCTGTGATTCTGATTCTGATGTGGTTCTTCATGTTCAGGGGATTCAACAGAAACATGGGAGGAGGCGGTCCTGGAGGACAGGGCGGCATTTTCGGAGTCGGAAAGGCTACCGGGAAACTGGCAGACAAGAATACAGTCAAGGTTACATTCAAGGATGTGGCCGGTCTGTATGGCGCGAAGGATGAGGTGATGGAAATTGTGGATTTCCTCAAGAATCCGAAGAAATATACGGCGTTGGGAGGCAAGATCCCTAAGGGAGCCCTCCTCGTCGGCCCTCCGGGAACCGGTAAGACCTTGTTGGCCAAGGCTGTGGCAGGCGAGGCCAATGTGCCGTTCTTTTCTATCTCCGGATCTGATTTCGTAGAGATGTTCGTCGGAGTAGGTGCTTCCCGCGTCAGGGACCTGTTCAGGCAGGCTAAGGAAAAGGCTCCTTGTATCGTGTTTATAGACGAGATTGATGCGGTCGGACGTGCAAGAGGCAAGAATGCCGGATTCTCATCCAACGATGAACGTGAAAATACATTGAACCAGCTCCTTACTGAGATGGACGGCTTCGATACCAACTCCGGTGTAATCGTTCTCGCAGCGACAAACCGTGCGGACATTCTGGACAAGGCGCTTATGCGTGCCGGCCGTTTCGACAGACAGATTCATGTGGATCTTCCGGAACTCAAGGAAAGAGTGGAGATTTTCAATGTCCATATAAAGGGACTCAAGATTGCCGGAGATTTCGATGTGGAATTCATGGCCAAACATACTCCAGGTTTCTCCGGAGCCGACATCGCGAATGTTTGTAACGAGGCGGCACTTACGGCTGCAAGAAGAGATAAGAAGGAGATTGACAGGCAGGATTTCCTCGATGCGGTCGACAGGATCATAGGAGGACTCGAGCGTAAGGCTGCGATAATTACTCCCGCAGAGAAGAAGTCCATTGCCCACCACGAGGCAGGACATGCTGCCGTAAGCTGGTTGCTTCCGTATGCTAATCCTCTCTTTAAGGTTACGTTGATTCCAAGAGGTCAGGCATTAGGTGCCGCGTGGTATCTTCCTGAGGAAAGAAAACTCTGGACCAAGTCTCAGATGATCGATGAGATGTGTTCGCTTATCGGAGGACGTGTCGCTGAGGAAATCGTGAACGGTGAGCCTTCTACAGGAGCGCAGAACGATCTTGAAAGACTTACCCAGATGGCTTACGGAATGGTCAAGTACTATGGAATGAGTGAGGCTGTCGGAGCCTTGTCTTTCTACGATTCTACCGGAGCCAGAGGCTATGACTTGACTAAGCCTTTCAGTGAGAAAACTGCGGAAGTCATTGATGCTGAGGTTAAGAACATTGTTTCAATGATTCATGACAGGACGCTCAAGATTCTTACCGACAACAAAGAGGGCTTCCTCAAGATGGCCGCCCTGCTTCTCGAAAAGGAAGTGATTTTTGCAGATGATGTCGAGAAGATTCTCGGCCCTAAGGTCAAGCCGGAGGCTGATGAACTGACGCCGGAAGATACTGCTGATGAACCGTCGGACAAGGCGTCGGCTGATACAAACTAGAGTTACGTACTATAAACCCAAACCATGAACAATACTGTTTTAAGGACTATTTCAGGAGCCGGCTTCATCGTTGTGATGTTAGCCGGTCTCCTTGTGAATAAGTTCCTCTTCGCTGCGCTTGTGATTTTCATCATGTCCGTCATGATGCATGAGTTCTATACGATTACAATGAATGACAGGTACAAATTTTCCAGATTTCTGGCGATATTCTCCGGAATCATCCTGTTTTCATTGATTTTCTGCTCTTGTGCCTATGACATGGAAGTGAAATATGTTTCCATTGCCATTCTTCCTATACTGATGGTAATGGTCAATTCTCTCTATGTAAGGGACAAGACGGAATTCGGAAAGTTCTCAGATATTTACACAGGAATCTTATACATAGCAGTTCCTCTGTCGCTATCGAATCTGATTGTCTTTTTCAACCAGACTTTCAACGGAACCATCCTCCTGTGTTTCTTTATTCTCATCTGGAGTTCCGACATAGGCGGTTATGTTTTCGGATCTACTCTTGGAAAGCGTTTCGGTAAGAAACTGTTTCCTGCCATATCTCCTAAGAAAACATGGGCCGGTTTTTGGGGCGGAATGTTCTGCTCAGTATTGTCCGGTATCGTCATGAAATATACTATGAGTCTTGATATAACACTCTTGAATGTAGTCCTGCTGGCTATAGTAATGGATGTTGCAGGTGTTTATGGAGATCTTTTCGAGTCTCAGTGGAAACGCCACTACAATGTCAAGGATTCAGGTACGGTCATTCCCGGACATGGCGGAATGCTTGACCGTTTTGACAGTACCATATTTGCGATGCCGGTAGGTGCGCTTTATCTCATTGTCATGAATATTCTGTAGTAACGGACGATTTGATTTCTGAAACTGCGATTTTATTCATATCTTTGAACATTTAATCGCGAATTCATTGCCTAGAAACATGAAAATTGACAAAAATTCTTACGGAACTATAGCCTGCGCGTGGTTGGTGAGCGCTGTTATCATCTATCTCAGTATGACGTTCATCCCAATTCGTGGACTTGCCTGTGCCATATCAGCGATATTCCTTTTATATGCACTTTTCGTTACATGGTTTCACCGTGTTCCTGTACGTCATACTCCGAACGGGGAGAAGATTGTGACATCCGGTGCCGACGGAAAGGTGGTAATCATCCAGAAAGTATTTGAAAAAGAATATCTTAAGAAGGAATGTATACAGGTTTCAGTGTATATGAACTTCTTCAATGTGCACGCAAATTTCTGGCCGGCGAGCGGAAAGGTAACTTATTATAAGTATCATCCGGGAAAATATCTTCTGGCTTTCCTACCTAAGGCAGCTGAAGAGAACGAGCATGCTTCTACTGCTATAGATACCGGTCATGGAGAGATTTTCTTCAAACAGATTGCCGGAACATTCGCAAGGAGGATTGTATCTTACTCTGAGGTCGGTTCTCAGGAGTCACGCGGAAAGCAGTGCGGAATCATAAAGTTCGGATCCAGACTTGATTTGTTCCTTCCTCTTGATGCTGATATCAAGGTAAAACTGGGCGAAGAGACAAAGGCGGCTGAAACCATTATCGCAGAGCTCAAGTAATACGGATTCAAGTTTTGCACGTGCGAAACTTGAGAAATACAGATAAACTGAACGCATCTCAAGAGTCTTGTCATCAAGTTCTTGAGATGCGTTTGTTATATTTGTGACAGACACCAGGTCGTCTGTCATGAGTTACTGCTTCTGGTCATCCTCTATCATTGACACGAGTGTATCTACGGCCTCAGATTCAGGTACGTGGCGAATTACAGGCTCTTTCTTGTGGTAGATGGACACTTTTCCGTTGCCTTCACCGACGTATCCCCAGTCCGCATCAGCCATTTCTCCCGGTCCGTTGACAATGCAGCCCATGACAGCGATGACTACGTCTTTCAGATGTGCCGTACGTGCTTTGACCTGTTCGAAAGTGGACTGCAGGTTATACATGGTCCTTCCGCATCCTGGACAGGCAATATATTCAGGTTTGTAGAATCTTCTGCGTGCAGCCTGCATGAGTTCGTCTTCCAGATAGCGGCCCAAACCGGATTCGACTATCTGTACAGCCTTGCCGTCGCTGTCTTTATATGTTCCGGAAATATGCACTTCGTCAAGTTCCTTGTCCAGAAGACGCTTTCCGAAGTCGCAGGAAAAATCGAGCAGCAGACGCTCACGTGACGGCGCGTCATATACGGCTTCAGCAGTTTTGCCGTCCAGTTCCAGTGAAGTCATGCTGGATTGCAGTTTGCCGTCATATCTGTCAGCAATGTATTGTGCCACAGGAATTTCATTGACAGGATCCTCAGTCAGGGAAACTCGGATTGTATTCCCGATTCCTTCTGAAAGGAGTGCAGATGTGCCTACGCACGACTTGATTCTTCCAGAATCTCCATTGCCGGCTTCAGTCACACCTACATGAATCGGGAAAACAGTGCCTTCCTTCTGCATGTATTCAGCCAGGAGTCTATATGCCTCGACCATTACGATGGTGTTGCTGGACTTGAGGGAGACAACTACATTGAAAAAATCGTTCTTTATGCAGAGCCTCAGCCATTCCATTGCTGCTTCAGCCATGGCTTTCGGGGTATTGCCGTAAAGATTAGTGATACGCTCTCCTAACGAGCCGTGGTTCAGGCCGATACGGATGGCAGTGCCGTGCTCTGAACAAACTTTGACGAGTCTTGCGAGCTGTCTTGATGCCTCGTCGAAGTCTTTGCTGAAATTGCCAGGATTGATTCGCACTTTTTCAACGAAGGGGGCAACCGCTATGGCCGTCTCTGAGGAAAAATGGATATCTGCCACAATGGGAGTGTCAATGCCTTTGCTTCTCAGTTTGTTGCGGATAGCCTCCACGTGCGGTACGTCCTGAAGTCCAGGGACGGTTATCCTGATGATTTCAGCGCCGGCGTCATGCATTCTTATGCATTGATTTACAGTTGCATCCTCATCGTATGTATGAGTGTTACACATGGTCTGGACAACAATGTGATGTCCGGAACCGATAAGAATGTCACCGACTTTTGCAGTTAGAGTTTTGATTTCCTGTTTCATGCTATCAGAGATTTTCCTGTTTGGTTTCATATACAAGCTGTCTGGCCTCTTTCCTTAACTGGGACTTGGTCTTTCCTGTCCGTCTGGTAAGCTGGAAATGCAGGCCTGCAGAAATGATTATATCCGACGGATATGCGAATCTGTAGTAATACTCGCTGTTATAGTCAGGCTTGTAGAGACTGCCCATTGAGTATCTGTATGTCGCCTCGATGTGAAATTCTACAGGGTCGAAAACGAATCCGAATCCTACTCCAGCCTTCACACCATACTCGAAGCGCTTTTCATAGTCATAGAAAGCAGTCTTGTACTTCTCCGGAACCTTTTCGCCTTCGCGTTCAATGCTGAACCGGTATCCTCCGAAAAGACCCGCATTGACGATGAACTTGAGGTGCCAGACATCCATGTGGAGATGTGCCAGAAACGGAATCTCACCATATGTGTATCTGGCCTGAATCGCTCCGTCCACCGTCTCCGTATAGTTGCCTGTCTCCTTGTCTTTCTTGAACTTATAACCGCTCTGACCATAGAACAAGCCGGTCTGGAAACCGAAATACGGCATGTATCCGAACATCTTTCCGTACTTGGTGAACGTTACTCCGAAATTGTACGGATTCATGAGCATTCCCTGCCTCTTGGTAGGATTGAACATCATCTGGCTCAATGTGTAGCCATACTGGAAACCGACCATCGTATAGTCATTGATGGAAAATTTCGTCACCACTTTTACGGTATCCAGATATTCGTCTGAGTATTCTCGCGAGGCCTTGAATGTCAAGGTGTCCTTGGACGCCTTTTTAAGATGTTTCTTCTTTACTGACGGAATGAGCCTCGGGGCGGATTCCGTGGAATCTGGCATTGATACGACCACTGAATCTTCCACCACCATCTGAGCCAAAGCATTGGTACAGAGGAAGAGAGCTGCTCCAGCTATAATAATCAATTTTCTCATTTTAATTTTCTCCAAACAGTTTAGCAATGTCCAGCCTCTGTTCCACTTCTGTGGCTTCCTTGATATTCAGGATGTAAGAGCCGTCCTTGAGTTTGTAGAAGATGACCTTTTCCGGCTGCCTGTGTTCCAGAAGGTTACCGGTGTCGACCATGCCGTTTTTGTTCTTGTCCTCAGTCATACGGACCGAATACTTGCCTTCCTTCAGATAAGGGAAAGTGAGTTTCGCGTCTTTTTCAATGATATATGAGCGCAGGACCTTGTCTCTCTTCTCATTGAGAAGGTCAATGATATACTTGTGGTTGACATTCGTCATGTCCAGAATCAGAGTGCTGAGTTTGTCATCCTTAGGCAAGGACACTTTCACTTCGGTACTGTCATTGTAGAAACCATTGATGTCGCGGAACTTACGATGAGGGACCTTAAGCTTGTATTCATATCCCGTCATCAGTTTTCCTTCTGGAGTGAGTGTATATTTCCTGAGATTCAGGGTGTCGCGCACAACAGAAAACTTCATCTTGGATTCCTGCTGGCGAGGGTTGATGGAAATCAGTTTCAGAGAATCGAAATTCTCATAGATGATAGGGTAGTTGAACTCTATCTGGAATCCATACTGCTCGATATTCTCAGGTTCTGCCGTGACTTTCATGACGCAAGTGGTATCCTCATGCTTGATATCCCTTCTGGAACTCTTTGATTTGCTGCCGGCTTTCTCCATTGCAAGGCGGACGTGCTCCGTGAACGGAACCATCTTGCCGGTGGTATCGGTCTTCATGTAATCGACGAACAGGTGCAATGTGTCAGGCATACGCTTCCTGTCATTGACCCAAATCTCGAGACTGTCCTTCTGGATATTGAACTGTGTGATAAGGCGGTTCGCCGGAATTCCCTTGATCCACAGCGAATCTATCTGGGCAGACGGAGCCATGAATGTTATGTACGAAGACCTTGGCTGTGTACGTACCTTATTGACAATCATCTGCTTGGACGGCTTTTCGCGGAACATTACCATCTCATATTCCGCCTTTCTGGCCTCACAGTGCAAGGTGTCCTTCATATCGTATTTCATGAGTTCCGGGAGGTCGTCAGTGGCTACGATAGTGGGACGTATTATGCTGTCGTGGAATGCAATGCGGTCATTGTCAGGGTCATAGATGTTGTTGGAACTTTCATCCCTGATTGCGTACAGGCGATAGTCGGTATCCGCGATGTTTCTCAGCGCAAAGAATCCCCAGTCATCAGTCTTGACAGCGGCGTCCGGTCTGCGCTTGAAGACTGCGGAATCGGACAAGTCCTTGTAAAGCATTACTGTAGCGCCTTTTATGGGCTGCAGGGTGTTGCAGTCTCTCACGACTCCGGTAATCGCCATGGAATCAATCTGGGAACCTGTCGAGAACATCAGCGTGTAGCCAGGGTACATGTTGCCCTCGTTGTTGTCCGCTATCGCATTGGTAAGGTCGAGGGTGTATGTCGTGTTCGTGTCGAGGTCTGATTCGAAATATACTACGACAGATTTTCCCCGGATTTTGTATCGCGGGCTCTTCTCCAGAGGTGGAGAGAGAAAAATCGCCTTGGGATCCTTGACTGTCACATATTCATTGAAAGTAATGACTATCTGTGTGTTGTGCGTCGGGACATTGGTGCTCCCGGGAAGAGGGGAGATATTGGTTATGACCGGCGGAATCGTGTCTTTGTCTCCTCCGCTTGGCGGGGTCGTCGTGTTGGCGCAAGAATGTGAAAACATCATTGCCCCAAGTACTAATGCTACCGGGATTCCCGGAATGAGTCTCTCTATATTTTTGTTCATACTGTTTTACAAATCTGTACGCATGACACTTTGTATTCCCTTGATACTCTGTAGCTTGACAATCATTTTATCCAGAATGTCCCGGTCATGCACGAAAAGGTCAATGTAGCCGTCGAAAATGCCTCCTTCGGTATTCAGGTTAATGTGGCGCATGTTCACGCCCATAACCAGCGAAATGTAGCCGGAGATGTCGTTCAGAAGTCCGATCCTGTCAATGCCTCTGAGCGAAATCCGTACCGGGAATGATATGTCGGTAGGGGATTCCCAAAGAGTCTTCACGATTCTGTCTCCGTGTTTGGTGGCGATGTCCTCAGCCACAGGGCAGGATTTCTTATGGACGGTTATGGTTCCGTCCAGTGACATGAATCCCACTACAGGGTCTCCTGGAATAGGCTTGCAGCACCCTGCAATCACATATTTATGTCCGTCTGAAGAAGAGTTTATGATGAAATCCGTGTTCTCCTTCTTATCTTCTGAGATGATTCTCGCGATGTCCTCGAATTTGATGTAGCCGATGCCATAGCGGAAGAGGAACTCGTCTGAACTGTTCAGTCCGAGCCTTGAAGAGAAGAGTCTCAACGTCGAATTGTCGGCTTTCATTCCGATACTCTTGAGGTTTTCTGTCAATGCCTCCCTGCCTGTTTTGATGAACTCATCCCTCTGTGGACGAAAATAATCCATCACCTGATTCTTTGCATGTCGTGTGGTAAGGAAATCGTACCATTCCAGTTTTGGATGCCCGTCCTCTGCAGAAATGATTTCTACCTGGTCTCCAGTCTTGAGGACATATGAGAGAGGCACGAGCTTCATGTTCACCTTGGCGGCAATGGCCTTGTTACCTATCTGGGAATGAATCAGATACGCAAAATCAAGGGCTGTTGCGCCTTTCTCGATGGATTTCTGTTCTCCCTTCGGAGTGAAGACGAGAATAGTGGTGGCGGTCAGGTCTTTGTGGATGATATCGAGCAGTTCGAGGGCATTGACATCTGGACTTACCAGGATTTCCTTGACCTTGGAAAGCCATTTGTCCATTTCGCTGTCATTTTCGCTGATATAGCCGTCCTGCTTGTACGCCCAGTGGGCTGCAATACCTTTCTCTGCAATGTCATCCATTCTCCTTGTCCTGATCTGAACCTCAATCCAGATACCGGAATTGCTCATCAATGTGCAGTGGAGAGCTTCATATCCATTGCTCTTCGGGTGCTTGACCCAATCGCGTACCCGCTCGGACTTATATCTGTAAAGTCCTGTTATTATGGAGAATATGTGGTAGCATTGATCTCGCTCCGTCTCCTTGTTGTCGTTTGTGGCAGTCGGATTGAAGATGATTCTTACTGCATAGAGGTCGTAGACCTGTTCGAAGGTTATCTGCTTGGTAATCATCTTGTGCCAGATGGAGTACGGTGTCTTTACCCGCTTCTTTATCTGGAAATCGAAACCTGCCTTTTCGAGGGCATTGCGGATAGGACCTATGAATTCGTCAATGCTTTTCTCCTTGTCGGACATGTCCCTGTTGATCTTGGCACTGATGTCGTTATAGGCATCAGGCTCCTTGTACCGCAGCCAGATGTTTTCCATTTCGGACTTCACCTCGTACAGTCCGAGCCTGTGGGCCAGAGGTACGAATATGAACATGGTCTCGCTCAGAATCTTGTCACGCTTGTATTCAGGCATGAATTCGATGGTGCGGCAGTTGTGCAGACGGTCCGCCAACTTTATCAGCACGACTCGTACGTCATCGTTGAGAGTCAGGAGGATACGCTTGAAATTCTCAGCCTGCAGGCTTTCCGTATAGCCGGCATCTTTGCTTTTCTTGTCCTCATTGTCAAGCACATTCTTGATTTTCGTGAGACCATCCACGAGTGACGCAATCTTGTCCCCGAACATATGACGGATGTCATCCACAGTATAGTCGGTGTCTTCCACGACATCATGCAGCAATGCTGCTGCAATGGATTTATAGCCAAGTCCGATGTCATTGACGACAATCTTGGCGACAGCTATCGGATGAAGTATATATGGCTCCCCGGAACGACGGCGGACATTTTTGTGCGCTTCGTTTGCGAAATCAAATGCTTTCTGCACGACAGCAAGCTCTTGTTCACCAGAACATCTCTTTCTTGCCGCTTCCTTAAGATCGGCATAGTTCCGGCTGATGACTTCGTAGTCCTTCTGGGTGAATTCTGAAAAACTCATATCCTTGTGTCTATATTATAGTTGTTTACGTTCTGGAAAGCGTAGGAAAGTTCCGCGCCGATGAGAATAATGAACCATCCGAAATTAAGCCAGAACATGAAAAGTGGGATTGCGGCGACTGCGCCGTATATCGTATTGAGTCTGGTGACGAAAATCTGTGTCTCCAGGAAGAGGTATTGCATGATTGTGAAAACCGGTCCGGACAGGAGTGCCGCCTTGATCGCATGTCTGTACAGGACAATGTGATTGGGTATGAACTTGTACATGACCGAGAAAGTCAGGACTGAAACTACTGAGAAAATAAACCAGCCGAGAAGGTTCCTGATGCTTTCGGAAAACGCTTCGCTGTTCGGGAGCAGGATGTCCAGCACATTGGAGTAAATGATTGACCCTGAGAAGAACAGCAGTATGACGAAGGGCGAAACTGTGATGATGAGGATGTAGAAAGAAAGCCTTTTCAATATGTTCCTGGACTTGTTTACACGCCAGACGTTATTGAATACTGATTCCACACACATCATCATCCATACGACCAGCCATGCGAACAATACCGCGCTGACAAGCCCCACGGGACTGGACTGCGCCGTGTTTATGATGTTTTCCGCGAAACCGAAGAGCGTGTCGATTGCCTGCTGGTTTGCGATGTTGGATGTAAGCACTTCTTTCAGAGCGTCTTCCAGGCCAAGTCCGCCGGTAATCGCAAAGGCAATGGCAATGAAAGGCACTGCGGCCATCGTGCAGAAGAAACTCAATGCTACTGCCTGAAATCCTATCTTCTGGCCGGAAAATGTCTTGACGGTGATAATCAGAACCCTGAGATCCTTTATCAGATGCGCGCGCATCTTGGAAAGGTTCTCGAAATTCTCAGTCCAGATTCCGTCTGAAAGGTATGTCTTGAAGTTTCGTATTTTACTGTTGATTCCCATTGTACTCCTTTTCTGCTTGCCCCACTTCTTACACCAGCCCTCCGAACAAATCCGTAATCGGCTCTTCTTCATCGTTTTCCGGCGACGCACCATCCGGCAACATTGACCTGAACTCTTCTTCGTTTATGACTGGGATTCCGAGTTGTTCTGCCTTTTTCATCTTTTCCGGCCCCGGCTTGCTGCCTGCAAGCAAGTAGGATGTCTTTCCGCTGAGCGAGCCGCTGTTCTTGCCTCCGTGAAGTGCAATCAGTTCCTTCATCTCGTCCCTCGAAATGCTGAAGTTCCCGGATATGACAATCGTTTTTCCTGTCAATGCTGCCGAGAGGTTCTGAGCCGGCGCTTCCATGGACATTTTTAGCCCGTCTGCCTTAAGTCTCTGAATCTCAAGACGATGCCTGTCGTCTTGGAAGAAATTGTAGACACTTTCCGCTATGACTTCTCCCACGTCCTGAACTTCCAGCAATTGAGTGACATCGGCCTTTTCGATATTGTCAATGTTGCCGAAATGCTGTGCTATCTCTTTGGCCGTCGATTCTCCTACATATCTGATGCCCAAGGCGAAGAGTACGTGGTCAAATGATACTTTAAGGCTGTTTTTCAGGCTGTCCAGAAATCTCTGGGCCGACCTTTCCTTCCATCCTTCGAGATGAAGGAGGTCGGATTTCTTCAGGTCATAAAAATCTGCCGGCGTCCTTACCAGGCCAAGATTATACAACTGGTCCACAGTGGCGTCTCCCGCTATGACATTCATGGCTTTCCTGCTGAGGAAATGCAGAAGGCGGCCTTTTATCTGTGTAGGGCACCCTTCGATGTTAGGGCAGAACCACTTGGCCTCATCGTCTTCCTTGACAAGAGTAGATCCGCAGTCAGGGCATACGGTAGGGAATTCCGGTTTCTTTGTGTCCTTGCCTCTCTTGGAGAGTTCCACGCCCGTGATTTTCGGGATGATTTCGCCGCCCTTCTCGACATAGACAAAGTCTCCTACGCGGATGTCCATCTGGGCCATCATATCAGCATTGTTCAATGTTGCCCTTTTGACCACTGTCCCCGACAGCTGGACAGGGTCAAGATTCGCCACAGGTGTTACAGCTCCGGTCCTTCCAACCTGATAATCAATGGATTTGATCTGTGTCAATGCTTGTTCGGCTTTGAATTTGTATGCCACTGCCCAGCGTGGAAATTTGGCCGTATAGCCAAGTTCCGTCTGATATGCCAGTTCATTGATTTTTATGACAATGCCGTCGGTGGCATATGGAAGGAATTTGCGCTCCTTGTCCCAATAGTTGATGTATTCTTCTATTTCATTGATATTGTGACATATTCTGCGCTTGTCTGATACCGGAAGGCCCCAGGATTCCGCTGCTTTCATGGCTTCGTCGTGGGTTGAAAACGTGACATTCGGACTAGGGATGTGATATAACGTACACCATAGTCCTCTGCGTCCGACTTCTTTCGGGTCAAGGAGTTTCAATGAACCTGAAGCGGCGTTTCTCGGGTTTGCGAAAGGCTGGTCTTCGTTTCTGAGCCTCTCCTCATTTAGAGTGTCGAAGGCCTTGTATGGCATAAGGATTTCTCCTCTGATTTCGAATTCCTGTGGGAATCCGGAACCTTCGAGGGTTACAGGTATATTACTGATATGCCGGACATTATCTGTCACATCGTCACCGATGACACCATCCCCTCGGGTCAATGCCCTGAAAAGTTTTCCGTCACGGTACGTAAGGCAGATGGCTGTTCCGTCGAATTTCAGCTCGCATGAGTATGTGAATGGTTTGCTGATGGCTTTCGAAGCCCTTGTCACGAAATCTTCAATCTCTCCGATATTGTATGTGTTGGCCAGCGAGAGCATGGGATATTTATGCTCATACTGTGCAAATTCCTTGCGGGCTGTTACCAATGTCCTTCCGTTCTCGTCTGAATTCTCCAAATCGCTGCCGACTTTGCGTGTCGGTGAATCCGGTGTTACGAGATCGGGATATTCTTTTTCCAGGTCAGCAAGCTCATACATAAGATGGTCATACTCGTAGTCACTTATAGCCGGAGCGTTATCTACGTAGTACTTCCTGCTGTTTTCCCAGAGGATTTTTCTTAGTTCTTTTATTCTGTTTTCTGCCTGTGGGCGGTCCATTTGTCCTTTTCTTTATTCATAAAACACAAATTTAACCATTTTTTTGTGGAAAATTGGCTGAAAAGTGATAATTTTGCACCTCGGAAAACGAATATAACATTATAAATTTTTCGATTTTATCATGAAAGACGCAATCATTATTTTGTGCGGAGGCGGTCCAGCCCCAGGAATGAACTCAGTTTCAATGAGTGTAGCAAAGACTTTCCTTTCTAAGGGTTACAGGGTTATCGGACTGCATGGCGGCTATTCAGGTCTCTTCAGCAAGGATGCACGTATAGAGGACCTCGATTTCTTTAAAGCAGACCGTTATTTTAACAGAGGAGGCTCTTACCTTGAAATGAGCCGTTTCAAGCCGACTAACGAGGATTTCGAAAAGCACTTCAACCTCGACCTGTTCAAGGACAACAACATCAAACTTCTTGTTACTATCGGTGGTGACGACACCGCTTCGACAGCTAACAGAATCTCAAAGTTCCTCGAGGAGAAGAACTATCCTATCGCAAATATTCATTGTCCTAAGACAATTGACAATGACCTTCCTCTTCCTGCAAATGCTCCTACTTTCGGATATAATTCTGCAAAGAACGAGGGTGCTCATATCGCAAGAACCATTTACGAGGATGCCCGTACTTCAGGCAACTGGTTGGTTATTTCTGCAATGGGCCGCACCTGCGGTAGCCTTGCTCTCGGTATTGGTGAGGCAACACATTGCCCTATGACCATCATTCCTGAGATGTTCAACAAGACTCAGATGACTCTTGACAAGATTGTTCGTCTTTCTGTTTCTGCTATCATCAAGAGAAGGCTGATGGGTGTTCATTATGGTACAATTGTAGCTGCAGAGGGACTTTTCCACAATGAGGAGGTTGCAAAGGAGGCTGCCGAGGCCGGTGTTCACTTCTCATATGATGAGCATGGTCACCCTGAGCTTGGCAAGATTTCAAAGGCTGTCCTTTTCAATGAGCTTCTTGAGAAGAAATTCGCCAAGATAGGTCTCAGTGTCAAGAGCCGTCCAGTAGAAATCGGATACGATGTACGCTGCCAGGACCCTGTTGCTTATGACCTTACATATTGCACAGAGCTTGCCATGGGCGTTTACCAGCTGTTCAGCGAGGGTAAGACAGGCTGCATGGTATATGTGGATTCTTACGGTAATGTTTCTCCTCTCTATCTTGCTGATTTGCAGGATCCTGAGACAGGAAAGATTCCTCCGAGAATCGTGGATATCAATGCCAGCACAGCTCAGAACTATTACAAGTACATTGCGCACTATGTAACTCCTGAGGATTACGAGGCTGTAAAGGCTCTCGGTATCGAGAATCCTGAGGCATACGATTTCAAGAAGATTCTTGAGTGGTAAGATTATGATAAGGTTTTCTGACGTCAGATCAGGAAACACCCGATAAAAAAGCAGGCGGATTGGTTTTCCAGTCCGCCTGACTTATGTTTCCTTGTGTTTCCTTGTCACATCTTAGGCATCAATCCGGTTCAATTCGGAAATTTCCTTTTCCAGACTAACATATGTCAAGAGGGTCGAAAACAAAGTACCGAAAGACAGCATAGACAGCGGTCTGGGCACGCCACTGAAGTGTTCGAAACAGATCCCGGAAAACACGGGGTTTGAAGAAAACTCCGCACAGAATGTGTCGGGATGAAATAATCTGACCTTTCCGAATACATCTGTCCTGCTATCTGAAACTGCGAAATTAGATTGTGGAGAGAACATGCCGGACGGTGCCACATTGATACTTGACAATTGGTTGATATTTAGCAAGATATGCATTTTAGTGTGGATTATCAGAGAAAAACAGGCGATAATCCACACTGGAAATCAGATAGCATTGATAATAAATGCGTTACAAAATTGGCTGTGGCATCGTCCCGCCC
>FR890646.1:0-706 GCA_000435075.1 Bacteroides sp. CAG:770 | reverse complement strand
TCCGGAGACGCTTACCAAGGTCGTGACGATTTGCCGGGATTGCTGGTGCCACCAGGAAGAATAAACTAATTGTGAAGTTCTTTCTTTAGCCTGGAAACCTCTTCTTCTGAGAGCCCTGTGGCTTGCGAGATAATCTCGCAAGATGCTCCAACTCGAATAAGATTCATCGCGATTTTCAAGCGCTCCTCTCCTCGTCCTTCCTTGAGTCCTTCTTCTTTACCTTCTTTATGTCCTTTCTTGTGCCCCTCCTTGAGTCCTTCTTCACGCCCTAACATTCTTTTGGCAATGTCGAAACTATTCTGTTTTACGCCTTCAGCACGACCTTCCTTGAGACCTTCCTCTTTGCCTTCTTCATGTCCTTTCTTGTGTCCCTCTTTGAGGCCCTCTTCTCGTCCTTCCTCACGCCCTACCTTGAGACCTTCTTCTTTGCCCACTTTATGCCCTTCCTCACGCCCACTCTCACGCGCGTACTCGATCTGATTGTATGTGTCCCGTTCAGTATTCATGGATTTAATGTAATTGGTTCTGTCCACATCGTCAAGCTGGGCGAGCTCCGCAACATCAAAGAGTTTCGTGAATATCCTGTCCCTCAGTCTCTCCGGACGCTCCAGCAGTTTGGACATGTTCTTCAGTAGATAGAGCCACTTGTCCAAGTCCGTCTCCAGCTCATCCTCGCCCTTGTCGAACTTCTCCACCTCCACGAAGA
>FR890645.1:14248-42722 GCA_000435075.1 Bacteroides sp. CAG:770 | reverse complement strand
AACACGAGTCAACCTAAATCAGGACAATACACTCTGTGTATGAAAAAGTGGAAACGTATGTTGGATATGAAATGGCTGGATGACATAGATTGGGGAAAAGTTCTTCTTGTCACATTAACAATTTCTATTTTAATAGTGTCCATAGCTGCCGTATCACTTATCGTAGTAGCGATAAAATTGCTACTATAAGTGATCCTAAGGCAATCATAATGGCAAGGGCGGAGATAGTTGTGGATACAACCCAGCGAGTATTTTCCTCAACTGGAAATTTTAATTTTGGGTTCTCATAAAGAAGTAGTCGCCATTTGTCCGTCAAGAATCCACAAACTCCTTCCTTTGTGCTAATCATGTGTAATAGTCCAAGGGAAGACAATAAACTCAAAGCGGCTGCTTCTGGAGATTCATGGCTGACACCATCATCTTCATATAGCCCCTTTTCTGCTTTCTTCAGAACTTCTTTTTGAAACCGTGACAGATATGTCACAGGCCGAGCCTTGCGCTCTTTTTCGAGGGAGCGCTTTGCAATTCTTTCTTGGACTTGTGATTCGTGAGTCATATTATTCCATAGTGTGAAATGTCAGTGATGCTTTGACCAGCGCCAAAGCTGTGACGCAGTTCATCGGGATGTCTTTCGGGGCGAAAGATGGATTGAAACTGACGAGACGGATCTTCTCTGGGTCATCGGCTCTCTGGATATACTTCACTGCTGTATAGCTATCCCCGTCATATGTGAAAGAGAGCAGATATATCTCGCCCCAGAAGATACTATCTATGGAGAGTTCTTTCTTCTTGTACATCACAATATCTCCGCTTTTCAAGAGTGGAGACATAGACTCTCCCCGGACGTAGATGGCACCATCAACCGGGGGCAGATTTGGAATATGCAGGTAGTCTTCCGGTTCAATGCTATGATTGTTGAAAATCGCCACTAACCCAGCAGTTGCATCGAAATCGTAAAGAGGGATATTCTGTTCGGCAACCATACTGTCAGTTTTGAGTGAGAATGTCTGATTTGGAAGTACATCATTAGTATTGTGAAACATTTCGCCTTCCCCAGTCATGACCCATGGAATAGAAACTTCTGGATAGGTGGCGAAAAATTTCGTCAAAACATCCTCGGTGATTCCTGTTTTTGCTTCTAATGTGCCACGAGACACGCCTATTTTAGTATAAAACTCACGCTTACTGATGCCGATTTTATCAGCGAATAAGAGAATTCTCTGCTTTACTGGCGAAATCTTTTGTATCTTTTCTTGCATATTGGCGAAATCTTTTGTTGTATTTGCAGTGCTTAACACTGTTAAGCCGAGAACAAAGGTACGAAAAAATAAAACAGATTGAGAAAATATGGTAAAGAGACGTGTTTACACATTGTATGGCGATGTTGAAGCCTTGAAAATGGTGATTGAACGATTGGTGGAGAATTCCTTCGCCTTTCATTACACCGGAGAGTTCCTGTATGACAATGCTCCGTGGGACGAGTTCATCAATAAGTGCTGCTGTGATATCAAGGGCAGGCTTGTGACACGCATCGAGGAATGGGCTGACCTGGATGAGATATTCGAGATGGCCGGCTAACAATAAACAAAGACAATATAAACATATCTATTATGAGAATATATATCAAAGTGACAGACTCGCTCCGTAGGGAGCTGGCTTCGAGATTTAACGTCTCCAAGCCGACCGTATGGTCAGCACTTAATTATCTGACAAAAAGTGACCTTGCGGAAGCGATCCGGCAATATGCATTAAATCATGGCGGAGCCATCGAGGAGCAGTGTTTCATCCCTAACTGCCGGACGGAATACACGGATACGGAGATAATCCAGACATTCGCCGGAGGGATTCAGGTTCGAATAGACAGACAGGACGGTGGTGTGAGGCTGCTGAATGGAGAAAAGGAACTGGAGTCGTATGAGCCGATGAGCCTACAGGCATGGGGAAACCTTTTACATCACGCCCAGAAACTGTCGGAGGAGAGCATAGCCAAAGCGACGAAGAAATGAAAGATGTCATGCTTTTCTTCTTGTCCCTGATGCTGACAGCGCTCGGATTGGTTGTCGCGGTGGCGACTGGGTTCTGGTGGGCGGTATGGCTGATCGCTTTTCCGATGATGTATGTGGGCGCTCTTGGCGCTATCGCATCATATGGATCTTGGAAGAAAGAAGGGAAACCAAAACAGCGGTAAAAAGTTCATAGCATAAAGGATATTGGAGACCCGGGGCTTACCGCTGTGCCCCGAATGGAGGAATACTCAAGTGGTTCAAGAGGCCGGTTCGCTAAACCGGTAGGCCGTAAAGGTGCGTGGGTTCGAATCCCACTTCCTCCGCAGAACAGATAAACAAAATGGAATACTACGGAAACATAATAGCTGTGACGGTTGATGATTTGACCGGGAACAATGGCGGAGAGGCCATTATGACTCGGGATAATTATCTGAAACTGCAGCAACGTGGCCGAATCAATGTGCTTCGGTCAGGCAGGGGTTATGGTTCCTATGCCCTGATAGAATATGCGTCATTGCCGGAGAGATTCAAGACCCGTTTTGTGGCCAAGTATGGCAATCCTGATGAGCTTATGAAGAAAGAACAGATCGGACTGCCACAGGACCTGAAGGCCCAGCAGTTCTTCTATGACCACGTCCTGCCTAACGGTGAAAGGATACCAGAGCCGAAACAAGAGGAATACATCGTCAACGCAAGAGTGCTGAATGCCCTGCAGGACATGTTCAACACCCAGAAGGCGATGAGACGCGCATGTAACAACAACACGCCTATAATATGGTCGAACATCTTCCGAGCTTCCGAGGAACTCCGGGAGACATATCATCACACCCTCCCGAAGAGTGAGGCTCGTTTGCGCGACAAGATGCGTGAATACGCAAAGACCGGGTATGTGTGTCTGATATCAGGCAAATTCGGAAACACCAACACCCTTAAGATTACCAAGGCCGGAGAAAGGCAAATCATCGCCCTCCGGAGAAGCAAGACCCCGGTATATACATTGACACAGCTGTTTGAGGAATATAACGGCATCGCCGAAAATAAAGGATGGAAGCCGTTGCGCTCGGAGAACTCGCTGCGTCAGTTCCTGGAGCGTCCGGACATCAAGCCGCAATGGTATGATGCGGTATATGGGGAGTTGGCATCAAAGCAGATTTATTCACGCCATAACAAGACATTGATGCCAACGATGAGAGATTCTCTCTGGTATGGTGACGGTACGAAACTGAACCTGTTTTATAAGGATTACGAAGGCGGGAAACTGGTTGTCAAGACGGCGTTTGTGTATGAGGTCGCGGACGCGTTCAATGACACTCTGCTTGGTTATGCCATCGGAAAATCCGAGAATTTTGACCTCCAGTATAAAGCCTTTCGAATGGCGGTTGAAATATCCGGGCATAAGCCATACGAGATAGTCACGGATAACCAGGGCGCACAGACATCGAAGGTCGCACAGGCGTTCTTTGCAAGCATAACATCGCATGTGTCCAGAACAACCTCACCTTATAACCCACAATCGAAGACGATTGAGCGGCTTTTCGGGGAGTTCCAACGGCAGATCCTCGGACAGGACTGGAGATTCACCGGAGGTAACATCTCAGCAAAGGATGCGTGGAAGATAAACAGGGAATTCGTGGATGCGAACAAGGAGTCCCTTTATACATACGATGAACTGCTTGCCGCCTATGCGGAAGCACGCAGGAAGTGGAATGCGGTCAATGGCAGGTTGGCGGCTTACCAGGCAAGTGTGAATCCGGAAACGGAGGTCGTGTCACAGATAGATATGGTGAACCTGTTCTGGATAAGGACTGACCGACCGTCAAAATTCACTGCCGACGGTATATCCATCCAGTATCAGAAGCGCAAATACACTTACGAGGTTCTGACCGCTGACGGCAAGCCGGACTATGAGTGGAGAAAGGTAAATACCGGAAAGGAATTCATAGTGAAATTTGATCCGATGAAAATGGATATGGCGATGCTGTTTGAGCAGACAGCAACTGGACTGAGATACGTCACTTCGGCTTATCCGTACCTGACGGTCCATAGGAACATTCAGGAACAGAAAGACGGTGATATGACTCTGATAAGGCAGAACGACTCGGAAAACAAGAGGATGAGGGTTCAGCGCAGAATCGAAAACCACTCGCTTGAAATTGAGTATGGGGTAGCTCCGGAGCAGAATGGTCTGACGACACCTGCATTGAAAGGAATCAGTGAGAGTGAGTTCGAGACATTCGCTGATGCAGTGGCTATTGTGACACCACAAGAATCTCCGGACACGACTGACATCGGGCCTTTCAATAAGGAAATGAGCAATATGGATTATAACCCTCTCGATGCAATAAGCAGAACATAGCAAATCATTCAATATTATGGCACAGAAACTCACATTAGAAGAAAAGCAAGGCATTCAGAGGATGCTTCTTGACTATGCTGCGAGATATGCAAGTCAGGCGAAGGCAGCAAACTCCTTGCACGGGGTTACAAGCCCCGGAACATTCAATGCTGTCGTAAACGGCAAGTTCGAAAGAATCAGCGATGAAATGTTCCTCCGGATCAAGGCTGCTGTCGGCAGCGGAAAATCTGAGGGGTGGCAAATCTGCCAGACCTCAGCGTTCAAGGATGTCGAAATACTTCTTGCTGACGCACAGCAGTACCAGAACGTGTCTTGGATTGTGGCCCCTGCCGGAATCGGGAAGACAACGGCGGCGTTCCAATATTCAAAGACACACAAGAATGTGTTTGTCCTTGGTTGCTCTGAGGACATGCACAAGGCTGACTTCGTGGAAGAGCTCGCAAAGAAGATAGGCATCAGGAATGAGGGGCTTACTGTTCGCGCCACCCTGACGAGAATCGTTGATGAACTCGTCAAGATGAACAGACCCCTACTTGTTTTCGATGAAGGTGACAAACTTACGGATTCCGTGATGTACTATTTCATCAGCCTGTATAATGCACTTGAAGACAAATGCGGCATCGTGTTCCTTTCGACCCCGTTCATCCAGAAGAGGATAACAAAAGGACTCAAACTTGACAAAAAGGGATACGAGGAGTTGTATTCACGAATCGGAAGGAAGTTTGTCCCTCTCTCCGGGGTTACCGAATATGAGGTCAATGCCATCTGCAGGAACAACGGCCTTTCCGATGACAAGGCTATAGCATCGGTGATCCGTGAATCCGTAGAGCTTCGGAACAGTCAGATGGAATTTGACCTCAGACGCGTCAAGAAATCAATCCACAAGCAGCTTAGGATAGCGGCTGCATCAAAACTCTAAAATCTTTAAAAACCCTTTCAAACGGCATTCAAATGGCACGCACACTATCAGCAAAACAGGTACTCACAATCAAGTTCGACACGATCCGTCTCGGTGGCGGATGGGATGAGTGTGTCGGGGAGATTGAGACTACCGGCATCTGGTTCATCTGGGGGAATTCCGGCAACGGCAAGACCTCGGCTGTGGTGTCATTGTGCAAGGAGTTGTCAGCATTCGGCAAAGTCCTCTACAACTCACGGGAGGAAGGTGTGAGCTTGACGATGCAGAACACACTTCGCCGATATGGCATGGGTGAACTTGGGAGCAGATTTCAGCTGGCGAATATGTCGCTACAGGAGTTGGATGAAAAAATTTCGCAGCAGCGTTCTCCGAAGTTTGTCGTCCTCGACTCATTCCAGTTCATGGGACTGACGTATAAGGATTTCAGAGCGTTTTGCGAAAAGCATAAGAACAAGATGCTGATATTCGTCAGCCGCACCAGAGGGCGCCAACCGGAAGGCCGTGCGGCGATAAGCGCAATGTATGATGCCTCCTGCAAGATATGGGTTGAAGGGTATAAGGCATTCAGCAAGGGACGTTTTGTCGGAACTACAGGAGAGATGACAATCTGGGATGAAGGGGCGAAGAAGTATTGGTCTGATCCTATTTAATGATTTATCGTATGGGAAAGAAAAAACGCAATTATTCAAGGTTCTATGCCTTGTGCAAGGCCAAGGGTATTGACCTCGAACAGTACAAGGATGATCTAATTTCACAGTTCACGCGGGGACGGACAACCTCATTGAAGGATATGAAGGATTCTGAGTATGATGAGATGTGTGACTGCATTCAGAGCGGCAGGCATCAGTCGGAGAGTCGTGAAGATTATGTGCTCAGGCGCAAGAAGATGCGTTCGGCTGTCTTAAAGCGGATTCAGCAGTTAGGTGTGGATACCACAGACTTCGATAAGGTGAATGCTTTTTGCCAGAATAGCAGGATAGCCGGAAAGCCTTTCGGGATGCTGACGATTGAGGAACTGGAATCATTGATTCCGAAGCTGGAGGCAATCTTGAGAAAGCCAAAAACTCAAATGGTGGAGACAAGACCAGTAATGCGGACTTTCCCGATATATATCACCAGAAAACCGAATCAATTGCCAAGTTAAGGAGGTGTTCTTATGTAAGTCAATTAAAATGCGTATGGGGAGGTGCCAGGACATATTCGCATCCGAAAAATCCACGTTGCAAGCAGCGGATGCACAGGGGTTCGAGTCCCCGACCTCCTCCCAAGTTTTATCAATTCAAAATTGTGCTTTTATGGAAAAGATGTATTCGAAACAGGATGTTGTGAGGCTTGTCGCCTTGGAAAGGGACAGGTGCATCAATGAAGTTTATGGCAGGATCAAAGAGGTTGAACGCCTCGGAAGGACCAAGCCGGGATTGAAAGTCTGGACGAGAAGGGTGGTTGATGCCCTTGAAAAAGTCCTTCTGAAAGTGGTCAACGGGAAGATGGTCAAGGGAGTCTACGAGGAGCAGCTGGAGGCGTTGGTGTATCGCGACTATTTCGGGGATATGCCGGTTGTGGAGAAAGTCACATTGGACGGTTGTGTTTATCCTTCAGAAGAGAAGACGATTCGGGTGGTGTATGATGAGACATATGGAGGTGCCCACTGCTACATTATGCGTGAATGTCTGGGATTCGCTGACGGGGTGACATCATACACCGGGAATGAGCAGGTGGTTCAGTTTATCCAGAAACTTGATGACGGAACGGTCATCCCTGGAATCCAGTCGGAGCAGTTGGCTCTTGTACTGCTTGACCGTCACAAGAAACTAAATGCCCGTTTCCCGTCACCGCAGAACGAGAAGATGATCACGGGGCTTGAGATGTTTCTTGAAGCATGCAAGGAAAGGGTTCAGGGCAGGATGGAACGTGGCGTTATGGGAAAGTTGGAAAAGTAACATTTAGAAACGATATGGATATCAGTAAAATGACACCGCAGCAGAGAGCCGAACTGAAGGCTCAGCTTGAGGCCGAAGAGCGTGCCGAGAAACAGAAACGCGAGGATGATGTCAACTCTTATAAGGAACTTACGGCGGAGTTCTGCCATAAGACGCTGGATAAGATGGTGGCGTTGAGTTCGTTGATGAGACAGAGAAAGGATGAGGTGTTCTCTGACGTCGAGTCTCTCATTGAACTCAAAGAGAAACTCTTCAATGCCAAGGTGGATCGCCACAGTAACTCTTTCACCGCTGACGGTATCACGGTCTCTCTTGGCAGGAGGACGAACGACGGTTGGGATGACACGGTGGAGGTCGGCATCTCAAAGGTTAAGGAGTTCCTTTCCACCTTGGCCAAGGATGATGATTCGTCGAAACTGTTCACCGCTGTGATGCAGCTGCTCTCCAAGGACCGCAAGGGAAACCTGAAGGCGAGTTCCATGCTTCAGCTTGAAAAGTATGCCGCGGAATGGAATGATCCTCTTTTCTCCGAGGGCGTGGCCATCATCCGGAATGCCTATTCCCCTGTGGAGACCTGTGACTTCATTTCAGTGTCCTATAAGGACCAGGATGGTAAGGTCCACGCGATTCCGCTTTCTTTGGCGGCAATGACAAGGGAGGACTGAATTATGGAGCCGATTAATGTGGATGAGCTTTTCAGGCAGACGGCGGAGAAGAACATCACAACCCTTGCCGGATCGCTCATCCGGGAGATGGAGATAAACGAGGCGCAGACGAGGCCGGAGAGGAAGGTGCATACCTCGACCCTGGTTGTTGGTGACGATGGCGGTTTCATCGCGCTGGACGGGTCCGCGCACCGGATGGAGAAATGCTTTACTGAGCTTTTCAAGCGGAGACCGGAACTGAGGAGCGTGGTTCAGTCCGTCCTTGACAAGATGTTTTATATCGCGGATTTATAACAAGATGGGCAAGGGGCGGACGATTGATTCTGCCCCTTGTCTGTGTAAAATGGAAGAAAATGACAACGGAAGAGAAATATAATTTGTTGTTGGGGCACTTAAAGAAATTACGTGCGGAATATGGTTTTGAGACGGCTGAGAATGGGCCTGCTATTCTCAAACGGGCAATAAAAGGGTGGGGATCGTTCTGTGGCTTTTTTGACGCTTTCATTGAGACAAAAGAACAGGAGAAATGAATATATGGAAACGATTACGAGTGTTGAACAACTTGAGAGAGGGGATAGGATTTTTCGGATTGATAATGTCGGTCGTGTAGAGATTATTGAATTCCTTTGTGTCCATCCTCATCATTCGGGATATTCCATATTTCTTGACATGAACCAGGATCCTATCAAGAAATTCTGGAATAAAGACCTTGCTGAGCAGGACTGGTATAGATATGATTCTGATGTCTGGACAGAGATTTATCAAATGGAAATAGAATGGCATCTAAAGGAAATTGAATTTCTAAAACATAGAAAGACGAAATGAAAAAGTATTTTATGACCATGCAGAACACTTTCAGTGGTCTCTTGTCAATGGAAAAGAAGTTGGCGTATTATTCCGCAGTTTATGAACATTGTGTTCTTACGGATGAGGAAGTTGACGTCGCTGTTGCACGTCTAAAGCTGCATCAAGAAAAGCTGTTGAAAGAGAATCCACGATGGAAAGAAGTCTCAATTTGCCGGAGTACCGCTCATAATGGTGACGTGTTTATCTGCATCGGTCACTATTCCGTACATGGGATAAAGGTTGAAGAACTAATGTGTACGGACTTATGAATGATAAAAGAGAAGAACGGGAATGCGGAGATTGCGCATTTTTTAGAAACGGGGCCGAATGCGATTTCTGTGCGCTGACAATGGAAAGGGTTGAATGCTATGAGACGGCTTGCGCGGACTTTGAGGATATGGAATAGTTGATTCATTGTATTCTTTACGGATGAGATAAACAAGTGAGAGGTGAAAATCACAACACCTCTCACTTGTTTGTCTTAGGTAAATCGTGTAAAGCAGAACACGCGAACCATTTGAAAATCCGTAACTTTGGATATTGAATTATCAGTATGCCAAGAGGACGAAACAAGGAGCTCATCAAGGCGAGGAATGAAAAAATCGCCCAGAGGTGGTATTATTGGACCGAGAAGCAGCGGCTGCGGTTCGATGATGCCATGAAAATCTTGTCGCAACAGGAGTTCTTTCTTTCGGAGGACAGGATTATGTGTATTCTTCGCTCGTACATAAAAGAGCATCCGGAGACGGAGATGACTACCCACACCAAAATCAAAGCGCCTAAACTGACCGCTGAGCAGTTGTCGCTATTCCAGGAATAGTTCCTCGGTTATATTCACGTTGAAAGTGGACTCATAGACTTTGACACGTCCTGCCAGAGGGTAAGCCCTTGCCTGTGTCCTTTGCATCGCCGAGACATCATCCCCGAAGCAATAGCCATGGAGGGCGCAGACGACCTTCTTGTTTATGGCCAGTCTATGTCTCATTTGTTCAAAGGTATTGTTGTTCTCGATGGATGAGTAATGCGAATCCTCATCGCACTGAAACGCCACCTTGATTGTGACGGTCACGGTCCCTCTCTGCATGTCTGGAAACTTCTCAACCTTATAGTCCGTTGTGGACGCATCGATAAGGCAGCATGGGAAAAGTATCGGATAGGCATACCTGTCATCATATTGCACAGGATATAGTTGACCAGTATCCTCATCGATGTGTTCCAGTTCCGGAACAATCTCGCGGAGCCTTTCCGCGATTCTTAAATAAAGTGATTCCATTTTATGAATTTATAATGCGTAAAACTTCTTTCTCGACATAAGCGGATATCTTGGCATCAAGTTCGGCGCTCTGCCCCATGAACTGCCTTTGGGGGATGTTTATGGTCAATGTCTCTTTCTTTGTCAATGCCAGTCTTTTCCACTTTTCGGCCTCTCCGGAGTCCGGCTGTTTGCCAGCTGATTGCGATGTCCCGTTCTTTGGGCCTTTTCGTGGCTTCTGTGCGCCTTTTTGCTTGCCTTTAAGCTCATAATACTTCGCCCATGCGAAACGTCGCATTTTGGGCGTTATCTTTGGATGGACAGTTCCGCCCTCGTTGTGGATAGCGGCATAGACCACATCATTGAATATGGTGACCTTAGCTATTCCCGGAGTGTAGTTTATCGAACTGAACAGGTGGTTCCGTGAGGACATCAGTGTCTTGTATTGGGAATCCGCTCCGGGTTCTCCTGAAGAAAGGCGTTTCGCCGGTGGCCACGGATGCAGACCACCATTGACGAATCCTCCTTGGCGGAAGTTGTCCTGAAAGTGCTGCTTGGCGTACTTGCCGGCAACGACCGGGAGTTTCCTCGATATGAGCTGTTCGATCTCCTTTTTCATTCGCTGTATGTCCGATTCAAGTTTGTCTGCCATTTGAAAACCTTTTGAAAAACATTTGAATTCTAAATAATAAACGCTATATTTGCGCTAGCCAGTAATGGTTAGCGTGTGCTACGGCACGTCGTATCGCGGAGGGACTAGTTCCCTCCGTTGTTTTTATGAAATATGCCATCCTTATAGAATAATCGAATTTTCCCTTTCTCGTATATCCATACCTCATCAATTCGTGTGTTGATGTTCAACCGTGCCATTATCATTTTTCTGATGTATCTGTCTGAACATCCACGGGTATTGTCTATTATTAAGTTTGGAGCTTGCTTAAATCCATGGGAAAGCATGTGCTTGACTTTCTCTTTGTGCCAAGGTCGAACAAAACTTTCAAACTCATATAACATTCCGTCAATTGACAGGTCAGGACATTTCCTTTCATAAGGAGTTCCTATTAATGCCCCGTATATGTCTTTATATTCTTGAGATTTGAAATGGACAGATGGCGTCAATTTGACCGAGTGTCCCTTCCTTGCGAATTCTGTTCCCAAGGTCTTCAGCTTCTTGTAGTCTGATTTCTTCTTGTCGATGTCCGGATGGATGTAAAGCAGACCTCCGTTTCTAAATTGCTTCTCCAACTTGAATCCGTCAGAAGTCAGACGTGTTATGCACGCCTTGATATACGGGCAGTTGTAGCAGTCTTTCTTACGGTCATAGAACACGGCCGCAAGACGGTTCTTTATGCTTGCATTGTAGAATCCGCAATGCTCACAGTCGGACGGGAAATACGGGTGATCATCCGAGAACACCTGCCCGGTCTTCGCCGGATTGCCTCCGAGTCCTGGGGACGGCTCCGCGATACCTTCCCCACCGAGTCCGGTGTTGTCAGTCACGGGGCTGTCAGTGGATTGCCAACCGCATTGGCATCCCCATTCATCCCCCGGCTTGTGCACATCCCAGAAAGGGTCGCCTACCGGCCAGATATGGTGATAGAACGGCATATGGGACTCGCGGGGATTGACAGCCGTGCTTGGCAGCCATTCGATATTCGGGAACACATCCGCCTCGTCTATGAACTGTCTCATTTCCGATGCCCTGTGTGCACGCTTTATGGCCGTGTCATATTCTGTCCGGAGCCACGCATTGACATGGTGGTTTACAAGCCCCTCTGTGTCCTGTTTGAACTGCCGGAATGGTTTGATGTTCCCGCTCTCATCCAGAAGCTTTGATGCCATGTCACGGCCCATCCGATGAGCCTTGAACGCAGCGAAGACCTCAGTGTTTGTCAGCAGCTCTTTCTTGAATCCGCTGCCGTTCCCGGACTTGTCATCATACGCGATGTCAATGCCGTTGGCCAGAATTCGGTTGACTTCGGAGAAGAGTCCTTTGTCAATCTGTGTCCTGGTGTCCAACTGACGGCTTTGGATGTTCTTCAGAGCATTCTCAATGATGCTGGAATCGAATGTGAACGGAACGGATGTCTTGTGGTCATCCATCGCGTCCTGATACAGGGCATCGACTACCAGTCTAAATCCGCCCCGCTGCCATGCAGGGCCTTGACGAAAAAACCGACCATCCGGTTGAAGGCGTTACCTTTCTTCTTGCCTTTGCCATCAGGGTCCTTTTTCGGGTCTTGCTTTGGCTCCGGCTGGCCATTGCCGTCCTTGCCATCATCATCCGGGGCCGGATTGTTATCCTTTTTGCCATCCTGTGCTGATGGTGAAACCGGAACCGAATGGGCGCTTTTCAGTTCCTCCTTCATGGCTTCGTAATCCTTTGGCTTCGGTATTCCGAATTCCTCATAGAGATAGTCGTCATCGATAGGAAGCATCATGTCATTCTTCAGTGTCTTGAGGACATTGACCTTCTCCTGACTGTTCTTGCTCTTCGGAGGGACGAAGAAGAACTCACCGCCATCGGTGTTGATGCCGAGGCGCGCGAAGGTGTCTGTCATCTCATAGTTGAGAATATTCAGGATGCTCTGCTTGATGAAGAAGTTGATATCCTCCTCACCCTCCTTCTGGACAGTTCCGAGAGCTTGCGTGCCTTTGTCCCCGGCTTCGGTGGTGAGGGTGTTGCCGGTGACGGTCTTGCTTATCTCGTTGTTGCAATAGGTTCCGAGTTTTTCATAAAGGTCGCCACCTCCTGAGACATTCTGTGCCTGTATGAGATTGAGCTGCGTGTTGTCTGGATGCACAAGAACTCCAGCCCCGCCCATTTCCGCAAGGTCGTTCACAAGCTTCTTTCGTGCTTCCTCATCCCATGCGTTATAGGTGCCTTCCCGGATCGGCCGCCCGAAGATTTCCGCGAAATCCGCCCAATCCCCGACATTGTTCCTTTTAAGGATAACCCAGAATGCGGCGACGGCAAGGTTTCCTATCTGCCGTGGCTTGCCGATGTAAAGAAGATCGTCGAAGTCATCCCAACTCTCTCCGGATATGTCGCCCTGATGGTGAAGGATCACCCTGTTGATGGCATCGAAGTTTTTGCGAGGAATGAGCGTGTAGTTAATCCATCCACGCTCGTCCCGGTAGAACTGGAAGAGGGTTCCTCCGACTCCTTCCCATTCGTGGTCGTACAGGTCTCCGAGAAACTGGAGGAACCATGGGGACTTGATGTGCTGCTGCTGCATTGCCTCATCCAGTTTGCCGTCCCTCATGAATTGGATAGGTGTCGAGAGAACTGCGGCCTTCTGTTTCCTCAATACGGAGAACAGGTGGCTGTCAAGCTTCACGTCCTCATACAGGTCACAAAGCTTTTCCTTGCGAGGGTAGTCAATGACTTCCGCAGAGCGTATCGCGCTCATATAGACACCTACGTCAAGCCCTCCACGTCTTGTCTGCTGAAGGATGATGGTAGGTGCCTGGACATTGCCGACATGTCCGCCGGTGGTTATTCGTCTTTTCTTATTCTTTGCCATATCAGAAATGATTTATTCTTTTCCTGTCGCTTCTCATCTGAAACTCGGACGAGCCAGCGTTGTCGTCTTCCGGAATCCTGTCAAGCCCCTCGATGGTGATGTCACCTGACTTGACCCCCTTAAGCCATTCCACGGCCCTTTCGTACCTGTCAATGCGAGTCTGTGTCATAAGACCTTCCCTGATTGAACACAGGTGATATATCGCTATGTCCTTTGCGAACATCAGCAGGAGATTGTGGCGCTCATCGCCGGTCGCGCTGAATGCCTTTCCGCAGTCATATCTGTTCGACAGATAGCCTTTCATCTCGGCTATCGCCTGATTCTCCACGATCTCAAGGATGTTCTCATCCTCTCTGGTGACGCGCTCGATGAACTCGGTGCGTATCGATGACGGGTAGTCCTCTTTTGTTATGAAGTTGGTGTTGTTCATGTCATTGTCTGTTTTTGCTCCTGTGTGCAAGAGCCTTGTATGAGATGTATGATGACGGCTGAAGTTCCGCCGTCTTCTGGTCTATTATCCAGTTGCCGCCCTCCACGCAGTCAATGCCGTCGGCGTGGAAGTTCATGGCCATCGTGAAGTATTTGAACTCATCATCGAGCAGTTTCATATTCGGATCGTCTTTCTCAGCGATGTTGAGTACAAGAAGTCCCTCACGGTTCATCGGCTCAAGATGCGCCTCGATTCTGGTTGCCTTGTCGCCTTTGTTCCTTGCATCTGGCGTTACAGAAAGATTTATCCCTGTCCTGCGGCGTTCTTGTGCGATAGCTGGCTTGAATACCTGTTGGAACACTGGATCCTGCAGGGAGTTGTTTTCCTGATAGAGATATACGGCCTTGCCGGACTTCATACTCGCCAAGGTGTGCAGAGTGAAGTAATGGCTGATGAATTCCGCCGTCGTCATCTTGCCGAGGAACCCTTTGATGACATAAAGGGTGGAGTCAAGTTTGCCAAGCAGGAACATCGCCTTCTGGGAACCTTTCTTGTTTTTGGCTGTTCCTTTGGCCTCGCTTGTCGTAGGGTCGGCGTATATGACCAGGAACGGGAACCGGCTTAAAGCCGGAACCTTTCCCCATTTTGTGTTTGGGAATATCTTGCCTTCTGTCAGAGGGTTGTTGAAATACTCTCCCTGCTGGGCCTTGGTGCTTATCTTGGAAAGGACGGTGTCGATCATCTCCTCCGTGTTCTTCTCCGGCCAAGTGCTTTTTCCGTTCTCATCTCGAATGTTCACGATGTCCCAGTTGTTGGCTTTCTTGCCGGCGCGGACGATGCAGCAGTCCTCGGCTATGATGTTTCCTGCCCAGATTACGAGTGTGGGTGTGGAGATTGAACGTGTGGGATATACGGCCTTCTCCCACCAGTCCCAGTTCTTGTCAAGCACGTCTATGTTACGGCATACCTCATCGGTGTCGAAGTCATCCTGGTACAGGACATCCGGACGTATGCTTTCGTTGCGGAGTCCTCGTGGGGCGTTGCCGGCACCAATGCCGAGGAACATCGCCCCGCCCTTTGTCTTGAAGCACTTTTCCTCCCAGTCGCCGAGCGTTCGCTGCTCCCCATAGTATTGTGTGATTCGCCTGTTGGACTCGAAGTTCGCTCGGTATGGTGCGAGAAGCCGTTTGGCTGCGTCCTCTGTGGCGGAACTGAGCAGGATCATCTTTCGTTTCCCTGTAAGCACAAGATACATTATCGTCATCATTATGACGGTACTCTTGGCGAGCTCGCGTGACCAGGAAAGCACCTCGTACCATTCAGGATTATTTATTATCCTGTTGATCGCCCGTATGTGGAATTTGGCGAACGGTGCTTTGGCGTAGTTCGGGAAGAAAAACTTCATCCATTCAGTAGGATGACTTTCCAGATACAGGCGGTGCCTCTCAATCTCCGCTTCGGACATTGATTCATCGATCGGGGTCTCCTCGTACACCGACCGCTTGAGAGCTTCCCAAAATTTGAGTGCATCTTTGTCAATCTGTTTCATTGTCAGAGAAGTGATTTGATGAATTTGTCGAAGACCCCGGCGAATGTCTTGGTCAGTTCCGCATCCACTGGGCGGAGCCATGTTATGAATCTGTTGGCCACACTGACGCAGTCATGGATTCCGATGTCGTTTTCGAGTTTGTTGATGGCATCTGTAAGCTTGCAGATGATGTCCGCCTCCTTGGCGTTGGCATAGCGTGGTCCGTCCTCAGCCTTCCTTTCGCTGATTGTCTTGTTGATTTCTGAAAGCTGGCGTTGGAGACTCTTTATCTGTTCCTCACGTGTCATCGTCATCGAGACTTTCAGTTCATCCCATTTGTCCGCTTTTGCCCACCGTATGATTGTCTGACGGGACACACCGGCCGCATCCGCAATCTCCTGCTGTGTCCTGTTCTCGTATATGTACATTGACTTCGCCCATTGGCGAGTGTTGTCTGACTTGCTGTTGGCCATATCCATGTTGTTTATCGCACACAAAATTGACCTAATAAAGGAAGTGGCGCAAATTCCAGTTTTATGATGCACGATAAAAATGGTATGATGCAACTTTCTGACGGTATGATAAATCCGAAATTTTCAAGGGTCGAAATAAGCATCCAATTTTGCGTGAAATAGCACTCGACAGAATGAAAAATGTATTTGATATAATAGCGAATCCGGACACGGAGGGATGCACCATCCTTTTGTATGGTGAGATCGGCGATTATGCCGATGTCCGTGCGGAGGATGTCATCTCGCAGATCATAGCGGCAGAAAAGACCTATCAGCGGATAGACATACGTATCAACTCCATCGGAGGGCAGGTCGGCACAGGCATCGCGATATTCAACGCCTTGAAAGACTCCAAGGCGGAAATCACCATCTATATTGATTGTCTGGCAGCTTCAACGGCATCAATCATCGCTGCCTGTGGAAGAAAAGTCAAGATGAGCAGGTATGCGAGAATCCTCATCCACAAGCCGACAGGCGGGGTATGGGGCAACGCTGATGAGATCAAGACCTACCAAGAGCAGCTGATAGAAATAGAGAATATAATCTGTGACATCTATTCCAAGAGGACAAAGATGTCCATTGATGAAATCCGCTCGACATATATGGACGGCAAGGATCATTGGCTTTCGGCTGATGACGCCGTCCGTCTCGGCTTTGCCGATGAGGTGTATGATGATCTGGCGATAAATGCGGAGGACATAGCCGGATTGCCATTGGAGCAAAGATGCGGCAAGTTTACGGACCTCTATGTGGGAACCTTTAATAATCAACATAAATCCAAAAGCAAAATGTTTGACAAGATCAAGAAGTTGCAGCCGTTCAGCGATTGCGCTGATGAGGCTGCCATCATGGCCAGACTGAGTGAGATCACCAGGAAGGCCGAGGCCCATGATTCTATCAAGGCGGAGAACGATGCTTTGAAGGCAAAGGTGGCCGATTTCGAAAGCAAGGAGAAAGCGGCACAGGACGCTGCCATCAATGCTGAAGTTGATGCTGCCGTCAAGGATGGACGCATTGATGAGACCCAGAGGGAGAAGTATGTGAAGCTGCTCCATTCCTCCGAGGCGGAGTCCGCCCGTGCAATTCTTCAGTCGCAGAAGAAAAAGAGACTGGTAAAGGATATTCTTGAAGACGGCACTGTTGTCGAGAACGGCAGCTGGGCGAAGCGTCAGGAGGAAATCCGAAACAAGTACAACGGAAAGAACTAAAATTATCAAGTTATGGCAATCGTAGTAAAAAACACAAACTACAATGGTGAGGTTCTGGAGAGGATCCTTACCGTGGCGGCTACCGGCAATGAGATTGTCGGGAAGGGATTGATCCATGTCATCCCGGGTGTCGAGAAGAAAGTATCCATTCCTCGTCTTCATACAGGCAAGATGCTCCAGAAGCGTAAGGAGGATCCGAAAGTTGAAGACTCGAAAGGCAATTTCAATTACAGCGAAAAAGTCCTTGAGCCGCATGACTTCATGGCTTTCACGACCTTCAATCCACGCGCTTTCGAGAGTATCTGGCGCAAGTGGCAGCCTAAGGGGAACCTTGTGTTCTCCGAGCTTCCGGCGGAGGCCCAAAACGCACTTCTGGATGCCCTGTCAAAGCAGGTCCAGTTCGAGTTGGGCGACCATTATGTCAATGGTGAATATGGCGAGGGCGATGACAAGCTCTTTGACGGTATCCTTACCCAGGCAGCCAAGGACAGTGACTGTGTCATCGTCACAAGTGACGCGACCAAGATGACAGACCGTCTGAAGGCTGTCCGCAAGGCCATCCCAGTGTCCATCCGCAATAACCCATCCCTCAGAATCCTTATGAGTGTGAACGACTTCGACACGTATGACGATGAGCTTACTGCGCGTGAGGGAAAGAATACGGATGAGACAAAGGTCAACCGCAAGGCATACAAGGACATCAAGATCGAGACCCTGGCTGCATGGCCTGACGGCCTTATCGTGGCGACACTCTGCTCTCCTGACGCGATGACGACCAACCTTTATGCGGCGGTCAACCTTCAGGACGATGAATCAGTCATCCAGATCGACAAGGTCTCCAACATGTCTGAGCTCTACTTCTTCAAGATGCTCATGAAGGCTGACACCAACATCGCCTTCGGCGAGGAGTTCGTTGTCCTTGACAGCAGAGAAACGCCTGTGTTCAAGAAGACCGAGACCCAGAATACCGCGGCGGGCGGCAAGGACACAGGAGACGGGACAGCGTAATGCCCTGCCGTGGCAAGCGATAGATTTGACTGGACTTTGATATGGATTTCGAGATACTGAAGGATTTGCTCATGTTTTTGCTCCCTGGTGGCGCGATCGGGTCTGTCGTGACTTGGTTCGCCACCAGAAAGGAGCGGAAAGTTGATGTCCTGTCCAAGCTTCAGGAATCCATCGACCTCCTGACGAAGAAATACACGGAGGCCCTGGATGAAAATGTTCAGCTTAAGGCGGACAACGCCAAGTTGCTTGCGAACCAAAAGACACTCGAATTGAAGATTGACCACCTTACGGAAAAGGTGAGCCAGTTGACTCAACAATTAAACAGACAAGAGAATGAGAAATCACATCAGGGGGCTTACAGCCCTACTCGTGTTCAGCGCGCTTCTGCCCGTGGCGTGCGGCACGCAAAAAAAGGCGGCAACGTACAGACAGGAGGACTTCAGTCTTCAGGAGGCTCTTCAGGTCCAAACGGAACAGGTCGCGAAGGCAGTAACGGACAGCGTTCAGTACAGGTTCCAGAGCCTGCAGCAGGAGATGACGGAATTGAGGGCGACATTCATCGAGCAGATTCCGATGAGTCAGGTGCAGGAGACGATACCGATGCAGAGCCTCCTTGACCTTCCAGAAGGCGCAAAGTATGGAACGGCCTACGGTCGTGCTTCGGTTGAAGCCTTGCGCCAAGGAGACAACATTGTGTTGACAGGAAGATGCGACAGCGTCGCCCGACAATGTACAAAGTATGAGAGACAGACATTTAGGCAGAAAAGCACCATTGATTCACTGAAAGCTGTCATTGACAAACTACATTCAAGGCTCTCTCAAATGGCGCTCGAATCGGAATCAAACGTCAACAGGTCGGTACTTGAAACACAACCGAAAGTCCCTCAGAGGAGAAGCGGCAAGTGGTTCCTCGCGGGAGTTGTTATAGGCACTGCCGGAGGAGTGGCCGCCCAATGGCTGTGGAAGCGTTTCAGCCTCGGGGCCATCATAAAAGGTTTATTCACAAAAATATTATAGCGATGGAAAAAGGATATGTACATGGAAGCAAGATGATTGTGTTCCTCGGGACCAAAGCCCTTGGGCATTGCACATCCTGCGAGATTCAGGACCAGGCGGAGACGAAGTCCCGTTCTTTGAAAGTCCTGCCGGATTACAACGATACTGAACAGACAGACGAGGACCTTAAGGCGGGAGCCGGTGAGGATACCTCGACGGACGGACTCTGGGATGAGAAGTCCGTGTCCAAACGTTCGGTGTCAATCTCTACCGACTGCCTCGTCTGCAAGGACGAGAAGGGAGCCACCTATGACGAGCTTCTTGAAGCGATGGACAGCGGCGAGCCTGTCAAGCTGAAATATGCCTATGCCGGAGAGGAAGCCAAGAAATACCGTGTCGGCTTGTTTGTCATCACCTCACTCCAGAGGAATGATCCTGCCGATGACGACTCGACTTATTCCGCGTCTTTCGAGAATACAGGAAGAGTCAGGACAAAGACTATCAGTAACGTATAGTCATCTGAAATTCTGCCATCCGGGGACATTCCCCCGGACGGCTTTTAATCCAATCAAACATAAGTCATAATGAGCAAACCAAAGAATACGAGCAACGGGAATCTCGAAATCGAGGTAAACGGGAAGAGATATCCATATCGTGAGACAATGGGAGCCATGCTCTCGTTCAAGGAGGAGACCGGCCTTGACGCGCCTGTGGACACCGAGGATTCCGTCAAGTATATGTATCACGTGGTGAAGTCCAATTGCCGCAGGAACGGTGAGGAGTTCAAACTTTCATTCCAGGAATTCGCGGACGCGCTTGACGGTGAGGAGTTCATCCGCGTCACCGCAGCCCTTGCCGAAAGGGTAAATGAAAATAAGGATGGAGACGCTGAAAAAAACGCATAAAGCCCACTCCAATAGAAATTGTCCTCGGAGTCGCTGTCGGGAGGATGGGCCTATCCGTAAAGGAGTTCTCTGAACTGACTCCAACCGAGTTCAATGCCATCTATAAAGAATGGCAGTTGAGGCAGGAGGATAATGAGCGTGGGAGATGGGAGCGTTGCCGTTGGATTTGTTACTATGCCTTGAAGCCTTATGCCAAGAAGGGTCTGAAGCCTGAAGATGTCCTGAAATTCGGTTGGGATGGGACCATGAAGTCAGAAATGACAAAGATGACAAAGGAGGAGCTGGAAGCGGACAAAATGGAATTTGAAAAATTGATAGAGCTTTGGAAAGATGAATAAGAAGGTCACATACGAGATTGATTTCACTGGTCGTGATTCCGCATCCGGGGTCGCGTCGAAGATCGTCTCCGCAGTGGCCTCCGGGCAGAAGGTAGCTTCGGCGGCTATCCAGAGGGTTAATTCGGAATTGCAGGCCCAGGCGAACATCGCCTCATCGATGGCGTCCAGGAACAAGACTGTCCTTGATTCCGTCGCGAATGGCGCCGGCGGTGTCGCGGCAGGCATAAGGGCCGTGGCCAATGGCGCCGCGGCATCTATTGAAAGGCTGTCCTCGCAATCATCTAACCTGTCTGAACTTCGTGCCGAATATGACCGTCTGAAACAGGCCAAGACAGAGGCGTACCTGTCCGGAGATGACAGAAAGGCATTCGACATCGATGGTCAGCTCCGGCAGATTGGCTTCCAGATCAACAAGATCAAGTCGGTAAATGCCGAGATTGAGGCTCAGAAGAAAGCTGCCGAGTCTTTGTCTTCAACCTATACCCAGACGTACAACCAAGTAAAGCAGTCGCTTACGGAGGGGGCAGAGGATGTCTCTGACTATATCCAACTGATAGAGAGCCAGAAGAAGGTGGTCGCTGACCTCACCTCGAAATATCAGCAGCTGAAAGCGGCCAAGGCTCCCACGTCCCAGACATCCGCATTGCTCAATGAACTCAACCAGGAAAAGGGGGCGCTTGCCGGCATGCGTGATGCGGTTGCCGGTTACAAGCAGTCCAATACTGGCATAAGAACCCAGATTATGGCCATCCGTGAGGAGATGGCCAGGCTTCGCCTTGAAGGAAAGCAGAATACAGCCGAATACGAGGAACGCCGTCAGGAGATGGAGCGTCTCGGAACGGCGTACAGGGAACTCCGCACCGAACAGACCGCTCTCTCAACAGGTGCCACGCAGATAGGTGGTGTCATCAATGGCGTGCAAGGATTGATGGGAGCATATTCAGCAGGTTCCGGCATCGTGTCAATGTTCGTCAAGGACAACGAGAGACTGATGGCGGTTCAGACGAAGATGCAGTCTGTGATGGCGGTGATGATGGGCGTGCAGCAGATGTCCAACACCCTGCATGCCACAAGCTCATTCAGAATTGTGACCTGCAGAAAGGTGACTGAATTGTGGACGGCGGCACAGAACCGCCTGACGGTAGCTTTCCGCCTCTCTGCCACCGCCTCGAAGGCGCTGCTTGCGTCAATGACGCTTGGCGCGTCTCTGATAGTAACAGGGGTGATAACGGCGATCAGCAAGCTGGTGTCCAAGTACCAGGAGAAATCCGAAGCCCAGAAGCAGGCCAAGAAAGAAGAAGAGGATGCGCAGAAGTCCATCCAATCATCCGTGGCTGGTAGCATAGCATCACAGCTTGTGTCCTACCGAAAATTGCAGAAGGCGTGGAAGGAACTCTCCGGCGACATCGCCAGGCGTCAGAAATTCGTGAAGGACAACGCCAATGAATTCAGAAACCTTGGCGTAAGGATCAATTCGGTAAAGGATGCCGAGAATGTTCTGGTCAATAATGAATCGACATTTGTGGAGTCCCTTAAACGAAGAGCCATGGCAGCCGCCGCAATGGAACTCGCGTCGAAGAAGTACCAGTCGGCAATAGAGAAGATGCTTCAGGCGGAGAATGCGAAAAAGGTCACGGATGACGACCGGAAGAGCGCCCGTAATTATGCGGAGGGTGTGTACCAAGGCAAAATGGCATCAGCGAACGGTGTCCTCGGTCGCGGTCAGGTAAGCGGGCAGAGAAAGCAAATAGTCGGGGATGCCTATAAAAGCAATGTGGCCACCTATGGCGAGGCCAGGGCTAAAGTATACAGTGACGCGGCCAAAAAGGAGATGTCCGAGGGGGACCGTTATTTCTCCATCGTGAACAAAAACAACGACGAGGCGGACAAACTTCTGAAAGGACGTGGAATATCACCGGCCACATCTGGTGTCACGACAGGCAAGGCTGGCAGCATAGATGTCATCGAGAAAAAGATACAGGCTCTTACGGCTCTGATGAAGGCTGCCGGCGCATCTGAACGGGCCGAACTTCAGAAGGACATAAACGCATGGCAGAAGAAACTCGATGCTGTTAATCTTGAGATGGAGGCGTTGAGTGTGCCTTCAGACCCGAAGACAATCCAGGAACTGGACACAGCCATAACATACTATGGCAAACTGCTGAAAATTGCCGGTGATGAGGAGCGTGCGGAGATACAGAAGACGATCAACGGATATTCCAAGAAGAGAAAGGCTATTGAAGATAGTCTGAAAGCAATCTCTGCCCCGACATCTCCAAAGACATTCGAGGAGTATTCAACGGTCATATCAGTGCTTGAAGACCAGTTGAACAGAGCCTCTCAATCAGAACAGGCAGGGATTCAGGCCACGATAAACGCGTACGAGCGTGAGAAGGACGAACTGAAAGCCCGTGTGGCGCTTGCCTCCACTCCTGCCGTGATGAACAGTCTTGCGGACTATGAACAGGCGATATCCGCCTGCGAGTCTGTCCTGCAGTATGCGAATGATGAGGAAAGGGCGAACATCCAGAGGACGATAAATGATTACAGGCGCAAGAAAGATGCTATCGAATCCTCCCTTGAAGCCCTTGATGTTCCTGCCGACCCTAAGAACCTGGAGGATATCGACAAGGTTCTTTCTGCCCTTCAGACAAGACTTCAGAAAGCCGGGGAAGCGGAACGCGGTGAGATTCAAAGGCAGATAGTTCAATGGAAAGCCAAGAAGGATGCCATAGAGGAATCAGTCCAGCTTGTAGGAATGGAAGACCTTTCAAAAATGGTTCGGAACGGGCTTGGCGTAGGCGGTGACCTTGAAATCAGCCTCCGTGCCAGAATAACCGGTGTCGAGGTGGCCAAATCGAAAATCGAGGAACTCCAGAAGATGGCTGCTGTGGCCCAGACAAAGGAAGAACGGGCATCGATAAAGAAGGCAATCAACCAATGGTCTCAGTATGCAACAAGTCTTGACGCGACACAGGCGCAGGGGGAAAAGACCACGGGCATGCTTGAGAATATGTCATCGATAGCGAACAGCCTGTCTGGGGTAGTCGGCGAGAATGCCGCAGGTTGGCTCTCATGGGGATCGAATGTCCTCTCAGCCGTGGCCGCCGCACTTCCGGCGATTGCGTCTGTCATCGGTGGCAATATAGCGCAGGCATTTGCAGGAGCGGCGGCCCAGTCGCAGAGTGTGCCGTTCCCATACAACCTCATATCGTTGGCGGCCAGTATGGCAGCGGTCGGGGCGGCTGTGGCCTCTATCCCGAAATATGCTGACGGCGGCCTTGCCTATGGACCTACCATAGGTATGTTCGGTGAGTATTCCGGGGCGAGTCATAACCCGGAGGTGGTCGCCCCTCTTGACCGACTCAAATCCATTATCGGGTTTGAAGACGGCGGCAAGAAAAAAGTGGAGTTCAAAATCAAAGGCCGGAATCTGGTCGGCATAGAAAGAAGAGAGAACAACAGGAGAAGAAGATCATAGCATGGGAATGATGGTAAGATATACGGGAGCCTTCTATTCAAGGAAGGGCGTTGTCTGGAGGTGCAGAATCCTCCAGGAGTCCGACGTGGCATTTCCCGTCAGGAACCTGGAATTCCCGGATGACGAACCCCTGATGATAGAGTACAATGAGACGGCCAAGGAGAATGTCATATGCGGGAGCACCGCGACATTGACCATCGTTTCACCCGGAGATAGGACTTACCTTGACCTCTATTCGATAAAGGTAGGGCAGATCCGTCTCGATGTCTATAGAAACAACGTTTTGTTCTGGAGCGGATGCCTTGACCCTGAATTCTATGAGGAACCGTATGACAGCACATCCGACTATGAGGTCAGCCTTACTTTCTCCGATTTCGGTATCCTTGACAGGATGCCTTATGACGGTTCCGGGCGCAAGACATTGAAAGAGCTGCTTGATAACGCGCTTGACAAGTCGAGGCTGAATTATACCTCAATCGATGAATCCCTGATCTCCACGCAGTTTGCGGACGGGACTCAGCTTGCATTGTCCTCTTTGATGATTGCGTCGGAGAACTTCTATGACGAGGATGGGGAGGCGTCATCGTTCAAGGACGTCATCGAGGGAATATTCCAGCCCCTTGGATTGCGTATGATACAACGCGCCGGGAAAGTGTATGTGTATGACATCAATGGCCTGTATACGAGTAAGAACCCATCTTCGGAGATAGACTGGCAGGGTGAGGACTCATCGCTTGGCACCGATTCGGTGTACAACAACATAAAAATAACGTTCTCCCCATATTCGACTGCGGATGTAATTGATGGGGAACTTGACTATGAAGATGTTTTCGGGCCAGAATGGACAAATCTCACATCAGACAGCTCCGGGGTCAAATACAACAATGGGATTGTCCCTACAGGGATGTCCGTCCCGACCTGTTATTCATATTACATCGACTATGACGAAAGCCACAGGCACGGTTACGACTGGGACTATGCCCTGATAGATTACACCCTTTTCCAATCTTGGAATAAGGATAAATGCAAGGGCGTGGCTGAAATCGGAAGCGGCAACTCGTTCTTCAAGATTCAGCCCATGCTCGGAGGCAATGAGGCCGAGGGCATTGTCGGAGGGTTCTATACTGGTGGACACGGCTCATTGGCTTCCGGCTTCCCGACAAGAAAGGGGCTGCATCCGTCCTCACATCCGAAAACCCTTGCAATGAAGATGGCGCGTGTCTATCTTCCGGAAATGGGTTCCGCTGATGCTGCGAACAATTATTTGCGTATCCAGCAGGAACTGTTGTTCGACCCCCGTTATAACCCGTTCTCGGATTCAGGCGACGGCAATGAATCAGGCAACCATGATTTCGTGAAGAACAATGCAGCGTTTGCTTTTGTCCCGGTCGCGATTGTCGTATATGATGAGGCGGGTACGGCTCTGTGCCATTACTCGAATGAGTGGCTTACCAAGAACGGACAGCCGGGAAACGGCTTCGTGTCCACCGCAGAGGATAAATACCTGTCGAAATGGGGCTGGAAGTCAGGCGAGGCTGAATGGGGCGAGGCGTGGCTTGCGTACTATGATCCTGATGATGTCCTGCAGGGAACGGGAGTTATGGGATGGCAGTGCAACCGCCAAAGTGTCGGGAAGCCGTGGACGGACGGAAGCAAGAAAGTAAAGAACCGCAAGTACCACTATGCCGACAAATATACCGGTGACACAAAGGACTTCTGGATGTTCGACTCTTTTAAGAAACTGCCGGACGGCCAGTTTATACCTTATCCGCCGAAAGGGGGTTATCTGGAAATCCGGATATACAACGGGGTGTGGGCATTCGATGACGTTGACAGATTCTCTGTGGAAGCTGATGGATATTTCAAGGACAAGGGTGGCTATGACAAGATACGCTGGCAGCTGTACAAACTTCCGAAAGTGTCTGTGGTGAAGAGGACTTTGACGTTGGACGAGGACACAATGGATGATGTGGAGTACTCCGGTGTTTTGAATGCCGATGCGAAAGAGGATCTTGAGCTTGACACGATATGCGGCACCGCCGATGTCGTGTGCCCCACCGCCAAAGGCATCTATATGTCATCGGAGACAGGCGAACAGATACAGAAGCTTATGCGTGCCGGGAGGACTGACCATCCAGAACATCTGCTGATCGGGACTCTGTACAGCCAATATGCCGACAGGAGGACGACATTGTCCGGGGAGGTCTCCATTGACCCGAAGGGACTGTCTTCCTATGTCGATGCGGCTCAGGGACAGGATGTCAAGTTCATCATGAGCGGCGAGGAAATCAACGTCAAGGAGGATGTGTCCGATGCCACTTTCATAGAGATTCGCCCGGATGAATATGAAGGAAAGGAGGAATGACCATGGCAAAGGAATATATACAGAAAACAACCAGCAGGGCGGCAAGACCACGAAGCAGGAGGCTGAGGGAACTCGGTGGCACCACTTCAGGAACCGCAGTGTCCGTCATCCAGAATGGCGGTGCGAATTCCGTTGTCTCCGGAGACGGCCATACTCATAAGAACCTTCCGTATCTTGATCAGATAACCACTGACAATGACGGATATATCAGCCTTACCCATCCGAAGGAAAACGAGGAGGACGGTAGTGTAAGCACCGTCACAGAAAAGGCAAAAGCCGGGTACTCCGATGAATCTGGTCATTCCTTGGAGTCCGACCACTCAAAGGATTCTGAGAAGTGGTCCGGCAGGATGTTCGGGGACTATCTTGACCAGCCGGTCAGGAAGAAGGACATCGTCGAGTTCGCCCGTGTCATTGCAGGGATTATCGGCTCCCCAGACTTCGTGCAGGGCATAGAGACTGGCTCTGGTTGGAAGATTGACTCTGACGGATCGGCTGAGATGTCATCCCTGACATTGAGGTCATTTCTCAAGGTCCCGCAACTCATATACAACAAGGTCCGCGTGACTGGTGGGGAGATGTGGAACACCGAGGGTGGAACAATTGCCAAGGTCACCGCTGATGAGGGAAGCGAAAGAGCCTATATCCTTACGATGCAGGTGGAGGACGGTGATGTCATAGAGCTGGATGTCGATGACATCTGCAAGGGCCACTATAACAGCAGCGGAGGGTTTGTGACATCATATTTCAGGGTCACATCTGTGGATCAGGCGGCGAAGACAGTGAGAATTGTGCTCGGTGCTGATGATGCAGTCCCAGGAGGAAAAAACGCAGCCCCGGTTCCATATATGAATATTGCAAGGTATGGCAATTTTACACAGGCTGAAAGACAGAGAAGCCAGTATTTCTCGTCCCCGGAGCAGCGGATCTCATTGCTTGATGGTGTTGACCAGTACATCATCCTGCCGTCACACTTCAAGCTGATTATTGGCTCTATCCCTGATTCCCTGATACCAAAGTCTCTGCCGTTGGGCAAACGTCCGTCGATATATCTGGATACGGTTCTGGCCAGGAACTTCATGCAGCTGGACGGGACAGGGGCGGTTGTGAAGACAATCCGGGACAGAGGCCTTTGGCAGGGAACACCGGACACACCATATCTCTGCAATGATGAGTTCCAGGATGAAGTCTATCACAAGTCGTGCAAGTATCGATGCATCGTTGAAGGTACGCTCCAGGAGCCGCGTTACGATTCGTCCGACTGGTTGCTCGTAGCCGGCGACACGACACTGGAACTGATAATCGACAGCACGGCAGGAGAGACTTTCCTGTACGGCTGTCTTGATACGACGCTGATGGCAATTGTCCGTCGTGGCGTGAATGACATAACGGATGAGATTCTTGATTCGGACTGGACCTGGTCCAGGGATACGGGTGATGCTGCTGCAGATGGGGTGTGGAATGCAGATCACTCCGGATGCGGCAGGAGTGTGGACCTGACGCAGGAAGACCTTCCGGTTTCCTCCGGGCGGTTCATCTGCAGGGCGTATGTCCGTGACGGCGCTGAAAGCGTGGAAGCGGAGGTTGTTTTTTGACATTTGAAAGGCATTTGAACAGTATATGAAAAAGACAAAAAGAATCGGGATCGTCTATGATCCTCTGAACATATCCACCACAATGGTCGTCCGTGGTGGAAGTCTCACACAGACGCATTGCGCCGAGACGGGTGAATACATACCGGACAGGAGCCTTACACCGCTCGTGATTCGACCGGAGGTATATGTCAATGATCCGAACGGCATAATGGCGAACGGGAAAGTGGCTCTGACAGGAATCCTCTGGTATGAGATACCTCAGGACATGGTAGGACAGATTACGGATTCATCCTACTTGACAGGGGAATTGTCCCGCTATCTGATCACGAACCAGACGGACGGCTATTCGGTGGCGCAGGACGGCACTTTGACCGTCACGAAGAACATCCCTTATCTGGAGCCGAAGGTGCTCGTGTTCACAGCATCGTATCCGGATACGAGGAGCGGCAAGATCTTGCGCATTCAGGCGACCTCTACTCTATCAACCGTCTCGCTGGCGGAAGCCGCATCGCTGTCTCTCGATAAACCGGCAAGTTTTGTATTCAACCCCATTACAGATGCAGGTGTCCGCACGATTAAGGCGACATTCCTGCTTGG
>FR890645.1:0-14223 GCA_000435075.1 Bacteroides sp. CAG:770 | reverse complement strand
ACATTCCTGCTTGGCGGAAAGACCCCGGATTCAGGACAGTGCAAGGTTGCATACTGGTGGTATAAGACCGTTGACGGAAAGGAGACGATTATTGACCCTGATGAGGACTTGTTCTATGAGGCAGGCCAGAATGCAGACACATTGACAATCGATCCCCGTTATGTCAATGGACAGGTGAAAATATCCTGCAAGGTGGAATATGCGTTGTCAGGCGAGGCTCTGCCGTCATCTCCGACGGATAATTGCCTTAAAGATGAGACAACAGTGGTGAGGAGATATCCAGAATATGATTTCGAGCATTTTGTGCATGGTGGGGTGGAGGTCTCCCCGAATGCGGAGATGGTGAAGAATGAATGCGTGATCACGGTCGGAAGGACTGTCGTGGAAAATCCTTCAAGATTCTTCAGCATCAAGTGGTCCATAAAAAGGGCGGTATATGGAGCCGAATGGACTGACCTCGGCTATGGCGATAGCATCATGATTCCGGCAGAGGAATTCGCCAATGCCTCGGATGTGGCCCTTGAAGTGGATGAACTTGACCCTTTAGGGGCGTTTATAGATGGGGATACCATGATATGTGACAACAATGAGGTAATAACACTTTAAGATATGAGATATGTTTATGCAAAGATTCCGGTCCGCAAGGCCGAGGATGCCGGAATCGCCGAATTCAGGCAGAGGACTCCGGATGGTGAATATGTCATCATCAATGAGAGCGACCTTCAGACTTATGGGAGTTCCGTTCCGTTTGAGAAAAAAGTCAAGTCGCTTGGAGGCAAGGTCCTTACGGCGGCTGAAGCAAAGGAAGAGTTGAACAGATAAAAGAAGATGAAATGAGTACAGTAAAAGGACAGACGACAATCAAATATGTCAGGCAGGGTGATTCACTGACATGTACGTTGAGAAGCACGTTTCCGTTGAAGCAGTTCATTTCCAACGGAAACAACATAATCACGCCAAGTTTCGCGGCCAACAAGCCGTGTATATATCCGGTAGTAAGAAGCTCGCTGAAAGCAATGCGCATAGAGCCTGCAGCTACCGGTGTCGAATGGAAGTTCAACGGAACTGCCATCGTCTTTGATGCTTCTGGGCTTAGCAAAGCGATGGGAAGCATTCCTGCAGGTACCTTCAAGAGCGAAGTGAAGAAGGTTGACGGATTTACGCTGCCGACACTTACGATACTGAAGGAGATTGCATCGAGCGGCAACATTGACTCGGACACCATTGAATTCAAGGGGACCGTCAATACAGGATTCCAGTCAGTCGTGTCCGCGTCCATCGAGGTGGCCATCGAGCAGACTGACGGAGAGTCGTGCATGGGCTATATCACGATCAACAACGGCGGTGTTGTTGATGACGCCACATCACAGTTGAAGGCGACGGCTCATCTGATGATCGGCGGTGTCGAGAAGACAGATGGCGTGACCTACAAATGGTACAAGATGAAAGTCGTGAATGGCGTTGATGGCTGGGAGCCGATAAACAAGAGTTCATCAAGCATTACCATCACGGCGTCGGACATCAATTCAAGCGAATTGTACAAATGTGAGATGAGTTATAACGGCAAGTCCTCAAGCGCAGTGATGGAAGTGAGCGACGAGACTGACATCCTGATCATCTATCCCAATCCGACCAATGCGGCCGGGGCTCAGGTTCCGGAAGAACTCAGCTCGGCCCAGACGTCCATCATATATAGACCGAAGGTGTACAAGAGGACGACGGAGACTGAGGTGAAGGGCTTCACGTTCAATTACCTTGTTACGGATGCGGCAGGCGACTCTATCGCATCGCAGGACGGCGGGGATTCATTTACGGTTACAATCGACCATGCGGTCAAGGCTGGTGGTGACATGACTCTTATTATTTCAGCGGAATAATGTGTATCAGAAAGATGTTAAAGCATATAACACGAATAGCTTACAAGCGGCCACCGGAGAAGGGAGACAAAGGTGAGCGTGGGGCGCGGACGCGCCAGATTGTTTGGGCCGCCGGCATAGAGTTCTATAGCGGTGCGGATGGGGAGGCGTATGCTGATTTCGCCTATTACAATGGGCAGGTGTATCAGTGTACCAAACACCATACATCCAGTTCGAATGAGACTCCGTATGATTCGGTTGAAAACAACACCGGATACTGGCGTCTTGTGCCGTCATTCGCGAATTTCTCCACGAAAGTCCTTCTGCTTGGTACAGGCAAGGAGGGTTGGATTATGGATGAGGGTGTTATCAAGCACACATCCGGGAAGATACAACTGATGGCGGACGGCAGCATCCGCGCGGCCGGGGGTGAGACCATTGTCAGCAAGGATGGACTTTTCACTACTAAAGGGGCTACCATAGAGGACAGCACGCTGAAAGATGTAATCGTCTACGGCACGCTCCGCCAGCCTTTCGCACATTATAGCGGAGAGTGGGAATGGGGTGGCACAGATGAAAAATCAGAGGCCCAACTGCATGATAACCTTCAAATGGAGGGAGGTGGGTCCTTGATCATTGCGGCAGGAGGGTTCCCATGGGATTCTTCTCAGAACGGACGCCGTATAACAGTGATGACTCATCGGTACGACGGGGTGCTGTCATCCGGTGCGGTGTCCATTACTGCCCCAAATGGAAAATACTTCTTCCAGGATGGAGCAAAATATGGCGAGCTGGTACTGTTATCCCGTGAGTACGTAGAACTTCTCGGTATAGGGGAAGGCGCGACCTTTTATGGGTGGCTTATCACCAACCGTGGGAATATCGAAACTACAAAGTCCTATGGCCGTTCATTGAATGTCCTTGCGCATGGGACTGTCACGGGAAGGACCTCAAACGGGACGTGCTCGATGAACTACAAGACATTTGACGGGAGAACCCTGCAATGCCAAAGGACCGCCAACGGAAGGTACACTGTGTGGATCCCGAAAAAGTGGAACCTGCAACCGAATGACTATCTGGTGATGTTGACCGGTGTCGGATATATTATGGATTCTAGCAGCAACAGTTCCCCGGTCAAGGCTACGTTGACCGCGAAGACCGCAAGTTATTTCATTGTGGACATCTCGGACGACGATTCCTGGAATAATGGCTCTTTCGAGTTCCAGATAATCAACATGAATGATTTCACTTACAATGGTGACATCAAGGACTGAAAAATACTAAATAACAACGCATATGAAAAAGAAAGAATTATCATCATTCAAGCAATTCGCCCAGGTCGATGCGGGTGATCTGCTTTTCGGGAAATCGTTGTCCGGAAACGAATATGGCTTTTTCCCTGCATCATTTCTTGGAGATGACGGATATGCCGCAGTCAGGTTCAATCTTGACCAGTCTTCTCCTGTTGGAGAACGTTGTGGTGATTTGAACTATGTGAAACGGCTTCCGTCCCTTCTTGGCCTTGGCTGTTATCTTGTGGGGAATGACCATTCAAGGAAGAAACTTGACCCGAACAACCACTATAAGTTTGCCACCGGTGAGGCGGCCAAGCTTGATGGCACAATGGGGCAATACCAGTGGGGCGTGCGGACACCGTTCTATGTGGCTGCATGGATGGAAGGCAGTTACCTTTATGAGGCCGCTTCTCTGAAACCGATTCCAGGCCGTGAATGTTATCGTGTGCCGGTTTTCTCAATCGCTGCCGGACATTCGGGCATCATTGACAGGACAAACAATATCTTGTGTTCTCTGATAAGTTCCGCTGAACAGTATCGTGGCGGTGGTGGTTCTGCCATCACATCCGGAAATGCGTCAGCCGAGAACCTGTCAATGCTTGGGTACGCGGCAACTGAAAAGGGAACCGCCACATTTGAGGAACTTGGTCGCAAACGCGGCGAGGGCTGGGGTGCTGGTTGGTATTGGATAGACACTGTCATCATGATACTTGCTGACATCATCCTCGGTACCAGAAACATCCAAACCTCATTCAGCGCATCAAAGGATGCCAATGGATTGTATCAGGGCGGTCTTGGCTATGGCGTGGCCTCGATGCCTGATTGGGAAGCTTACAATGGTTATCACCCGGTGGTTCCGTATTCTGCCGGAGTCGAACTCGCGGACGCTCTTGGTGTCGCTTCCTATGCGGTGAAGAAGTCTGACGGAACCGTGGTCTATAATGCCCCGATTCCTTGTTTCTTCGGGCTGAAGAACCCATACGGTCATCTTTGGGGTGGCAAAAACAGGATTGTCGCGGTCATCAATGCTGACGGTTCATATTCATTCTATGTGGCGAAGTCTTCGTTGACAGAATGGAAGTATTCAGAGACGGCCAACATGATAAAGGTCGGGACGATCCTCCCGTCCACCCCTGAAGCATGGAACTATGTCAAGCGCATCAATTTTCAGGGACTTGCGGGGATGCCATCAGAGGATGGTGCCACATCGGCGACATATAGGGGTGATGGATGTTATTTCAATAAAGCCGTTTCTGGTTTCCGGTCTCCGCGCGGTTCCGGCCATGCTTACAGTGGTGTCATTGCTGGCTTGGCGTGCTTCTGCGGTGACTTTGCGCCCTCGTCTTCCTCTGCGCACCTGTCGTCGCCCCTCTGCGAATGCGTGGGGGACTTCGACCCGACCCCAAAGGTATATGCCTCATAGCGGGGTAAGGGGCGACGCGAAAGCCAAGAAACCGCGCAGACCGCGATAGCGGTTGAGCAAGAAACCAAGGCATCCGTGGGCGGATGCAAAACAAGTTCTTTGAAATACTGTTCTTTCTTTTCTTCGTGAAATCGTCGGCGGCGATGAAAAAATTTTTTTTTTTTTCTTAGTGAAATCGTCGGCGGCGATAAAAAAAACCACCGCCGTCAGGCGGTTTTTTAATATGAGGTTTTAATGGATTAAGTAAAATTTGTACCTTTGTACCGCCTTATGGTGGGTTTGTCCTCTAAGGCGGTAGGTTTCTGGTTTCCGGTCTCCGCGCGGTTCCGGCAATGCTAACAATGGTGACATTGATGGCTTGGCGTACTTCAACGGTAACTATGCGCCCTCGAATTCCAATGCGAACCTGTCGTCGCCCCACTACTTGGGAGGCTGGTTGTGTTTGCACCCGTCGTCTATTTGAGGATGAACCCCGGCCCTTGCCGAAAGACATCATATCAAAACTGGTTCCGGTAGGTTCGTAAGAATTCGACGGCGCTTGTGAGAGAAAGCAGACACGAGACACTTGTGCGAAGACACGGACACTTGTCGGAAGTCATAGGCACGAAAGAGAACTTTCGTATGGCCCATCGATTGGCTTCACGACGGAAAAGAAGACGGAAGGAGGTGAAAGCATTTGACGAAGACCTTGAGTCAAATGTTGATCGCCTTCTTCATCTTTTTCTCACTTCATCATACCATCCCTCATCGGAGGATTACACCTATAAGACAATACTTGAGAAGAAAGGTCGGAAGGAGAGGTTCCTGTCGATGCTTCAATATTGGCATCACGTCTATCATTGGGGCGTATTGACGCGTACAGAGGATATTGTAAACAGAAGCCTTGACGAACACTGCTATGCCTGTATCCCTGGCAGAGGACAGCATATGATGGTGAAGCTTATAAGCCACGACCTGAAGACCCACCCTGAACTGAAAGCCTTCGCCAATCTCGATGTGTCAAAGATGTATCCACATATTCTGCATGACATTCCCAAAGCCTATCTGAGGAGGAAGATAAAGGATCCTGTCCTTCTTAATTCCCTTGACGCAGTCATTGACAGCAGCATAGGGACGCCTATGGGCAATGATGATCCTGAACATCCTGCTGGCATAGCAATCGGTCTGAAGATATCGACGATTTATGCCAATATATCGCTTGGTATGTTTGACCATGATGTCAGAAGATTGTTCGGGTTGCAATCGGATCCGGACTTGATTCATAAATTGGCGGCAATGTACATCACGGACAAAAAGGCGTCGGCAAAGACTGAATCCGACTTTGCTGAAATCTCGAAGGGTGAAGCCTATTTGGAAGCACATTTCTGCCAGTATGTGAAGGAGGGGCTCCGATTCTTTTATAGGTTCATGGACAATGTCCTTGTCCTTCATGAGGATAAGACTTTCCTGCATCTTGTAGTTGATTGGATAGCATTATACTGGGGACGTGAGCTGAAATTCACGATGAACCCAAAGTGGCAGGTCGGGGCTACAAAGGGAGGATTTACGATTGTAGGGTACCGCATCTTTGCTGACGGGCATGTCCGGGCGAACCGTGATGTAGTGCTTGACATCAAGCGGAAAATCAGGAAGGGCCTTAAGATGGGTCTTACCTATGACCAGATAAGGGTAGCCATATCGTCGCAACTCGGAACGGTTATGCATGCAAATTCGATTAATTTCTTAAAAAAGTATCATATGGAAAAGAAAGAACGTTTGGGCGCAAAGATTAACAGGCGCAAAAGCCAATGCCCGTTTGAGATTGCTCACGGTCAGCAGAGGAGATTCGAGAACTTCCTGTTTGACCCGGAGAAGCAGCAGTCGGAGGATGATTTCCTTATGGAACTCCGTGATTATGCCGTGATTGACTCCATCAAGGAGAAGAATGATGACGGCACTCCGAAGAAGTGTCTTGCCATACGTTTTGAATGGCAGGGTAAGGAGTTCTCTTATACGGATGACAGAGGCAAATCTGTGCTTGTTAAGCCAGGTGAGGAATACTTCTTGTACACCGGTTCGAAGGTGCTTATAGAGCAATGCGAAACGGAGTTCTCGAAGGAAGACTTGCCTGCCCCTACTGTTATTAAGATAGAAATCAATAAACGCAACAAGAAGTTTTATAAGTTTACTTGATATGAAAACAACAGAAGTGTTCAGCGTGGCATATCCACGCCAGATGCGTCCCTCAAAATATGACGGGGCGCATTTTTTATGTTATCTCAATGAGAAGCCGGCTACATACAAGCCGGATGAGACATCGGAGCCGATGGAAGGTTATTCTTACACCGGGTCGATGCCTGACGCAGGCACGCTCATCGAGTGCGATGAGTGGAACCGTGACAAGCTCGTGAACGGTATCATCCGGTCGAAGTATCTCCAGACCGAGGAGGATGCCATCAAGACACACCAGATTCAGCTCCTGCAGGCGAAGGCCGGCATGGAGATCGGCGCTTTGACCGATGACAAGGCGGCTGAATATGTGAACGAATGGAACGAGTTTCAGACATTCAGGCAGAACGCCATCAACCTTGTCAATTCATGGGATAAATGGGAGTAGAGTATGGCACCGAGAGGAATAAGAAACAACAATCCCTGCAACATCAGATTGAGCAGGACGACTTATAAGGGAGAGGTTACCCCATCAAGTGATAAGGCTTTCAAACAGTTCGAATCGATGGCTTATGGCTACAGGGCTGTGTTTGTCACGCTTCGACACTACCACACGAACTTGGGGTTGAAGACGATAAGGCAGATGATTAGCCGTTGGGCACCGCCTTCTGAAAACAATACAGGCTCTTATGTAAAGCACGTGTCCGATGCGGCTCAATATGACTGTGATGCCGCGGTGGACATCAAGGACAAGAACCTTATGGTCAAGATTGTGTCTGCGATGTCCTTTGTGGAGAACGGGCTTAAAGCAAACCAGACGGATGTGATGTCCGGTTGGGAGATGTACAGAAGAGACCGCCCTTGAACTTGAAATGGATGCAGCCTTGGGAGTGGCTGTAAATAAAAAACTCCCGACCTGTAAGAAATAGTACCACCCACCTCTTACACAAGAGCGTTACCACGCAAAGCCGGGTGTAAGTCCCTCGTTTGCATGGTGACGCTTTGTGCGTATGGGTGGTACAGGGACAAAGGTAACAATAATTTTTAATTCAACAGATATGAGAACACCTATTTCCTATTATGGAGGGAAACAGACGATGCTGAAGCACATAATCCCTCTCATACCGTCACATCGGCTTTATACGGAAGCCTTTTGTGGCGGGGCAGCCGTATTGTTCGCCAAGTCTCCTGTAGAAGCGGAGATCATAAATGACATCAATATGGAGCTTACAAACTTCTATTGGACGGCGCAAGTCTATTATCGAGACTTGAAGACCGAGATTGACAAAACCCTGCACAGCCGGGACCTTCACGCCCATGCGGCCCACATAAATGCCTATCCGGAATTCTTCTCCCCAGCCCAACGTGCTTGGGCGGTCTGGGCGTTGTGCAGGATGTCTTTTGCGTCAATGATGGACGGCTCTTTCGGGTACGACTTCGGAGGTGGTATGCCAAAGAAAGTCCAGAACGCCAAGGACGAATTCACCGAGCAGATATGCCGGCGGCTTGAACATGTCACTATCGAGAATAGGAACGCTCTCGATGTAATCCAGACATACGATTGCGATGATGCGTTCCATTTCGTTGACCCTCCATACATCAACAGCGACTGTGGTCACTATGAGGGCGTGTTCTCAGACAGAAATATGGAAGAACTCCTTCAGTTGCTGGAAACAGTCAAGGGCAAATTCATGCTGACAATGTTCCCATATGGCCCTATTGAAAGGTACGCCGAGAAAAACGGCTGGACAATTCACCGTATCGAGAGAACAATAAGCGCGTCGAAAACATCACGCAGGAAGCAGGAAGAATGGATGGTATGCAACTATGAGGAGCAGCGCCAACAGAACCTATTTGAACAAGTGGGGGGGGGCGAATAGCGGCCATTTTTAGCCATTTGAAAGGCGTTCTGATGGTTATCTATATAGAAGACTAAATCTATCAAATATGAACAAATATCATCAAATTTTACAGCATATTCTGTTGGACGGGAAGATGCAGCAGAATAAGAAGGGGGCAATAAAATACCTATTGAATCAGCAGCTGTCTCTGACCCCTGGTGACCTTCTTGACATATTCGAAGAACATAACCTCGCAAGAAAGAAATTGAGGAGTGAACTGGACTTGTTTACGCACGGGGAGCGGAATGTGGAGAAGTACCGTGAAGTCGGCATCTCTTGGTGGGACTATGTCGGACTTATCCTTGTGAACTCATATCCTACATACTTCGAGAAACTGCCACCGCTTGTGGCCAAGATAAATAAGGAAAAGAGGAGCAGTAAAAACTATGTGCTGTTTCTCGGAGCAACGGATGCTGAAAGCAATCAGGCACCGTGCCTGTCTTTGGTTCAGTTCCAGATCGAGGATGGAGAACTTGTGCTTACGGCTTATCAACGCAGTTCAGATGCAAGTTTAGGCTTGCCGTCTGACATTTACCATCTGTATCTGATATCGAGACAGATTGACTTGCCATTGAAGTCCATAACCCTATTTTTGGGGAATGCCCACATCTATGAAAACAATCTGCTAAATACTGAACGACTATTGGCAGGTGAGGAAGTCAAATTTGAGTTGAATGTCTGATGGTGATACACTCTATTGGAAAGGCTCTCAAAACGTATTCAATTAACGTTTGAGAGCCATTTCTGTGAGTATGATGTGCGCGATTTTTCTATCACATTTCGTTTTTGCAGTTTTCTGGCGAACTTTAGTCGCATTTGGTTTTGTATTTCATCACGATTGGTTTTGCCGATTATAGATATCGCCGGCTGAATACTCTGATGAAATTCATCCCAAGGCCTGCTGAAATTACGATATAGTCTTACCAGAATGTAAACATCAGGGAACTCGACATTGACTCTATGTATCATATTCATTGACAATTTGCGCTAAAAATGTAGGGAATAATCTGTGCCCATCAGTCGGAGCCGTTGTTTTCCGATGTCTAAGATAGTCAATTAATGGAAAATAGCCCAGCCGGTTGCAAAAAAACTTTGGTGACCGGTCGGGCTGTCAATGATAATTGAGATATTATTCTCCGCTCTTGGGCTCCGCCGGAGTCACAATAGACTGATTGTCAGCAGATTCTTCCAGTTCCGGAATTTCATCAATGTCAATGAATTCTTCGGGAATATGATGCTTGCCATCATTCTTGGCCCCAAGCTTTACCAACTGGCTGGCAGTGGTGAACACACTCTGGCTGCCGCCCTTCAGTTTCTTGGATGATGCCTCGTATGAATTCAAGGCATTCTGAATGCTATCACCGACCTTCTTGTAGTTTTCCAGAAACATTCCGAGACGATTGATTATCTCGGATGCAAGAGCATAAACCTGTGCATGATTATTGGCCTGGGCAATTTGAGTCCATGTCAGACTGACCATCTTGAGGGCACCATAAAGGCTTTGTTCATCAGCTATGCAGACATTTTTGTCCGCTGCATCCCTCCAGAGTCCAGGTTCCGCATTCAATGCCGTCCAAAGCGCACCGGCATGCGGCACAAACATTATCACGTAGCCTGCAGAAATCTTCGGTGCGACCACATATTTCGAATAGTCTTTTTTCGCAAGTTCATCCACATGCCTCTTGATGCTGGCAATATGCTCCTTCAGATAACGCTCTTTGTCAATGTCATTATCGGCATTGACATAATTTGCGAAAGCTGTCAATGATACCTTTGAGTCGATGATTACCTCACGCCTCTGGTCAAGATGCAGAATGACGTCCGGACGCATGAGATTGCCGTCTTCACTTTTAAGAGCCTTCCCTTCCTGATCTCTGAGAGTAGGCTGTATATCGAAATGAATCCCGCATTTGAGTCCTTGAGTCTCAAGCAAGTTTTTCAATTGAATCTCGCCCCAGTCTCCCTGGATTTTGCTTCCGTGCCTAAATGCGGCTGCCAACTCGTCCGCGCTCTTTCGTGTGGCATCGCTGAATTCCATGAGACCCTTGATCTGCTGCTCGATTTCACCATGCATCTTGGCTTGGGCAGTACTGCCATTTTCCATCGTCACCTTCAGTTGGGCGATGTTTTCCTTGAGCGGATTAAGAATCTGCCCGATGCTCTGATTGCTGGACTCGGCGAACTCCTTCTGACTTGCCTTGAGCATGTCATTGGTATCGGCCTTGACTTGGGCTGTAACCTTTCCGATGGTCTCATTGAACTTCTCCTGAAGAGCAGCCATCATCTCCCTGTTCTTCCGCTCGAGCGCCTCAAGTGACTCATTGTTACGCTTTTCCATGTCAGCCTTCACCTCGGCCACTTTGGCATTGGCATTGACACGCTCCTGTTCTATCATTGACCTTAACCCTTCGGCATCCTTTTCGGCGTGAGCCAGATCTGCGTCGCTTTTCGCGAGTTTCGACTTGAAGTCAGCCTCCAGTCCGGCCTTGGCTATTTCTACGGCCTGGCTCATTTTACTCTTGAAAACTAGAGCCACAACAAAGGCTGCCACGACGGCGCCTCCCAAAAATGAAATCAAAATTTCCATATCTATAAACTCTCTTTTCTATAATATCCCGATTATACGGAAAATCTTACATTCCTACAACCAAGTTATTGAATTTTTTCTATATTTGCCAGCGAACATTACGGGGTGCTGACAAATCGGCTGAGATTATACCCATTGAACCTGATGCAGATAATGCTGCCGCAGGGATACAATTCACTTGAAAACGGGCATTCAAAGGGGCTTAAGTGATTTCCGCCAGCAGGCTTTGCTCTGTATTCCGGCATTGTTCTTACATAGTAACATATTAATAGAAAGCATTTATGCCAGCAGACAACAAAGCTTACGCCCAAAGAGAAAAGGCGTATCTGTCGGGAACATTGTACCCGGAAATAAGAGTGGGCATGATGAAGGTCAATCTCACTCCTACTGTAACCAAAGATGAAAACGGTGTGCCTCACATGGAACCGAACGAGCCTGTGTATATCTATGATACCAGCGGTCCATATAGCGACCCGGAATATCAGGTTGACCTTAAACAGGGCTTGCCGAGGATGCGGGAAAAATGGATAATCGAGCGCAATGATACTGAGGAACTAGGCTGTGTTTCAAGTGATTATGGCCGTCAGCGCCTCGAAGATCATTTGTTGGACAGTCTCCGTTTCGGCCATATCAAACTGCCTCGCAGGGCAATTGAGGGCAAGAATATCACTCAGATGGCATACGCGAAAGCCGGAATCATCACTCCGGAAATGGAGTATGTTGCCATTCGAGAGAACATGAAATGCAAGGAAGCCGGCATTGACAGTTACATCACACCGGAATTCGTGCGCGACGAAATCGCCCGCGGCCGCGCGGTGCTTCCGGCAAATATCAATCACCCCGAGAGCGAGCCAATGATAATCGGCAGAAACTTTTTGGTGAAGATCAATGCCAATATCGGTAACTCGGCCACGACTTCCAACATTGATGAGGAGGTGGACAAGGCCGTTTGGTCCTGCAAATGGGGTGGAGATACGGTGATGGACCTTTCTACCGGAGCCAACATTCATGAGACCAGGGAGTGGATCATCAGAAATTCACCTGTTCCTGTAGGTACCGTTCCGATCTATCAGGCTCTGGAAAAAGTCAAGGGCAATGTGGCGGACTTGAATTGGGAGGTCTATCGCGACACATTGATAGAGCAGTGCGAGCAGGGGGTCGATTACTTTACCATCCACGCCGGAATCCGTCTGGAGAACGTCCACTTGGCAGACAACCGTCTATGCGGTATCGTGAGCCGTGGAGGAAGTATCATGAGCAAGTGGTGCCTCCTATTTAATAAGGAGAGTTTCCTGTACGAGCATTTCGACGATATCTGCGACATCGTTTCCAACTATGATGTGGCATTGTCTCTCGGTGATGGCCTCCGTCCGGGTTGTATTGCCGATGCCAATGATGCTGCACAGTTCGCTGAGTTAGATACTATGGGTGAATTGGTAACGCGTGCATGGGCAAAAAATGTCCAGGCTTTCATCGAGGGCCCTGGTCATGTTCCAATGCATAAGATCCAGGAAAATATGGAACGTCAGATTGCCAAATGCCATGAAGCACCATTCTATACACTTGGACCTCTGGTAACTGATATTGCTCCTGGTTATGACCACATAACTTCAGCTATCGGAGGTGCCCAGATTGCGTGGCTGGGGACAGCTATGCTTTGTTATGTGACACCGAAGGAGCATCTTGCACTTCCTGACAAGGAGGATGTCCGCGTAGGTGTAGTAACATACAAGATTGCCGCACACGCTGCGGATCTCGCCAAAGGACATCCGGGTGCGTTCCTCCGTGACAATGCCTTGTCCAAGGCGCGTTTCGAGTTCCGCTGGCGTGACCAGTTCCATCTGTCTCTTGACCCGGGACGTGCCCTCCAATATTTTGAGGAGGCAGGCCATACTGACGGAGAATACTGCACCATGTGCGGTCCTGATTTCTGCGCCGCCAGACTTTCCCATGATTTGAGGAAATTCAAAAAATAAGGAAAGGTATTTCAAGCGATGAGATCTTATTTCTTCAGCAAAGAGATAAGATCTGCTTTCTGTTCGGAGTGATAAGTAACGTGAAGAAAATAACCTGCCTCAGATTAGGAGAAAATTTTCGAGGATAGATCTATTTTCGAAGAAGGAGTGTGCCGGTGGCACATGACTGATGAGAAAACAGATATAGACCGAAAAGATTCCTTAAGATGAGGCAGGTTTTTTTTTGAAGGTTACTAAAGATATCCACGTCATCAAACGGGGGATGCAAATGTATTCTGAATTCCCGAGATCGGATATAGGCGATGCGGGCAATATATTTCACATTGACAATTGTCTGTCGGTTAGCACGGAAGAACATATTCGAATCCAGACTGGCATATAGTTGCAGCAGAGACACGTTTGCGGTTGCCCAATTTCCATCTTTGAGGTAAACCCTTGTGACTCTGAAATCTGTGTAAATATAGACAATATTGGCCACTGATACAATTACGATATCTTGATCAACATTGAGAATCAGTTTCTGCTTCGAACTATGTGTCTTCCTGGAGTTGTTCGAACACTTCAAGGTAGCGCTCCAGACCGATGTATATGCCTTGTTTCGGTAATTTATTTTCGAACCTCTTGACATTTGTCAGTTTGGGTTTCGCGACTGTAATATGTTGTATGCTAATATATTACAGGCTGGTATGGAGCGAGGCGCTCCTGTCAAGACCCCATTTCGTTGCTATCTCTTGGATCTCTTATGACCGGATAACTTTCTGATAATTAATGCGTAACGCCAGACTTTAGTTGTCAAGAGGGTCGAAAATCAAGGGGCTTTGGCCTGCCGCGGTAGCGGTGGGAGGGATAGCCCCAACGGGGCGTACCGCTCCGAATGCCCCTGCCGGCATAACATGTCCACATTTCTGTGATTTCAAAAGTATAAATGAAGTGGTTTTTGAGCCCACAAAGATTTAAAAATCATCATTAAAATTTAAGAATCATAAAAATCTTTTGAAACCACCTGCCATTTTCGGGGCATTTCGCCACATTTTCGG
>FR890644.1:13706-106353 GCA_000435075.1 Bacteroides sp. CAG:770 | reverse complement strand
ATTGAAAACTCGTCAATACGTAACCGCGGAGACGCTTACCCAAGGTGGCGGGACAGCGCCACGGGCACAATTGTAACGCATTGATAATCAAGCATTATTTAATTTAAGCGTGAGACGCTTACCCAAGCAGTGCGGGACGACGCCACGCCTGTTTCCATAACATATTATCATACAGATAGTTATAAAAATTCGTGTGGATTTTCGACCAAAAAAAGTCTGAAAATCCACACCAAAATTTAATAATACTTGATTATCAATGTGTTACAAATAACCCCGTGGCGTCGTCCTGCATGCGGACACAATCAACCCGTAACCGCGGAGACGCTTACTATAACGCACTGAAAACCAATCATTTCCAAAAACTCATGTGGCGCCGTCCCGACGGGGAGGCTGGATTCAGTTGTAGGAACGTCGGATTCTCCTCCGATGTCCCGATTGGATTTGACGCCCGGTCTTTGCTGGCGTCCACCTGCGAAAGTTAGACAAATAGCTTTCGTGGTTTATGTTGCAATACGTAACTGCGAATACGCTTACCAAGGTGGCGGGACGGCGGAACTGGAGACATGACTGTCGGGACGCTTACATCTTTCACATAACAGGTGGTATCAGAATAGTTAAATATTAAAAAAACACAAAAATCTTCCGGAAAAGTTTAAAAAACATAAAAACCTGCATTGCAATTTTTAAGTTTCATAGGAGCCTTCATTGACTTCTACTAAATTCACGCGAAAAACTTGAATACGATGGACGTCTCTTTTTACCACATCTGCTCATCGGGGACATATAATTCCCTTATGTTCAGAAGCGATTCCGATTTCATAACCGGGATGAATGATCTGTTGGTTTGTGCCACGAAACATGACATTGACATTTACGCATTCTGCCTGATGAACAATCACTTTCATTTTCTAGTTCGCGGGGATTATCAAAACGCCAGAAAGTTTGCTCAGCTTTACCTTCAACGGAGAATTCGCCTGATAAGAAGGAAATATTGCGAAATCAAATATGCCTCAGATATCGATTTGAGTATCAAAGTTATAAATAACCTCGAGTATCTCCGTGGGGTCTGCGGTTACATCCTGCGAAATCCAATGTCGGCCGGCATGAATGTCATACCGACTGCATACCCATGGTCATCGGCGAACTTGTATTTCAAGAAACCTGACAGTTATGTCCAAGAAAGACAGCTATCCTCATTGGGAATCCGCAGACAAAGAGAGTTGTTTTCCACAAAGGAACTTCTACCACAAGATTTATTCATTGACAATAATGATATGATTTACCCTGCACAATATGTAAAAGTAACAGAACTGGAACAACTCTTCTTAAACCCAAGACAGTTTTCATTTTATCTTTCCAAAAACAATGATGTAGAGTTCGAAACAGATTCAGGTATTCTGAAATCCGTCAAATTTAGAGACGATGAACTTTTCCAATCACTTGAAGAAATCAGCAAGCGACGGTTCGATAGTGAATATAAGAACTTATCGGTCGAGAAGAGATGTCTTGCAACAATAGAAATGGCAAGAAAATTCCGCATAACGACAACTAGGGCGTCCCGAATAAGTTCATTGCCGCCTAATCTATTGGCCGAATTGCTGGGAAGGTAAATCAGACTGGACAATCGTTTGCGGACTGAGACAGAACGATGAGGTGACAATGGCCGGGAGAATGAATGGCGATGGATGGTAATGAAGACATGGACATGGATAGCAGATGGACGAAAAGGCGTACGATGGCAAGGGAGGCAAATGTCCGGCAGCTGGACGGCAGAACGGAGACATGACTGCCGAGACGCATCAGTTCTGAACGCAGGACCATGCCATGACCGCGGAGACGACTATCGACTCCAGTCGAAGCCTACAGAAATCTCCTTACGGACAAGTGGACAAAAAAAAGGAGCCGAGTAAATAAATAACATGAACCACGAAAGTCAGACAAATAGATTTCGGGGCTTATGTTGCAATACGTAACTGCGGAGACGCTTACGGCGCGTCAAACCACCGGAAACGCGTCAACCCGTAACCGCGGAGACGCTTACCCACGGTGGCGGGACGGCGCCACGGGCACACTTGTAACACATTGATAATCAAGTGCCATTTAATTTGAGCGTGGATTATCGACCTTTTTTTGGCCGGAAATCCACACATCATTTTATAACGCACTGAAAACCAATCATTTCCAAAAACTCATGTGGCGCCGTCCGACGGGAAGGCTGTCTTAAAAATCAAACATTCCCCAATGAGAATCAAGAATTCGCTTTAGGACGTGTATAGGGATACGTATTAGGAGCAAAGAGTCACCGCCAGGACTGGAATTGCCGGATGACAAACGGGACGGCGCCACGTGCTGTTGAAAACGCGTCACGACGTAACGCGGAGACGCTTACAAAACACCCAAGACCTGACGATTATTTCCGAGCAGCCTTGTCGAGAGCCACAGGACCGGCAACACGCTGCATACACGCCCCAAAAACAAAATGTACAAATTTTGATACATCAAAAAATGTTCATATTTTTGTATCAAAATTTGAACATTATGGCAGCTCCATTCATTTTCGGAAAAATTGCAGAAGGCAACAATTTCATTGACAGAGAACTCGATACAAAGAGATTGGCTGATAACTTTATGAGCCTGACGAATACAATCCTCATTTCTCCTAGAAGATGGGGAAAAAGTTCTCTCGTACATAAGGCCGGAAAAGAAGCCATGTCCAAAGACCAAAACCTGAGAATAGTATTCATAGATATTTTCAATGTCAGAACAGAAGAAGAGTTCTTCAGCAAATTCGCATCGGAAGTAATCAAACAGACAGCAACGTCAGTCGACAATATACTGTCAGCCGTCAAAAAATATGCATCTGCCATAGTTTCCGGACTCAGTTTTGGTGATGCAGCAGCACCCACATCTATACAATTTCAGATTAAGGAGCCAAAAATGAGCATTGATGAAATTCTTGACCTGCCTGAAAAAATCGCATCAGACAGAAACATCAAGATAGTAATCTGCATTGACGAATTTCAGCAAATCGGAATGTTCGAATCCCCAAAAACATTCCAAGCCACGCTCAGAAGCAAATGGCAACTCCAACAGCATGTTTCATACTGTCTGTACGGGAGCAGAAGACACATGATGATGGAAGTATTCGGGAAAGTGTCAATGCCTTTCTATAAATTCGGAGCCATCTGTTTTCTGGAAAAAATCGACAAAACTTTTTGGCCTGAATTCATATCAAGAGAATTCAGAAACACCGGAAAGAACATTTCGTTAAGTCAATGTGAAAAGATTGTCCAACTGGTAGACAATAATCCTTATTATGTCCAACAACTTGCACAGACAACTTGGCTTCATTGCCAGGCAGATTCATGCACAGACTCTGACATAGACGACGCATTCGATGATATTCTAAGGCAGCAGGGAGAACTCAACAGGGCGCTTACTCTATCACTTCCTCTTGCGCAGCAAAACCTGCTCCACGCAATGGCAGCAGGCGAAAAGAGCCTTTCATCGCAGAAAGTAATGAAAACATATAATCTCAAATCAAGTTCAGAAGTATCAAGAGCGAGAAAGGCATTGATTGCCAATGACATATTGGACGACTTCGGAAAACAGTATTCTTTCGAAGACCCGATATATGAATATTGGCTAAGAAATGTATTCTTCAACAATTAATCATATCTTCCACCGTCAGGTCCTCGATACGGACATCACCCAGGCCGTGGATTAGCACAAAATGGATGATTCCGTTCTCAGCCTTCTTGTCCCTGCGCATGGCAGCCGCCAAAGACTCCGTCGGGTATGGGCAATCCGTCGGCAAACCGCAACGGGTAAAATCTTGTTGAAGTCTATCACTCAAGGACTTATATCCAGAACAGTTATTATCAATGCCAGTCCGCGTCGAATAATAGCGCTCCGATAGCCGGGACGCGAGAATTATCCCTATCGCAACAGCCTCACCATGCGATATGGCATTGACATTCAACTCTTTACCGGCCGCAGACATTGACTCCCACTCGATTGCATGCGCGAAAGTATGCCCCAGATTCAGTTTGCGGCGTTCGCCATGCTCAAATTCATCGCGCTCGACAACGCCTGCCTTTATCGCCGCAGCCGCAGAGATAAGCTGCTGAAGTTCAGCACTATGCGCAGCTATAGCCAGGCTATGGTCAATGCTGCCGTGAATATCAGCCAGCACCTCAACAGCCTTCTCGTAATTGTTGCCAGAATTGTCAATGACAAATGTCTTCAGCAGTTCGGCAGAACCGGAGACAAAGTCCCTATATGGCAATGATTCAAGCACTTCCGGGCAGATATACGTAAACTCAGGCTGCCTTATGACACCGAGGATATTCTTATAATTATCGAGATTCACACCGGTTTTTCCGCCGATTGCAGCATCCGTCTGAGCCAGCAAAGTCGTAGGGACATTGGCATATCTGACACCCCTCTTATATATTGATGCGGCAAAGCCTGCCATGTCGGAAGTAATGCCGCCGCCGACGGCCAGCACCAGTGTATTCCGGTCAGCATCATTGACCAACAGCCACTTGCAGATATCAAGGACTGTCTGCATTGACTTGTCCTTTTCAGTAGCATTGATATAAAAAATACCGCGGCAGCTTGGCATTGACCTGCACCCGGCGATTTCTTCCGTGAATCGCGCGACATTCCGGTCCGCGACGACGAAAACAGCAGGATATCCTTCCAGATATCCTTCCAGATACCCTACCACATCCGCAATTTTCTGTCCGTTATATATTTTGCACTTCATAAAACTTGTCTGACCACATCGCAGCCGTTAAAGTTATCGATAATTTCGGAGAATCGGAAGGCAAATCATGCTGACAAACGAGTTTGCTGACATATTTTTAGGACCCGCCAGCTGAAAAATTTGGTAATTCGCCAAAAATCCCTAACTTTGCCATTCCAATTCTGGAAATGCCCGAATGGCGGAATTGGTAGACGCGTTGGACTCAAAATCCAATGTCCTTTAAAAGACGTGCCGGTTCGAGCCCGGCTTTGGGCACCGAAAAAGCCTCTCCGAAACCCGGGGAGGCCTTTTTTGTCTGGAGGGAAGTGTCCCGAACAAGGAAAATCGGGTCAACATCTTATTAGTCAATCATATCAATCAATTACAGAATACAGAAATAATACATTTTCATCATTGCGAAATCAAAATAATTCGTATCTTTGTGACATCATTGTTGGTAAAACAACATTGTTGAGGAAGCAAGGCAGGTATCTATCCCCTTAAATGGGTACCTGCCTTTTCCTTTTAAGAAGGAATGGTCTCAGCCTTGTTTGAGCGAACGGCCACTCTACTCTATCCCCTCTTTTGATATTGTATTTTCAATGACAAAGGATATTGGAAATCCGATGCCACTCCCATGTCTAATCGCCGCTCACAAGAGACAAATCCATTGAATAATTTCATCATTTGCAGACAGCAGACATCAAGTGTCAAATATTTTGCTATATTTGCATTGAACATGTGCACACGCGCGTATTCAAGGACATATTTTTAATGAAAGTGTTTTCACTTTATCCTTGTTAGAAATCTGACAGTTTCAAATGCGAAAGGATAACGCGCTTACCACCGTCCCGCATGCGGATACACCTCCTCCTGGCGCGTCAAACCACTGGACGCGCATCAACCAGTAACTCCGGAAACGCTTACAAAAGCAGCGCGGGACACAATCGGCCCGTAACTCCGAAGACGCCTACAAGTACATGACCGGTAATCAGTGCTCCAGCGAGGACAGGAAAAAGAGGCGGCGCTGGAGGCGGGATATGGGATGGCAGACTATGTGCGATGAGCGCAGGTCACAGACGTTGAGATTATTGATTTCGGAAAGATACAGGAAGTCATAACGGATTTCATTCTGCGACTGAAGTGATGTCGTAAAATCCACTATATCAGCCACTTTCTCATCAGAAATAGCATCCTTGCTGAAAATGTAGAGCCCCAGGGAATCGAACTTCCCATAAAAGCCGTTACCTGCTTTGGACACCTTGTTTTCAATGATACGACGCATCGGAAGCGCAAGAGACCAATAGTCATACTCCTTGGAGCCGACATACTGGCCGCCGTCAAGACCGTAGCCGTAACCTGAAGCCAGCATCTTGTCAATGTCTTCCGCATCGTCACTCACCTCCCTGACAGACCTGATGCCCGCCATCTCCTTCAGCATCGTATCCGCAGCCTCCTTGGTCTCAGGCATCGCCCTGGTAACCTCGATAACCAAAGTTTTCCCGTCAGCGGACTGCAAGTCCGGCCTGTCCATATTCAACAGGGCCGCAAAGTCCTTATCCAGCAGTTTCTCCAATGAAACTCTGGCATACCTCTCGAAGAAACACGTATCGAAACGGCTCATATTCAGGATTTTATAAGATTATTCCTGTCCTCTTTCAGATACCACATCCCTCCTGCGGAAAGAAGAATGAGGATAATCAGAAGAATAGATGACGCTCTGGAAATATCAGAACTGATGCGGTAAGAAGCCGGCTCGAAACGCATCACCATGTCATGCTCACCCGCAGGAAGCACAGCACCGCGCAACGTCCAGTCCGCACGGAACAGCTTCAATGAATTTCCGGAAGCTTCGCCCGCATTGTCCGCCAAGGTCAATGTCCATCCGTCCGGATAGTATATCTCACTGAATACCACGGCCCTGTCGGCAGAACTGCGATAATGGTAACGCAACTCATTAGGGGCATATGAAGTCATATAAATAGTATCACGTCCGGCATTAATCTTCGCGTCAATGCAGGTGTCCGCACTCACACAAGACTCTATCGCATCGGCAGCCCAAGCGAAATCCGGGCCGATAACGGCAGTCGTATGAAGGTCAATGTTCTTCAGCATTGATATTTCCTCATTTGCAGAAGCGGCACGCGCAGCGGAATCCACGAACCAGACATTGCCCATCGCGTAAGGATTAACGGCAGGGGCGCTGTTTCCGTCGAGAATCACATACTTGTCATTCAGCATTGACAAAACCGGCACGCGCGGGAACGTGGCCATGAGCCCATCAATCGTTCCGGCAGCATTGACAGCCTTGATTATGGAATTTATTTCTCCGGTCAGATGGCGCTCGATTAGGTCCTGATAGCGCTGCATCTTGACAGGGCTGTATCCGCCGATATTCTTATGCCAATAGCTCGGATGAGAATCATTGAAAACATTGACAGTCAGGTCAAGAACACGATAATCCAGACTCTTGTCCTCCAGAATCGCCTCATCCACAGGCCTTTCCGCAAACTGGCCGTTGAAATTGCGAGGGGTGATGAAATGGTCAGAATTCAGATAGCGCTTTCCGACCGCGAACATGTTCAGAAGCACCAATGCGGAGATTGCTGCGGCCGCGACATATCTCCTCTTACCGACATAGGCATCATCGCCGGGAACGTCTTTAGGCTTGCTGTACGCCCACAAAATCAGGATATAGGAAAACAGGATGAGGAAGAATGATACAAGTGCATCATTATCAAGGAGTTTCGCTCTATCATGCTGGAGTGCAGCAACGAGGTCAGGATGCATCTGGGCATCAGAGGCTCCAGTAAAGTCACCGGCTATGCCAGGGAAAGTGAAGCAAAGGAGGCAGAAGCCGCCCGTAATTATCAATGCAATTATGCCAGGTTTTCTGAATTGCTCAGCGGTGAATCCGCCTTTCAGAATCTTGTCCAGAACCAGGAAGCCGAGCATCGGCAATGTTACCTGAAGTATTATCAACGCCATCGAGACGGTCCTGAACTTGCTGTAGAACGGCATATAATAGTACCAGAACTTCGTAAACGGCATGAAGTGGCTTCCCACGCCGAGCAATATCGCGATGAGTGTGGCGGCAACTATCCACCACTTGTCACGCCCCTTGCACAAGAAGAGTCCGAGAATGAACAGGAATACTGTTATGGCTCCCATATACATAGGGCCTGCTGTGAACGGCTGAGGACCCCAGTAAAGAGGAAGATTCTTGGCAACCTCCCTGGTATTGGTCTGTCCGTACTGCTTCAGGAGCTTTATAGTCTCTGATTTTGAAGGATTTACGGCTCCTGATGAAGAACCGCCGTTGAAGTTCGGAATCATGAGGTTAGGCAGTTCCTGCCAGCCGTACGACCACGATGTGGCATATTCCAAGTCAAGACCCTTCGACTTTTCAGCATTGACCTGTCCCTCAGCCGCCAGTTCGGATCCTCCGCGCATTGTCTGGTGCGAATAGCGGTACATCGGGATCAGTTTGTTTGCATTGGCACCGATTCCGACGATTCCGAGGAACAGAAGAAGGAAGGATGCAATGAAGAATTTTCCCAGTCCGCGGCGGCGCTCCTTGTCCGATACAAGCCAGATGAAAAGTCCTATGGCATAGCAGAATATGATGATTGCCAGGTAGTAGGAAATCTGGATATGGTTTGCCTTTATCTGGAAGTTCAATGCCATTCCGAAGAGTGCGGCACCGAGCACAGCCTGCGGAATCCACGCTTTCCAGCCCTTTTCTCCGGACTTCTTGTCAATGTTACCGTTTTCCTGCCTGCGGTATATTCCCAACGCCGACCGGTAGGTGAATATCACGGCGGCAAGCACCCACGGCAGCCACGCGATAGCCATCATCTTCGTGTTGTGGCCGACCTGGATGATCTGCATGTTGTATGAGCAGAAGGCGACAGCGACAGCTCCGCCGATTGCAAGTATCTTGTCAATGCCAAGAGACAGCATCAGGAGGAATGCCCCCAGAAGGGTGATGAAGAGATATGTAGCAGGGCGTTTGCCCACGAGGAACGCATCATAGATTTTCTGTGTCCAGTCTCCTGCCGGATTGCCGGTTATCATGGTAGTAGGCATTCCGCCGAACATGGAGTTTGTCCATGCCGTCCGGTCTTCAGGATGTGCCGAGTTCCACTCATTGGCTTCATGGGCCATGCCGACGTAACCCGATATATCGCTCTGATTAACTATCTTTCCACCAAGTACTTGCGGCACAAATCCGTATGCCAGCACCAAAAAGAACGCAACGATGCCCACATAAATCAGGGCCTTTTTCCATATTTTCTGCATCTTCGCCTATATTTTTCTCACCCGCAAAGTTAGTTCTTTTTTCGGTCCGGCTATCCGTTTGCCACGAAAATCCACAAAGGACATAACCTTGTGGTCCACAATGTTGTAAACTCAGTGTTGTTCCGGTGTGACTGCAGTAACCCCGAAGGCTCTCACGTCTTTCAGGCGGGACGCGGCCACGGTCAATGTTGTAACTTATTGATAATCAGGTAGCATTTAAATAGTGGCGTGGAAACGCGGCCTTTTTTGGGCTACGTTTCCACGCCATAATTTATAACTAATTGAAAATCAGCGACTCCAAAAACAGGGCGTGGCCGCGTCCCGACGTGGGAGAAGAGGCTATTGACAAAAACCGAGGGACACCACGGAAGCGCTTGCCATAACCGCGGAAGTCACGCCTTCCTGACGTATACTGCAAAGGAATATTGGAGCCCGTTCTCGGGATCTGTTTCCACAGGGGTCTCCGAGTCCTTGTTCCAGACGGAAGGGTCAATGTCAGGGAAGAATGCGTCTGCATCAGGAACTGATGTGCGGACATGGGTGATGTAGAGTTTGTCCGCCTGGGTCATCATACGCTCGTAAGTCTTGGCTCCTCCGATTATAAAGCATTGACCCTCATCATTTCGAGCATCAGCATTGACAAAAGCATCTTCCGCGACTGCGATGGCTGCGGCAGCATCCGGGACCTGGGAAACGGATTCCGGGGCCTCGAAGCGGCTTTTGGTGATGACGATATTCTTGCGGCCCGGCAGCGGGCGACCTATCGAAAGCCACGTCCTGTAGCCCATGATTACGGGGCAGCCCATGGTCGTGCGACGGAAATATTTCATGTCTGCGGAGATGTGCCACAGGAGTTCATTGTCTCGTCCGATGGCTCCGTTGTCGGCAACTGCCGCTATGATGTTCTTTTGCATTTTCGTACATTGTTCGGGTTATACTGCGACCGGGGCTTTGATTGCCGGCCACGGGTCATAGCCTTCCAGACTGAAATCCTCGTATTTGAAATCGAAGATGCTCTTCACTTCCGGATTCAGTTTCATTACCGGCAAAGGGCGCGGCTCCCTGGAGAGCTGAAGATCAACTTGTTCGAAGTGGTTCAGGTATATGTGGGTATCCCCTGTCGTGTGGATGAATTCTCCCGGCTGCAGTCCGCAGACCTGCGCTATCATCATGGTCAGAAGCGCGTAGGATGCGATGTTGAACGGCACTCCGAGGAAGGTATCGGCACTGCGCTGGTAGAGCTGGCAGGAGAGTTTGCCGTCGGCCACATAGAACTGGAAAAGGCAATGGCAGGGCGGCAGGGCCATATTGTCCACTTCGCCCGGGTTCCACGCGGAGACTATCATTCTGCGGGAATCGGGATTGTTCTTTATCATGTCTATGACCTGTGAGAGCTGGTCGATGCTTCTGCCGTCAGGGGCAGGCCAGCTTCTCCACTGATGCCCATAGACGGGTCCCAGGTCGCCGTTTTCGTCGGCCCATTCGTCCCAGATGGAGACTCCGTGGTCCTTGAGATACTTGATGTTGGTGTCACCGGCAATGAACCAGAGCAGCTCGTAAATGATTGATTTCAGGTGTACTTTCTTGGTGGTCAGAAGCGGAAAGCCTTCAGCGAGGTCGAACCTCATCTGATAACCGAATATGCTCTGCGTTCCGACACCGGTGCGGTCATGTTTTACAGCTCCGTCTTTACGTATGTGGCGGAGGAGATCAAGATATTGTTTCATTGGCCTTGGACCTATATGCAGTTGCCTCAGAATTCTTTTACAGATATGAGGCAACTTGAGTTGTCTATCTTACTGAGAATGCGAATATTATTGCCTGTTCGAACACTTCTCCAGGACGGAGTACTGTCGTCGGATATGAAGGCTCATTAGGGGAATCCGGATAGTGTTGACATTCTATGGCAACACCGTCATAGTCGTGGTAGATGTGCCCGTCTTTTCCTTCAGGACAGCCTTCGAGCCAGTTTCCGGTATAGATCTGCACGCCAGGCTGTGTGGTGAGGACTTCGAGAACACGTCCGCTTTCCGGTGAGTAGAGTTCTGCCGCAGACTGGATCTGTCCCGGCTCGGCTCCGTCAATGACGTAGCAGTTGTCGTATCCTTTTCCGTATTTCAATGCCGGATAGTCGGCCTTGATGTCTCTTCCGAGCGTCTTGGCATTGACAAAATCCATTGGGGTTCCTGCGACGTCTTCCGGTTCTCCGACAGGTATAAGTGTCTCATCTGTAGGGAGATATTCTGAGGCATTCAGTTTCAGTTCGTGGTTCAGCACTGTGCCTGAGCCCTCGCCGTCGAGATTGAAATATGCGTGATTTGTCAGGTTCACGACTGTCGCCGCGTCGGTTTCAGCGGTGAAGGTCAATGCCAGTTCGTTCTCTTCTGACCACTCGTAGTGGGCCACGACCTTGAGATTGCCCGGATATCCGGCTTCCCCGTCTTCCGAGAAGTACATGAATTCCACTGCATCGCCTACTATCCTGCTGTCCCATACCTGATTCTGGAATCCGTCAGGGCCTCCGTGGAGGTGGTTGCAGGCGTTGTTGATAGGGAGTTCATATTCCTTTCCGTCAAGGGTGAAGTGACCCTTGGCGATTCTGTTGGCATATCTTCCAGGGCATTTGCCGAAGCATGGGCCGTCTCCGAAGTATGATTCGGGAACAGGATATCCCAGAACGACGTCTGCCATTTTTCCGTTCTTGTCAGGTACTACAATTGAAACAATTCCAGCTCCGATGCTGGACAATTTGACCGATGCGCCTGATTCATTTGTCAATGTGTAGAGGTATATTTCCCTGCCGTCGGCAGTCTTTCCCCAAAGTGTTTTTTCAATCTGCATACAATTAAGGACGTGAGATTTGCCCACGTCCTTCAAATTTATAATTATTCCCGCTTTTTAGCAAAAAAAGAACTCAAGTTTCACAAGTTATCAATCCCGTTGAACGCAAGCGCAAATTTGGGCAAACAATCAATTATAACTTCTGGAGATATCCTGTAAGCCAGCAACGGAGAACAGGATCTGATATATATAATGTTCCTGCGCGTTTCTCCACGATTTCTTTCTCGATCAAGGATGCCCTGATTCTGGAAACATTGGATTTGCTGCCGAGGTTCCATCTCTTCAGAATGCTATCAGAAGTAAAGCCTGAATTCACGCCTGCACATATAGCTCTCAGAAAATTCAACTGATAAGATGACAAATTTTCGATTTTCGAGATATACAGAGGTTCGTTCTGAGAGACGAGATACTCCATTCCGTTCTTAATGTCAGCATCTGTGACCATGGAACCGGCATTGACCATAACATTCCATGCAAATTGCTGAACATAAGACGAATAGCATTCCACTTTCCGACATATTTCTTCCGCATGTTCCTTGGAAATGATTATTCCTGCCTTATCAAACCGCGAGCATATATAGGAAATCCAGTCAGGCTCCGGAATCGTCCCGAGATATATGGTGTCTCCGAACATGTAGAATGGCATCCTTTTGCTATGGAATATCTTTTCCATCATATGTTTCTTGCTCCCGAACAGACAGTACGATGTACGCTGCTGATGCTGCCAAATCCCACGTATCCTTTTCTGGAAAGTCAATGAATCCGCGAATTCACCTATCTGCTGAAACTCATCAATGCAAACGACGATGTGCAATCCCTTTTTCTCCGCTATCCGTTCTGGGAGATTCAGAACCTCTTCAGGATCAATGTCTTTAGGGTTCACGCTTATCGACAAAGAATACTCCGATGCCAAATCGGGGCTCACCGATATGCGTGGTGCCAGTCTGCCCAAAAACTCTTTGGCATTCTCCATCAGTCTTTCCGCAGTGGATGACAATGCCTTCAAAATAGACTGTGAGTACCGGAGATAAAAGTCATGTGGACTCCGGCAATCATAAACATCCATGAAGACAATAACAGGCTCCAAACCATCCATTTCAGAAATCACTTTCTTCACTAAAGACGTTTTCCCGATTCTGCGTGGAGAAATGAGAATTGTATTTATCCCGGCTCTGAAATTCTTCTTGATTCTGGAAGTTTCTTCTACTCTATCAGTAAAATTATCCCCTGAAACTGAAGTCCCATAAACAAATGGCTTATACATAACACACTGGTTTTACGGCAAATATAAACAAATTTCCCAAAAAGTTCACAAGTTTGTGGACCACAAGTTTGTGAACTTTTGGGGGAAACCATCTCTATTCTCCGCAAATCTCCCCGTAAGTCTTGTCTATCCAGGCAGTTACATCATCGAAGGTAGCATCCTTCAGGATGACTTTCTTGTCTTTGTCGAGAATATATAGGGACGGGATGGCCCTCACGCTGTAGGTGAGGTCATTTCTTATGATATAGTTATAGTCATATCCGCAGAGCCACTCGCGCGGATACTCTGGAACGTACTCACGCCATTTGTCTATCTGCTCGTCGATATAGATGTTCACTATCTTCAACTTGCCGGCATTGACCAATTCCGAAACCTCTGAATTGGCTATCAGGCCCTCGGTGATTTCCTTGCAGTTCGGACACCCCGGATTGGCAAAGAAAAGAAGGGTATAGTCGGAACGGATGCCGTAGAGAGTATATTTCTTTCTATTGATATCCTCGAACTTGATGTCGGCGGCCTTCTCCCCTATCCTGTTCAGAGAACACATGGACAAATCGAATTCATACGCAGGCTTCATGTCGGGATTTGCAAAATCTGATTTCACAAGTCTCTGGAGATAAGCAAGATAGCACTCCTCGCTCCTGACAGGAGAATTGGGATCATAGAAATATTTCTCGGCAAACCCGGTGATGGTCTCGAAGACATTGGAAGAAGTATCCTTCCCCTCACACGCCTCGGCAGCATCGAACATCTTGGAAACGGACTGTGCAAGAGCATTGACATCTGCAACATTGTGCAATATTGCGGAATACTCGCCGAAGGCCTTTTCCACATCTTCCTTCAGGACTCCCGCAACATGCAGAGAATCACTGACTCCGCTCATGTCAGCAAGCCCGTCCCAGAAATGATTAATGACATATGTAATGCGTTCGGTCGGGTCCTCGATCATTTTCGGCACGACGAGCTGAGGGAACGGCTGACCCGCTGCCGCAGAATCTGAAACGAGCTGCCTGCCGCTTTTACCGGTACGCCCGCAGGACACCGCCAGCACCAGCATTGTCAATGCCAATATGCCCCTTTTCCTACCCATTTTCAGAAATTTTAGCCTCAGAAACATTGATCATAAAGTCGCCCATCTTCTCCAGCTCGGCAACGATATCCATGTAGAACACGCCCACCTGATAGTTGTAGTTCGGGTTCTCCTCGATATTGATGATATGCTCCTCGCGAAGAGTATTTCGGCATTCATTGATATTATACTCGGCATCCTGAGCATTGGTTATGTCCTTCAGACTGGTATAAGGAGCCTTGAGGTTTGCGCTCATAGCCTTGAACGCATCATCCAGAAGGTCACACATCCTGCCGAGCCTCTTGAGCTGCTCTGCGTCGAAATCCAGACCATGCTCATTTCTGCGGGACAGGATACGTCCTACAGCATCGCCGGAATCACCAAGGCTCTCCAACTCGCCGATAATCTTGTACATACCCTTGATTCGGCCTGCAGAAGTGCCTGAAATATCGCCCTTGGACACCTCGTTCAGGTAGTCCGCGATTTCATACTCGATTCTGTCAGTGATACCCTCGTACTTGACGAGTTTCTCTCTCAGTTCATTGAACTTGGCAGTATCCTTCTCGACAATTGCCTGCCTCATGTATCCGAAATCATTGTAGCAGATTTCTGCGAAATGCACGATTTCCTGCTCAGCCTCATCCAAAGAAAGCTCGGCTGTGGAAAGAGGACCGCCCTGAATATATTTGAGACGGAATACCTCCTTCTCCTTAGGTGCAGGAATAATCCAGGAAACAATCTTCTCTATCTGAGGGATAAACCATATGAGAATGAGAGTATTGGTAACATTGAACAGCGTATGCATCGTGGTAACGCTGTACAACAGGGACATCTTGATGGTATCAGAGTTCGCAGTATCCGTGAGGTCGGTAGTATTCGGATCCGGCAGACCTGTAGAGGAAATGATGAATCCGATAAAGTTCAGGAATAGCGGGAATATGGCCAGCACCCACAATACACCGAAGACATTGAAAACGGTATGGGCCATGGCGGCTCGTTTGGCGGTGGTATTTCCCACTGACGCGGCAATATTCGCAGCAATTGTAGTTCCGATGTTTTCTCCAAGAATCATCGCAGCGGCAAGTTTGAACGGAATCACGCCCGTAGTGATGAGGAGCATGATAATCGCCATTGTAGCGGCCGAAGACTGGAAGCAGACCGTCATCACGGTTCCGATCAAAAGGAAAATCAGGACAGAAACATTGACAGGACCAAGATGAAGGTTTGTCAATGCCTGAAGACCGGTAAGGTCGAGGTTGTCCAGAAGAATTCCAGAAGTCTCCTTAAGTTTCGCAAAGCCGACGAAGAACAAGGCAAAGCCGATTATAATCTCACCCAAATCATGGATTTTCTTGTTCTTCTTGTTCAGCATCATCAGAAAACCGAGAGCGATGAGAGGGAACGAAATCGTAGAGATATCATAAGAAAATCCGAAAATCGCCATAATCCATGAGGTGACCGTGGTACCGATATTAGCACCCATGATCACGCCTATGGCCTGTGCCAATGTCAATAGTCCGGCATTGACAAAACTTACGACCATGATGGTCGTGGCGGTGGAAGATTGGATGGCTGCGGTCACTCCGACTCCGGTGACAAGACGCTTGAATGCGTTGGATGTCATGGATGCGAGGAAGGATCTCAGTCCGTCTCCAGCGACTTTCTGGAGTCCGACGCTAAGTAAGTTGAGTCCGAAAAGAAATAATGTGACGGACCCTATGAGGGTCACGAATTGGAACATCATCTGCATATATAGTGCGGCATAGAATTAATTTATGCGCAAAATTATAAAAAATAGTTAGATTTGCCTTTGCAAACACGGGGTTAATTTTCAGTATTACTGAAGATTCCGCCCAAGAAAGCCTACAGAATGACGCCTGACATGAAAATATCCTCCATCACCCGAATAATATCAGTTGCTTTTTGCTGCATTTTCTTCGCAGTCCAGCCTGCACACGCCCAGTTCTATACGAATGGAGATGACCCCGGAAAGACAAGATGGTCGAGGATGGACTCCCCTCACTACAGAATAATATATCCGTCAGGCCTGGACTCCCTCGCAAGAGTGTATGGTCATGAACTTGAGCGGTTCCGCATGGCAGAAAGCATCAGCAGCGGACTCATCCCGGGAGAGGGATACAGAAAACGCACGCCTGTAATTCTTCACGCATTTAACGGGATATCAAACGGTTCCATCACCTGGGCACCGAAAAGGGCCGACCTCTATACACTTCAGGACGCATATGATCCAGAACCGATGCCATGGGTAAAGTCACTTGCCGTCCATGAGAGCCGCCACCTGGCCCAGATGCAATTCGGTTACAAGGGATGGCTCAAACCACTTACCTACATCATCGGAGACATGGCCGTAGGCGCCTATTCTGCAATCTGGCCAAACAACTGGCTTCTGGAAGGCGATGCGGTAGTCGCCGAAACAGCATTGACAAACTACGGCAGAGGCCGTAGCGCGGATTTCCTCTCCTACTACATGATGGCCTTTGACAATGCCGACTGGAGGAACTGGTACAGATGGAGATACGGCTCATACAGGCATTATTCCCCAAACCATTACGCTCTCGGCTACCTGACCATAGCCGGGACAAGATATTGCTTCGATGACCCGCTTTTCACTGAACGCTATTTCGCACGGACTGCCTCCAATCCGCTCAGATTCTTCAATACCCAGAAGACTGTCAGGCAGGCCTCAGGAAAGCGTTTCAAGGAGTCGTTCAGCGAAATCATGACAGGTTTCCACGAGATGTGGAAGGAAGAAGCCGCATTGCGGGAACCTTTCACGGAAGTCGCACAATTACAGGAAAACGGCAAATGGTATAGGGAGATTTCAGGAACGACCATATCTGACGGAAGAGTCTTCTGCATCGTCAATGGCTTGGACAAGACATCATATCTTGCTGAGTATAATAAAGTTACAGGTAGTTTCAGAAGATTGTCAGGCTTCACTTCATATTCCAGCAGAATCAAGGCCCATGATGGCAGAATCTGGTGGAGCGAGTCAATACCGGACAGCCGCTGGTCACTCGAAATGACCTCACGGATAAGGTATTACGACATATCGACCGGAAAAATCAGGAACCTGACAAGCAAGGGCCGCCTGTTCAATCCTTCCATTTCAGAAGACGGGTCAATGATAGCCTGTACGGAATACCCGGTCGCCGGCGGGTCCGCCGTCGTAATGCTGTCAGCCGCTGATGGAAAAGAAATTTCGCGCCTGCAGATGCCGGATTCACTTCAGGCCGTAGAGGCCTGTTTCGCGGGAAAACACCTCGCAGTCAGCACAATATCCGAGAAAGGCTCCGGAATTTTCATTGTCAATGCCAGCAAATCTCTTTCCTGCATACTGGAACCAGAACCGATAAGCATACACAACCTCTCATCCGACGACGGAAAACTCTTCCTCTCCTCTGACAGGGACGGGACAATGGAACTGTATAGCATTGACCTGCAGACATTTTCTGTGCGACAGCACTCATCACTCCCCTACGGCGGAGACGAATTCTGCATCGACGGAAACGAAATTTACTTCTCGGCATTGACACCATCGGGAAAGATTTTGCACAAATCGGCACTCGGCGAGGGCAGCAGCATTGACTTTTCCGACATTCACCGGTATCGGGTGGCGGACAAACTATCGGCGCAGGAGCGCGAGATGGCGTCCCGGAAAGGGATTCAGTGGGCGGATTCTTCTCACTCCAAGACTACTTTCACCGAGCCTGTCAGATATCGTAAATCTCTGAATATCTTAAGATTCCACTCGTGGGCTCCAGTGTATTTCAATTACGACAAGATTCAGAATCTAAGCGGAGATTTCAATTTCCAGAAGGCGTCCGTCGGAGCAACGGCCCTGTTTCAGAATTCTCTGGGTACGGCTTCCGGTTTCATCGGCTATTCCTTCCATAATGATCCGTATTCATATCTTTATACGGACGGGAGGCGCAAGTACCGTCATTCAGGCCATATAATGTTCACTTATTCAGGTCTTTATCCTGTTTTCGAAGTGTCTGCTGATTTCAATGACATGGCGGCCGTAAGATATTGCCGGAGGACTTACGCGACTGGCGGAAATGTAAAAGAAAGTGTCATGGGGGTGCTGCTGGACAGGCCTTCCGTTTCCGGCAATGTCAAGGTCTATATCCCGTTCAATTTCTCTTCAGGCGGTGTAAGGAGAGGTCTGATTCCTCAGATCCGATATTCATTCAGCAATGACCTTTTCGACAGGTCCCGGGTAACCGTCACTTATGACGGCAATTTCCTGGGAAGCAAGGGACCGGAGCATCTGATTGGTTATGAGAAGGATAAGACAGTATTCATGCAGACTGTCAATGCTTCTTTGAGAGGCTATATCATGAGGCCTGTGGCGACATCAGGTGTCTATCCGAGACTGGGTATAGGCTTCGATGCGGGGTATTCCTCCAGAATAGCATTGACAAAACTTTACAGTTCTTCAGCATATGTTTATGGTTACGGCTATCTTCCGGGAATCACTTCCACTCAGGGACTTAAGCTTTCTGCCAGATATCAGCACCAGTTCGAGGCCACGGTAAAGCGCGAGAATGCCATCTCGGTGGCTCCGAGGGGTTTCAATGACTCCGGAGCAGAGTATTTTATCAGGAACCGGTCTGCCAACCATCTGAATATCACTGCAGATTATGCGATTCCTGTCTGGTTCGGCGACATTTCCTGCTTCTCCCCTCTTTTCTACATAAAGAACTTCGAGCTGACGCCGCATTTCGATTACACGATGTTTTCATTGGGAAGGTCAATGACAGACGGTGGTCTTTTCAGTGCCGGAGCAACATTGACGGCCAAACTTGCCAATTTCCTGTGGATTCCTTTCGATACTACTGTCGGAGTAACGTTCTCCTATAACGGCGGGCCTTCTTTCAATGCCATAAAAAATAGTGGCTATCTTATGGATAACCACTATATAGGATTTGTTTTCAATGTCGCTATGTAGCATTGACAATGCTTATGCCAATGCAGGCTTGATGACTCCGAAGATGAGATAAGCGATTACCAATGTCACGAAGATATTGAAGGTCTGGGCCGTGAGGAACACCTTGAGCGGAACTCTGTTTTCCTTGCCGAAGATATCCTTGATTCTGGTTTCAAGACCAATACATACGAATGCCACGCTGAACAATGTGTTTTGGAATCCTTTGGTGACCTTGCCTACGGTCTTTGCCATATCAGGTGAAAGGAAGAAGCTGAATACAAGGGATGCGATGATCATTCCGACGACGAACTTAGGGAATCTTTCCCAGATAAGTCCTGCAGAAGGTCTTACGTCCTTGTTAGTTCCACGGTATGCCCACATCATTGAAATAAAGAATGCTGCGAGTCCGAGAAGCACGTTCTGCGAAGATTTCACGATAATCGCGGTCTGCTCGGCAGCCGGGTCCTCGATGAGGGAGCCTGCGGCAGCGACAGCTCCGGTGGTGTCAATGGTACCGCCAATCCATGCTCCGGCAACTTCCGGTGACAGGTTCATGAGGCCCGCAAGCCAAGGGAGAAGGTACATCATAGGGATGGCGATGATGAGCACGAGGGAGACAACGTAAGACAATTTCTTGTTGTCACCATTTATTACTCCGCAAGTCGCGATGGCGGCAGATACACCGCAGATAGAAACTGCACTTGAAAGCATTGTACCCATCTCAGGGTCCACATTCATCTTCTTGCCTACCCAGAAGCAGAAGTACCATACGGTGAATACAACGATGAAAGACTGGGCAAGTCCGAATGCGCCTGATTTCATCATTTCGCCGAACAGAATGGTGGAACCGAGGCAGATGATACCTACCTTGATATAGAACTCGCTGTTTACGGCTCTTTTCAGCCAATCAGGAAGCTTGAAACAGTTGTTCAGTACCAATCCGTAGATGACAGCGAAGAATACTGATTCGAAGCCCCATTCCTTGATTATAGGGATGTTTGCAGTAAGCTGGGCAAGCAGGGTTATGCCGAAGATGAAAAGCAGTGAAACAAATGTTCCCTTTACAGGTCGTCTGAGGGCCGCAAGTGTGACATATGTAAGGATAAGTACGAATCCGAACATGTAAACGGCATTTATCAAGTCCGCTGATGTCGTCAATGTCTTGGGAAGAGACGGCATGGCTCCGGGGAAAATGCACGCCAGAGCGAGCACTGCCGCACCGACAAAGACTATTATCCAGTCTTCTGATGCGAATTGTTTAATCCACGATTTCATTGAATAAGATTTAGTTTTTAGTTGAGTTCTTATGAAACTGAATGTCTCTCGCCTTCGAGATTAATCAACGTTATTTCATAAAATTTCCGGGCGGTCATCCCAAAAATCATCCAAAGATAGTAATTATTATTATTTTTGCATTGATTTTATCCCTAGTAATTATGCCAGAAGCACTTTCAATAACAGCAAAATGCGCGAAATGCGGCGCTGAAACAGATATGAATACCTATCCTGACATCAATGTCAGCAAGTCACCTGAACTGAAGGAAAAAGTCAAGAACGGCTCTATTTTCCTCTGGTCCTGCGAGCATTGCGGACAGGTAAATCTTACTCCGTTCCAGACATTGTATCATGACCCTGAAGAGAAACTGATGATCTGGCTGACGCCTTCCAACATGTCGTTTTCGGAAAGGGCTCTCGTTGAAAGTCACATCAAGGCCATTTCCGCCCAGATCGAAGCGGACAAGAGCGGAGAACTGCTTCGCGGATATACTCTCAGAAGGGTCAATGAAGCCGGAGATCTTATAGAAAAGGTCAATGTCCATGATGCCGGACTGGATGATGTCGCAATAGAACTTTGCAAGTATGTCACCAAGATGGAAATAGCTGAAAAAGAGACAGATAAGGAGAAGGCCAAGCAGATTATGGACGCCAGATTCAAGTTCTACAAGATGGAAGGAGCCGACAATGACATTACTCTGACTTATCCTCTGGACGGACAGATTCAGGGTATCAGTATAGGTTTCAATGTCTATGAAGACTGCCGCGGCATAATAAAAAGAAACCCCGATGTCGTACCGGCACCGGGATTCGCTATTGTCGATCAGGAATGGCTTGCTACAAAAATCCGCTAGCCTTTCCTGAATTATCTAGTCTTCGAGTTTTCTTGCTCCGTCGCTTATGATGACATCATAAATCTTAGGGGCGTGACCGAATTTCTCTGTAAACTGCTCGATGGCAGAGTTGATGAAATTGTCATAGAGTTCTTCTTTGACGAGGTTGATGGTACAGCCTCCGAAACCGCCGCCCATTACACGTGAACCGGTAACGTCACATTTGCGTGCAAGTTTGTTCAAGAAATCAAGTTCCTCGCAGCTAACCTCATAAAGATGGCTGAGACCGAAGTGTGTCTGATACATCATCTCTCCAACTGTCTCATAGTCACCTCTTTCGAGCGCATCGCACACATCGAGGACTCTCTGTACCTCGCCGATTACGTACTCAGCTCTGAGGAAATCCTCCTCCGGAACCAGGTCGCGTACTTCCTCAAGCCAAACTCTCTTGGCGTCGCTGAGGAACTCCACGTCGCTGTGGTTCTTTCTGATGGCAGCGCAGACATTCTCGCAAGACTGACGTCTCTTGTTGTATGCTGAAGATGCAAGCTCATGTTTTACGCATGAATCCACGAGAACGAGTCTATAACCTGCCTGAGTAGGATCGAATGGGAAATACTTGTATTCCAATGTCTTGCAGTTCAGTCGGATAAGGCTTCCCTTCTTTCCGAATACGGATGCGAACTGGTCCATGATTCCGCAGTTCACACCGCAGTAGTTATGCTCTGTAGCCTGTCCGATCTTGGCGAGTTCGAATTTGTCTATCTTGTTGTTGAACAAATAGTTCAAAGCATATGCAAATGTACTCTCAAGTGCAGCTGATGAAGAAAGGCCGGCTCCGAGAGGAACGTCTCCTGCGAATACGGTATCGAATCCTTCTACTTTTCCGCCCCTCTTCATTGTCTCACGGCATACTCCGAAAATATAGCACGCCCAGCTCTGCTGAGGTTTGTCTTCTTCGTTAAGTCCGAATTCTACATATTCATCATAATCGAGAGAATACGCATGAACTTTGTCAGTTCCGTTAACTTTAATTTCGGCAACAATGCCTTTGTTGATAGCTCCCGGGAATACGTATCCGCCGTTGTAGTCCGTGTGTTCTCCGATAAGATTGATACGGCCCGCAGATGCGAACATTTCACCATCTGAACCATACAGGACTTTGAATTTTTCCTGAATTTTGGATTTCATCTCCATATTTTATGTGTATTAATTATTTTTCCTGTTTACAACCAGTCTCTGCAATGAACAAAAACCAGTCCATTATTACATTCTGGAAATTACCGACTTATTCAGCAAATTTAATGAAAAATATCGTTATTTCCATTAAAAAACGGACTAGTTGTCATTTGGCAGTTTTTTAACTTCGAGAAGCACCGGACAATGGTCGCTCACTCCTCCCGTATAGTTCGGCCCCACATACGTTCTGAGAGGCTTTTCTCCGGACATGGTATTGTCTCTCACGGTCAGAAATGGGATTCTGACGATATGCATTGATGACGAATCTGACATTGGCCCGGTTGTCCAGAACATGTCTATCAAGTCCCATTTTCCGTTGAATCTTATGGTTCCTTCGCCTTTTGAGGCCAGAGACTCGGACTTATTCTCAAGCAGCGGTTTCAGGACATCAAACTCTCTGGCTCGCGGTGTATCATTGAAATCACCCATTACGACAATGTTCCCGAAACCGGCATTATAGACGGAATCTGCCACTTCACGGAGGCGTGATGCCGCTTTTTTACGTTTCCAGGCTGTCTTTCCGCCTCCGAATTTGGATGGAAGATGTACCACGATGAAGGCCATCCTGGCATTGTCATTCTTCCTTATGAACTGAACAAGCAGGATATCCCTTGTCTGCAATCCGTCCACATGGCAGGGGAGTGCGGACACATATTCCAGGTTTTCCCGCCGCCAGAGCAGCGCGACATCTATCCCGCGCCTGTCGGGGGAATCAAAGTGGACTATGGAATATCCCGCCTTGTTCAGTGACGTCGAATGAAGAAGCCGCATGAGAACATCTCTGTTTTCCACTTCAGCCACTCCCACAACATCCGGAAGTTTTCCGTAATTGTCTGATATCCACCAGACTGACTTGGCTATGGCATTGCTTTTGGCATAGAACCTGGAAGGTGTCCAATGCCGGCTTCCAGACGGACTGAAGTCGCTGTCCGACTCATTTGCGCCATCATCTCTCCAGTCAAAGTAATTCTCCAGATTCCAGAACATTACAAGCATTCCGGAAGAGTCTGCAGGGCAGCATTGAACTGTCTCATTTTCACTGCGGCACAGGCCGTTTGCAATAGGGGAGAGCAATGTACAAAATAGCACAACAATTTCCGCAACAATCTTTTTCATTCTCCGTTCCATAATATCCGTTTTGGTCGCCGCTAATATGAACAGTATCCCGGAAAACTTGTTTAAAAATCATAAAAAAGTAGTTTAAAAATCATAAAAACTTTTTTATTACTACCTTTGTGGTTTGATTTGACGAAAAATTTTAATCATATATGTCACTTAAATGCGGAATTGTAGGACTTCCTAATGTCGGGAAATCCACACTTTTCAACTGTATCAGTTCAGGAAAGGCCCAGAGCGCAAACTTTCCGTTCTGCACAATAGAGCCAAATCTCGGTTCGACTAACGTTCCTGACAAGAGGCTTGAAGCACTTGCAGACCTTTGCAACCCGAAGAGGGTAGTGCCTGCCACTGTAGATATCGTGGATATCGCAGGCCTCGTAAAGGGTGCCAGCAAGGGTGAAGGACTGGGAAATCAGTTCCTGGCGAATATTCGTGAAACTGATGCTATTCTTCACGTGCTGAGATGTTTCGACAATGACAATATTGTCCACGTGGATGGTTCTGTGGATCCGGTAAGGGATAAGGAGGTTGTAGATACAGAGTTGCAGATCAAGGACCTCGAGACTGTGGAAAGCAGGCTTGCAAAGGTCCAGAAACAGGCCAATACAGGTGGAGACAAGGATGCCAAGAAGCTCATGGAACTGCTTCTCAGATACAAGAAAGCCCTCGAATCCGGCAAGTCTTGCCGTACTGTAGAGCTTACATCTGATGAAGAGGCTATGGCACATGACCTTTTCCTTCTTACAAACAAGCCTGTAATGTATGTCTGCAATGTGGATGACAAGTCTGCAGTAAACGGAAATGCTTATGTGGATGCCGTAAGGGAGGCAACAAAGGATGAGCATGCCGAGATTCTTATCATTTCCGCAAGAACCGAATCCGACATCGCAGAAATGGAGAGTTATGAGGACAGACAGATGTTCCTGGATGAGATGGGATTGACCGAATCAGGTTCAGCAAGACTCATTCAGAGTGCCTACAAACTGCTAGGTCTCCAGACTTTCTTCACTGCAGGAGCTGACGAGTGCCGCGCCTGGACCATAAATAAGGGAGACAAGGCACCTAAGGCTGCCGGCGTAATCCACTCCGACTTCGAAAAAGGCTTTATACGCGCAGAAGTCATCAAGTATGAAGACTTTATCCAATACAAGTCAGAAGCTGCCGTAAGAGCCGCAGGAAAGCTCGCTACGGAGGGCAAGGAGTACACTGTCCAGGATGGTGACATCATGCACTTCCTTTTCAATGTCTAAGAAACGCTAAGGTTCCGCGGGTGCGGAACTTTTATAATACACAAAAAAAGACCGGCCTTGACGACCGGTCTTTTTTGACTATTGTCTATCTCTATTAATAGAATCTTGCTCTGTTGTCCTTCACGTCAGCATCCTGCATCATGACAGGGATAATCATCTGTGAAGCGTACATAGCCATCTGGCTCTGACGTGCCTTAGCATCATCCTCAGTGTAGAATGATCCGGTATCACGACCTGTAACCTTGAATACATATACTCCGATGGAACCTGCGATAGGAGCACTTACCTTGCCTACCTCAGCTACAGATACAGCACCGATGAACTTAGGATCAAGACCCTGGGCGCTCATTGATGAGAATGCAATACCTGACTGTGAACTTACGGTTGTTCCAAGTTTCTCTGCAATAGCCTGGAGGTCATCCATTCCCTTGATCTTCTCAGCAACTTCAGCCGACTTCTTCGCAGCGAGTTTCTCGTAGTAAAGCTGCTGCTTGATAGAAGAAGCAACTTCATTGACCTTAGCATATCCTTCTTTGTGGATTCCGCGGACGGTAGCGATGATGAAGTAGTTGTTGTCTACGGTGATGATGTTGGAAACCTTGCCGACCTTGTTCTCGAATGCCCAACGTGAAACTTCCTTGGCGTTATCGATAGAACCAAGTCTGTCAGTTCCTTCGAGCATATTGTTTACAGGGTGAGAATAAACTCCGAGTGTATCGACTGCCTTCTTGTAGTTGTCGTAACTTCCAGCTGCTGTGACAGCGAACTTATTGGCCTTCGCATAAGCCGTCTGGAATGTTTCCTTGCTTGCAAGGGTCTCCTTATAGAGCACTGCAACTTTCTTCTTGAGGACAGGAGCAGTAGTCTTGGAAACTTCCACTACGTGATAGCCATAGTTTGTCTTGAGAACGAAAGGAACGTTCTTGGCAGCTGTAAGAACTGACTCGAAACCAGGAATCATATAGTTCTGGGTCATCCAGCCGATGTTTCCTTTTTCGCCGTCTGCTGCAGAGTTCTTGTCGAGAGAATAGAGAGCGGCAAGGCTTGAGAAGTTACCGCCATTGGCGATGACATTCTTCAAACTGTCAGCCTCTTTCTCGGCATTGTCACCCTGGAGAAGGATGTGCTTTACATATACTGAGTCAGGAATCATTCTGGTATCCATAACTCTTGCTACACAGAAGTCATTACCCTTTGCAATCACGCCTGAAACATTCTCATTGCTGTTCCATACGAACTCTTCAATTTCAGGAGAAACCGTATTGAGGTCACCTTTCTTGTAGTAGATATCCTCATATGGCTTGTCAGAGTTCTTCATAAGGAAGGACTTCATATTGGCTGCAGTAGCGAATTCCTCATGAAGTTCTGCTACTTTCTTGCCCTCTTCAGCAACGTCCTTCGCAGAAGGCTTAACTTCGAATACTACATATTCGATATCGCGGCTTGCAGACTGCTTGTAGAACTTCTTGTGGGAATTGTAGAAGTTCTTAATCTCGCTGTCAGAAACAACGATGGAAGAGTCCTGCTGATATCCGAAAGGAACCATTACGAAATCAACGTCTGAAGTGTTGTTGTTCTCAGCGATGGTTCTCTTGAGCATCATAGGTGACATTACGTTGCTCTGAGTAAACAATGAGTTGTACTTCGCGAACAGCTGCTGGTTGTAGATAGAGCTCTGGAGATAGTTCCAGTAGAGTCTGAGATTTCCTGACTGATCCTGATCGAGATTGTTTACAAGCTGTACAAGGTTAGATTTTGAGAAATTTCCGTTCTCATCCAGGAATGCAGGATTCTGTGCGATAAGAGGAGAAATGGCATTACCTGTTGTAAGGTCAAGCATTTCTGCATCACCAACCTTAAGACCAGCCTCTACAGCCTTCTCATCGAAAAGGTATCTGTAGATAAGGTCCTGCCATGCTGCATTTCTAATCTGTGCCTGCTGCTCAGCGCCCTGGGCAGACGATCCTGTCATGAATTCATTGATAGTGGTGAATTTCTGGATATCCTCCTGGAAATTGTTGTAAGATACCGACTTGCCGTTAATTTCGCCAACGTCAAATTTAGATGACATTCCGTTGAAAGCTGAAATTACTTCATTCGGATCTATAATGAAGGATAACAGGCCTATGGCGATGATAATGGATACCGCCATGCCGAATTTTACGCGTAACTTTTCAAGAACCGCCATTGTTATAGTTTATTTAATTAATTACAATTTGTTAAGGGGTACGAAGATAGCAATTTTCCACGAAACCAGCATTATTTTTTTAGCAATGGACCTATAAAATTAACTGAATCAATGATTACATCGGTAGAATCCTTCACTATCACCGCAAAATTATTGAAAGGCTTAAGAATTATAGAGTTCCGCGCCCTTTCATCGGAACGCATTCCATACCCCTGCATAAAGCCGTCAGGGGAATACATTCTCACGTAACAGTCCGTATAAATCTCTTTGTTCGTCCTGTCCCAATAGATAGTGTCAGTTTCCATTGTCTGCTGCTTGACGATATTCTTCACGACCACATTCCCGAAAGCCTTCCAAATTTCCTTGTCGGTTTTCTTGTTCCTCTCATGGCTGGCCTCGTCAGAAACAATGGTCGATTCGAGAACTTCGTCATCCGTATATGCATAAACCCACAGACCGTCAGGGAAGTACTCATACGACACCGAATCATTGTCAAATCTCTGGAGTTTACCGGTAACGACGCGCATCTGAATCTTGCCATTGTCGGTCTGAAGCATATACATGCTGTCCACGGTCTGAAGAGGAGTTTTGGACAAATCCAGACGCTCGGCGACAGACAATTTCGATTTGCATGAATAAACGACGAAAGCAACCGCTGATGCGGTTGCTATCATCTTTATGATATTTCCGTACCTTTTCAAAGGATACAAATGTTTAATTGGAAACTGCCAGATGATTATTTCTGGGTCCTTACTCTGGTCGTAGCCTTCATTCCACCGCAAGATACAGTGTAAGACTGGCCGTCTGTAAGGTTATACATAAATGCCTCTGCTGTCTGAGGATAGTAAACTCTGTACTGGGAGATCATTTTGTTGCAATCGTCAGCAAGTGAAGCATCAGCTGCCTTTGCCTTCTCCATGTAGTCAACAGCAACCCAGTAAGGAGCTCTGCGTGAAATTTCATCACCGGTGCAAGTGGTTGCGCCCCAGATGGTTCCGATAAGGAAGTAAGCCTTTCCTGTATAGTTTGAAGAAAGTTCCTTAGCTTTCTCTGCAAACTCGATAGCCTTGGCATTGTGTCCGTTCTTCAGGCAGAATGTAGCAGCCTCGTAGTTATAGTCCGCAGCTGTCTCGACATTGATGTCAGGATAAGTGAGAGCCTCGGTGAGAGCACTGATTGCCTCATCATAGTTTCCTCTTGCAGCATTGAGTCTGTAAAGGAAGTATGCTGACTGGCATGTAGGCTGGAGTTTGTGGAGTGATGTTGCAGCTCTGAGATAGAGGTCATTGTCTGTACAGTCGTCAGCTGCGCTCATCATCTTCACGATATTGGAAACGAGTGCAAGATCCTCAGGTGCAGCCTCATACCTAGGAGTGTAAACCTCGAGAATCTTCTCACAGCTTGCAACCTTACTGCTGATGAAGAGGCTTTCCATATCGTCTTTTACCTTCTCAAGTTCCTCTTTGGCATTGGCATCAGCAGGAACTGCCTGCTCGAGATATGCCATGTTGTTCTGGTAAACATTGATAAGAGCGTCAGCATCGAGCTGGCTGTCCTGATACAACTGGATTGCGGCATTGAGGTCGATGAGGAGGACTGAAGCCTTTGTCTGCTCCTTGTTCTCGGCGATAACCTCATTCAATCCGTTGAAAAGTTTCTCCGCATCATTCTTGTAGAAGTTGGCCATGTCAAGTCCAAGGTTGTTCAAGGCAACTACCTTATATTTAGGATAATACTGTGCACGTGTTCTGTGGATTGTGAGCAGAGTATCCACCAGAGCAGCTCTGTACTGGGCATTTGCAGCATTCTTTGCGATAACCTTTCTCATGAGAGAGGTACCGTCGATAAGCATGGTCTGGTTTGCAGTAGGAGGGCAGAGTGAGTATGCCTTTCTCCAGTTAGGGAGGGCAGCATCAAAGTTCTTGCTCTTGTAGTACTCTTTGTAATAAGACAAGTATTTGATACACTCAGCACTGTCAGCGCCATACTTGCCCTGAGCGGACATAATGTTTCCGCCGAAAATCATCAAGACCGTTGAAGCAACGATAAATCCAATTTTTTTCATATCAGTAAATGTTTTTTTTAATTATCTAGTCGTACTTAGGTTTCTGGAACCAGATGTCATGGATATTGAATCCTACAACAAACATCGCATAGCGTTCACGAATCATGTTTCCAGTGTTGGTTCCGCGTTGTCCGAGATCCACTCCAATAGATATACCATTATACCATCTGAATACCGGCAATGTTATACCGAGCGTAACGCCATATGAATTCACGGTATTGCCGTCCAATTTGTAATAATCTCTGTCATAATACATTCCGGCCCTATAGGAACATCTTCTCATGTAGTATCTGATATCATTCCTGTTAGGGACGATTTCAAATCCGGCCTTGAACGACTGTGAGTAAGTCGTGGAGAAGGTGGAAGCTCCTACATTGGCAAAACCTGTAGTCTTGTCGAAATTTGAATTTCTCCAGTCGGAACGGGTGTAGTCGAATTCGATTCTCCATTTGTCGCCTTTCCTCAATGCTATTCCGACGCCGTATTCGCTGGCAAGTTTCACGTTGCTGCCGTGTGAAAGGGTATCCACATTGTAGTGAAGAGTATCGCTCTGGCTGGAAATCGTGGCATATTTATAGTCAGAAACACGACCTTTCAGACGTGAAGAAGTCTTATATGTCGCACCCACTGTCATATAAAGTCCCGGTGCCAATGCCTGATCATACTGGACACCGAATTTTCCGCCCACGGCGTGGAGATTCAGGTTATATCCGCTGTAGATGTCACGATATGATGCAGAAGTGAAATCCATCGATGTGGATTTGTCCATATTTCCGAAATAATACAGGAACTGGGCACCTACTGACAACTTGTTCCAGAAAGTGGCGCCACCGCCGAGAAACAGCTGATAGAGGCTTCCCTCTCCATTGGAGCGATAGTTTATATTACCGGCAGATGCCACAAGAGCAGGATCCGTAATGTCATGGGAAAAGTCATATCCCAAAGAACTGTAGGGAGTTATACCTGCAATGAAAGCTGATTTCTTATAAACCGGCACGGTGAATACGAAATCGTAAATATTGAAAATATTGCTTGCGGACTTCACATCACCCTGCTTGTAAATCTTGCCCTCTCCAGAAACGCCGAAATCGAGCATAAATGAAAGCGTATCCCTTGCGGCAACAGCGGCCGGATTCAGGTAATTGATGAATCTGTTGTTGCGGGAAGCGATACCTACGCCGCCCATGCTCTTGTTATAAGCTGTTCCCTGACGGGCAATATCTCCGACACCGAAAACTGAATATGGAGAATAGGAACTGTATGCCCCGTCCTGAGCACTCACAACGTTACAACTCAAGACCAGCGCAGCCCCAAAAATAATTTTTCTAAATAACTTAATCGACATACCCGTCAGCAATTAATGCTAAACCTGTTAGCACAAGATTACAAATTACAAATATCGAGTTTTTCATCCTTTTTGCAAAATAAATCGCATCACCTCCGGTGAAAACGACAATATTTTCAGGATAACCCGAAACGTACCCCTCTATTTCAAACATTATGCCCTTAATGATTCCTGATGCTATAGATTCGTTGACGGAAAGTCCGAGTTCGCATATTTTTTCAGGCAAGTCAATGAGCGGAAGTGCTCTGGAGTAGCGGTTTACAGCCTTGAACCGGGTTCTGCATCCGAGCGAAATATTGCCTCCCAAATACCGTCCTTCAGCATTGACAATATCGATGGTGAGGGTCGTTCCGAAGTCAATGACAGTGACTCCTTTTCCGGCAAATTCATGCCTCACCGCGATAATCGACGCTGCTCTGTCGAACGTCATTTCCTCCGGGAGAGAATAACGTGAAAGCACCTCGGAATGAGCCTTGTCCAGGATGAGAAGTCTGGTACATCTTTCCCTGTAGGCAGCCTCATCCGCACCGCTTATCTCGTACACCGATGAAACCACCATAGTATGCGGCCTTTCCTTCCGGATGAGAGAAAGGATGAAATCCTTGACCTTCTCTCCCTGATATCTGAAAGTCCGTCCTAACATTGGCCCGTCCGCCCACGCAGCTTTGACTGCGGTATTCCCTATATCTATGATAAGATTTTGCAAAATATTGTCTTTTAAACGTAAATCTCCGCAAAGTTATAACAACTTTCCTAAAACATCATAAGCTTTTGCCAATGAATCCACTTTGCGGGAAATTATGCGCAGTTTGCCATTCTTGTTGTTCAGTTCACATACACCTGCAAGATGCTGCATTTTTTCCAGGATGCCTGTAAAAACCTTTGACTTATAATAAGATGACATCGGATTGGAAATAAAGAAAGCTATCAATATTCCATTCTTTATTATAATCTTTTCAAAGCCGAGTTTCTTTCCGCGATGTCTGATTCTCACGATATCGAACAGGTGGGAAACCTCCTCAGGAACCGGTCCGAACCTGTCAGTAAGTTTGGCCGCCATCTTGTCAAGTTCACTATCCTTTTCTACCGAATCAAGTTCCTTGTATATGCGGATCTTCTCAGCAGGAACATCTATGTACGAGTCAGGAATCATAGCCACCTGGTCAGTATCGATAGTGCAGTCCTCTATAAAAGAGTCTTTCACATTCTTCGTCGAGATTCCAGTCTCCACACCAAGTTCATCCATAGCCTCAGCCAGAATCTTCTGATACGTCTCATACCCCATATCTGCAATATAGCCGCTCTGCTCTGCACCCAGAAGATTTCCGGCACCACGGATATCCAGATCCTGCATAGCAATATTGAACCCGCTCCCGAGATCAGAGAATTCCTCGATAGCCTTCAGACGCCGCCTCGAATCCTCAGAAAGAGTCGTCAGAGGCGGCACGATAAGATAGCAGAAAGCCTTCTTGTTCGACCTTCCGACCCTTCCCCTCAGCTGATGCAGCTCACTCAGACCGAAATTCTGAGCCTGATTTATGATGATTGTATTGGCATTGGAAATGTCAAGGCCGCTTTCAATGATAGTGGTGCTCAGCAGCAGATCGTAGTCACCCTGTATGAAATCGAGCATCTTCTCCTCCAATTCCTTCGCCGCCATCTGTCCGTGCGCCACACAAATCTTCATATCCGGGACTATCCTGTGAAGGATATCATACACGGCAGGCAGTTCATGCACCTTGTTGTGAAGGAAGAAAATCTGCCCTCCGCGATCCAATTCATAATTTATGATATTCCTTATTTCTTCTTCATTGAAAAGAATAATCTCCGTCTGCACAGGAATCCTGTTCGGCGGGGGAGTACTGATGATGGAAAGATCCCTCGCCCCGAGCAGCGAAAACTGCAACGTCCTCGGAATAGGGGTCGCGGTCAATGTCAATGTATCGACAGAAAGTTTCAGCTGGCGCAACTTCTCCTTCGCGCTGACGCCGAATTTCTGCTCCTCATCAATGATAAGAAGGCCCAAATCCTTGAATTCGAAAGAACCGCCCAATATCTTATGGGTTCCTATCAATATATCTATCAATCCCTTCCGGAGTTTATCCTTAATATCAGAAACCTCCTTCGCAGTCCTCAGACGGCTCACGTAATCCACATTGCAAGGAAAATCCTTGAGCCTGGACTTGAATGTATTGTAGTGCTGGAAAGCAAGAATGGTAGTCGGCACGAGCACCACAACCTGCTTGCTGTCAGATACGGCCTTGAATGCAGCCCTGACCGCAAGTTCCGTCTTGCCGAACCCCACATCACCGCATACCAGCCTGTCCATCGGACTGCTGTCCTCCATATCCCTCTTTATGGCCTGGGTAGCTGTCTCCTGATCAGGGGTATCTTCATACATAAAGCTGGACTCCAGTTCCTCCTGAAGATAAGTATCGGCAGAAAACGCAAAGCCGGGAGCAGCCTTCCTCTTAGCATACAGACTTATAAGTTCCTTCGCGATATCCTTGACCTTGGCCTTGGCATTATTCTTCAATGTCTGCCATGTCTTTGACCCCAACTTGTTAATTTTCGGAGGTATGGAATCCTTGGACTTGTAACGGGAAATCTTATAGAGAGCATGTACCGACACGAAAACGACATCCCCGTCCTTATAGGTAAGCTTAACCACCTCTTGAACCCTTCCCTTGTCATCACGCATACGTACAAGACCGCCATAGATACCGACGCCATTGTCAATGTGCACAACGTAGTCTCCGATATTGAAAGAACTGAGGTCGTTCAATGTCAGCTGCTCATTTTTCTCTACAGTCCGCCTTATGCTTACCCTGTGGAAACGGTCGAAAATCTCATGGTCAGTATAACAGCAGATCCTGTCATCATTGTCAATGAACCCCCGGTGGATGCTCTTTCCCGTCACGAACTCAGGCATTACCCTTTCGTTCTTGTAAAGAATGGACCTGAGCCTGTCCGCCTGAGCCTCCTTGTCACAGAAAACATTTACCGAATACCCCCGTTCAAGACGCTCGCGGATATCTGCGGAAAGCAGCTCGAAATTCTTGTTGAAGACCGGCTGCGGGACGATATTGAACTGGACAGTTTTTTCCTTCTTCAAGTCAAGTGGGACATCCAGAAAAACCCGCTTGAACCTTTCGGTTTCACGATAGAAATCACAGCTCTTGTACGAGTCTGGAGAATCCATCCAGACGACAGTATTTTCAGGGAAAATTTCAGTGATTTTCATACTCCCGCCATCCACATTTTCCTCGGCAATCATATCGGGAAAAATGTCGGCAGATTCCCTCTCTTCCTTCGAGAGCTGGGTATTGCAGTCGAACAGATTTATCTTCTCGATTTCGTTCCCGAAAAATGAAATTCTGAACGGGTCATTACTGGTAAACGAGAACACATCCACGAGCGATCCGCGCACGGCAAACTGACTGGGCGCAGCGACGAAATCAACCTTCGAAAAATTGTTCGAGACAAGCTTTGAAAACAGTTCGTCACGATTGGTTTCTTCTCCTTTTTTCAATGTTACCAGCGCTTCGGAAATCCTGCTTTTCGCGGGAATCGGTTCATCCAAGGCCTCCGGATACGTCACAATGAAAAGTTGCCCGGAAATGTTCTTTTCTGCCAAAATGCTCCCGATGGCCGACGTCCTCTGAACCCCGAGAGAAGACTTGTAATTGCTCCTCTCAATGTTCTTTCCGGAGCCCGGAAGAAAGAACACTTTGTCACCGTCAATGATAGAGTACAGGTCACCGGAGCAGTACTCCGCAGACTCCTTGTCCGGAAGGATAATAACATGCATCCCGGACTTTGCCACCTGGGACAGGACCATCCATCTGGCGGACATGAAAAGCCCGCTGCAGAAGGTATCTTTATTGGACGAAATACTCTGTTCGAGTAGTGATGTTGCTTCTTTACTTATTAACATTTCACCTTAAAATTCGGTTGATAACCTATTAAAAAGCCTGTTGATATCAATTGAAAAGTCAATTGACCAAACCCGGTTTTTTATGTTATGCACAGTCCCGACGTATATTGCAAATAATTTTACGCACATTTTATCATTCGGAGCTCTTCAGAGATATCAACATTTTTCAACATATACAAAACATTGATTTTCAGGAGAGTTGTGAGTGTTATCAACATTTAAACAAACTTAATAAAAACAACATTAAAATAAAAATATGTAAATTTGTATTTATAATATTGTTTTGAAAATGCCTGACGATTTTACACCGTATTCCGCCGGGACGGACAAAGATAAGGATTTAGACGGAATAATCAGACCTCACGAACTGACTGACTTCACCGGTCAGGACAAGATTGTGGCGAACCTGAAAATCTTTATAAAGGCGGCGAAAATGAGAGGTGAAGCCTTGGACCATGTGCTCTTTCACGGGCCTCCGGGTCTGGGCAAGACCACACTTGCAAACATTGTCGCGAACGAGCTTGGAGTGAATATAAAAATCACTTCCGGTCCTGTGCTTGACAAGCCTGGAGATCTGGCCGGACTGCTTACTTCCCTGGAGTCCGGAGATGTTCTATTTATCGACGAGATCCATCGTCTGTCTCCTGTTGTGGAAGAGTATCTCTATTCTGCGATGGAGCAGTTCGCCATAGATATCCTTATAGATAAAGGTCCGGGAGCAAGGTCCGTGAGACTTGCCCTGAAACCGTTCACTCTGGTAGGTGCGACTACCCGCAAAGGTTTGTTGACAGCACCTCTCAGGGCGCGCTTCGGAATCGACTTTTCATTGGAGTATTATGACGCTTCAGAACTCGTGAAAATCGTGAAGAGGAACAGTGCTCTTCTGGGTGTCGGAATCGATGATGATGCAGCCATGGAAATAGCATTGAGAAGCCGCGGAACTCCACGTATCGCGAATGCTCTTCTGCGTCGTGTCAGGGACTTCGCGCAGGTCGAAGGTGACGGTCACATTGACCTTAAAATTTCACGTTATGCGCTCAATGCTCTTAACATTGACAAGAGGGGTTTGAATCAGATCGACAACAAGATTCTTTACAGCATCATTACGAAGTTCAAGGGCGGTCCGGTAGGCATCAGTACGATCGCGACTTCGGTGGGGGAGGACCAGGGTTCGGTGGAGGAAGTTTACGAGCCTTTCCTTATTAAAGAAGGGTTTATCCAGAGGACTCCGAGGGGGCGTGTCGTGACTGATCTCGCTTATGCCCATCTTGGCATTGAAAAGCCTGACAGAGGCCCTGTCGAACCGGAAGTGATACAGAATACTCTTTTTTAGATTTTCTTGGTGAAAATCAAGGTTTATTCAGTAAAAATGACTAAACTTGCATATTAATTGTACAATTTTCATAATAACTAAAAATGGCCGATAAATTAATCTCAAAGATTCCTGACGGACCTTTGGCTGAAAAATGGACCAAAAGGAAGTCAGAAATTCGTCTTGTCAGTCCTAACAACAAAAGGAAACTTGAAATCATTGTAGTCGGTACAGGTCTCGGCGGCGCATCTGCAGCTGCTACACTTGGTGAGCTCGGTTATAATGTAAAGGTTTTCTGTATCAGTGATTCTCCTCGCCGTGCACACTCTATCGCGGCTCAGGGCGGTATCAATGCTGCCAAGAACTACCAGAATGACAATGACTCTGTGTATCGTCTTTTCTACGATACCATTAAAGGTGGTGACTATCGTAGTAGAGAGGCTAACGTCTATCGTCTTGCAGAAGTCAGTGCCGCTATCATTGACCAGTGCGTAGCTCAGGGTATTCCTTTCGCCAGAGAATACGGCGGATACCTTGCCAACCGTTCTTTCGGTGGTGTTCAGGTAAGTCGTACCTTCTATGCCCGCGGACAAACCGGACAGCAGCTTCTTCTCGGAGCTTATGCGGCTCTCAACAGACAGGTTGCCGCAGGAACAGTGAAGAGCTATCCTCGTCATGAGATGCTCGACCTCGTAGTTATCAATGGTGAGGCTAAGGGTATTATCGCAAGAAACCTTGTAACAGGTAAACTTGAGAGATTCGGGGCACATGCTGTCGTTATCGCTACCGGCGGTTACGGTCGCGCATATTTCCTTTCTACCAATGCTATGAACAGCAACGGTTCAGCTGCTATGCAGTGCTTCAGGAAAGGTGCTTACTTCGCAAACCCTGCTTTCGCTCAGATTCACCCTACATGTATTCCTGTTCATGGTGACCAGCAGTGCAAGCTGACCCTTATGTCAGAGTCACTCCGTAATGACGGACGTATCTGGGTTCCTAAGAAGATGGAAGATGTCATGAAGCTCCGCAAGCATGAGATCAAACCTTCACAGATCGCAGAGGAGGATAGAGATTATTATCTCGAGCGTCGTTACCCTGCATTCGGAAACCTTGTTCCCCGTGACGTGGCTTCCCGTGCAGCAAAGGAGAGATGCGATGCAGGTTTCGGTGTCAATGAGACCGGACTCGCAGTATTCCTTGATTTCAAGGATGCTATCGAGAGACTCGGTAAGCAGAGAGTTGCTGAGCGTTATGGTAACCTCTTCCAGATGTATGAGAAGATTACTGCTTCCAACCCTTGGGAGGAGCCAATGATGATTTACCCGGCTATCCACTATACTATGGGCGGTATCTGGGTTGACTACGATCTTCAGACCACTATCCCTGGTCTTTATGCAATCGGTGAGGCCAACTTCTCAGATCATGGTGGAAACCGTCTTGGCGCATCTGCCCTCATGCAGGGTCTTGCTGACGGTTACTTTATCCTGCCTGTTACTATCGGTGACTATCTCTCACACAAGTTCGCAGAGCCTAAGACAGATACTTCTGCTCCTGAGTTCGACGCTGCTGAGAAGGCTGTCCAGAACAGAATTGACAGACTCTTCGCTGTCAAGGGTACAGAGCCGGTTGATTCTATCCATAAGAAACTCGGACACATCATGTGGGAGCACATCGGTATGGGTCGTACTGCAGAAGGACTTAAGAAAGGTATCGCTGAGATTCAGGAACTCCGCAAAGAATTCTGGAAGACTGTACGCGTAACCGGTACCCAGTATGAATTCAACCAGGAACTCGAGAAAGCTCTCAGACTTGAAGATTTCTTCGATATAGGTGAACTTATGGCTAAGGACGCTCTTAACCGTAACGAATCCTGCGGAGGTCACTTCCGTGAGGAAAGCCAGACACCGGAAGGCGAGGCTAAACGTGACGATGAGAACTATATGTATGTAGCTGCCTGGGAGTACAAGGGAGAAGGTCAGGAACCTGAACTCCACAAGGAGCCTCTCGTTTATGAGAATATCCATGTTGCTACCAGAAACTATAAAGACTAATTAAGATGGATTTCAAGTTAAAAATATGGCGTCAGAAAAACGCCCAGTCTCAGGGACATTTTGAAACATATTCCGTAACCGGAATTGAGGAGGACGCTTCATTCCTCGAAATGCTTGATATTCTTAACGAGCAGCTTGTCAGAAAAGGAGAGGATCCTGTTGCTGTAGAGAAAGGATGTCAGAGCAGCGGTCCTGTGTCTTTCGACCATGACTGCCGTGAAGGTATCTGCGGTGCTTGCTCACTTTATATTGACGGTAGGGCACATGGTCCGGATGATCAGGTTACTACCTGCCAGCTTTTCATGCGTCATTTCCAGAATGGTGCTACCATCACAGTAGAGCCTTGGAGAAGTGCAGCTTTTCCAGTAATCAAGGACCTCGTTGTAGATAGAACTGCTTTCGACAAGATCCTCCAGGCTGGTGGCTTCATTTCTGTCCGTACAGGTTCTGCTCAGGACGGAAATGCACTTCTTATCCCTCATGATAAGGCAGAGAAGAGTATGGACGCAGCTGCTTGCGTAGGTTGCGGTGCTTGTGTAGCTACATGTAAGAATGGTTCTGCAATGCTTTTCGTTGCTGCCAGAGTCAGCTCACTTGCTCTCCTTCCTCAGGGAAGACCAGAGGCTGCAAGAAGAGCCCGCGCTATGGTTGCCAAGATGGACGAACTCGGATTCGGTAACTGTACTAACACCCGTGCTTGCGAAATGGAGTGCCCTAAGGGTATTTCAGTTGACCACATCGCACGTCTTAACAGAGAGTTCCTCGCAGCAAAATTCAGCGAATAATAAACTGAATATATACAATAAAGGGTTGACCGGTTTGGCCAACCCTTTTTTTGTTACTTTCTTCTACCAGAGGAAATTATTGAAAGGATATCTTCCTGCATGAATTTCAGCTACCATCTTGTAGATGTCGTTTCTGAGTTTGTCAATGCCTATTTTCTCTTTGGCTGATATGAATATGCATGGAGTTTTCTCCTTCGCTATCCAGCTGTTCTTAAGTTCCTCAAGGGAAACATTGTTCTTGCCTTTCGGCTCCAGCGAAAACTCATCGTACTCCTCATACGTGTAGGAGTCGATCTTATTGAAAATGACATATATAGGCTTATTGTCAGCCTTTATGTCCCTCAATGTCTGCTCCACGACTTCCATCTGCTCCTCAAATCCCGGATGTGAGATGTCCACTACGTGAATCAGTATATCGGCTTCTCTTACCTCGTCCAACGTGCTTTTAAAGGCTTCTATGAGCTGCGTAGGAAGCTTTCTTATAAATCCTACTGTATCGCTGAGAAGGAACGGCACGTTCTCCAAAACGACCTTTCTGACAGTCGTATCCAATGTTGCGAAGAGTTTGTTCTCGGCAAATACATCGCTCTTGGAGAGCAGATTCATGAGAGTACTCTTGCCGACATTAGTATAACCTACAAGTGCAAGCCTTACCAGTTGCCCTCTGTTTCCACGCTGGGTGGCCATCTGTCTGTCGACTTTCTTGAGCTGTTCCTTAAGTTTTGATATGCGCTCCTTTACGATACGGCGGTCAATCTCAATCTGAGTTTCACCCATACCTCCTCTCGTGCCCATACCACCTCGCTGTCTCTCAAGGTGGGTCCACATGCCCGCAAGCCTAGGCAACATATAGTTGTATTTTGCAAGTTCTACCTGCATTTTCGCGTATGCGGTTTTTGCCCGCTGCGCGAATATTTCGAGGATGAGACTGGTCCTGTCAATGACACTCGATGTCTTTATTATCTTCTCGATGTTGCGCTGCTGAGTGCCTGAAAGTTCATCGTCGAAGATTACGTACCTTATCTCATTTTCTTCGCAATATTCAGCAATTTCCTGAAGTTTTCCACTCCTGATATACGTTGCGTTATCAGGCCTGTCAAGTCGCTGCACAAATTTTTTATCCCTCGTAGCACCTGCTGTCTCAGCAAGAAACTCAAGTTCATCAAGGTATTCATATACCTTTCTCTCATCGTCTTTGTCCGTTATTATTCCCACAAAGACGGCTTTTTCCGTGTTATTCGTCATATTTTATCATAAAAAAGGCCATCCTGATTGGGGACAGCCTTATTAATTCCGGAGAAATAAATTATCTCAACTGGAAAATTACAGGGAAGGTGTAGGTTACTTTAACCGCACGGTCTCTCTGTTTACCAGGCTTCCATTTAGGGGAGCTTGAAACTACTCTGACAGCCTCTTTGTCAAGTGAGGAATCGACGCCACGAAGAACCTTTACATTGGATACTGTACCGTCAGCGTTTACTGTGAACTGAAGAGTTACACGACCCTGAACACCATTCTCCTTTGCAATTTCAGGGTAAACAAGTCTTGAGTTCACCCATTTAGAGAATTCGTTTGCGTCTCCGCCATTGAATGAAGGTTTTTCCTCTACCAATTGGAAAGGAATAGCTTCTTCCTCTACAGTTTCCTCTTCCGGTGCGCTTTCGATGTAGTCCATAATCTCGACGCCTGAATTTGCATCGTCTTCGAGGTTCTGGAACATGTTGTCATCGACTTTGATGTTGTCATCGACAACGTCGATCTGGTCGGAAAGTACAGGAATTTTAGGTGCTACTTCTGGTGGTGGAGGTGTCTCCTGTGTGATAGGAATCATGTCCTCTACTTCCACTACTGCATTCTCTGCTTCAAGAACAGCAGTCTGCTTTTCTTTTGTGGACCAGTTGAAAGCTCCCAAAACGATAACTAGAGTAAGAACAAATCCAATCTCCAAAAAGAGGAATCGCTTGTTCTCAAGGCTTGCCTTGGATGTTTTTTTAACTTCCATGTCAATGTTTTTTATTTTTCCATTCGCGTTTCAAAGTTATTAATAAATATTTCTTTTTCAAAGTTTATCTTCTCGCTTTTTTGTAGATTTGCAAACTTAATTATAAGGATATGGTTAGTTATAGTCTTGAAGACATTAAGTTTGAGTTCAAGCATAAGCGTCTTAATAATGCATGGCTCAAAATGGTTGCTGAAAGTGAAGTGAAGAAACTCGGCAACATCTGTATTATCTTCTGTTCGGACAATTACATCCTCGATGTGAATATCAAGTTTCTCGGACATGATTATTTTACCGATATTATTACTTTCGATTACTGTGAGGGGAATGTTCTTTCAGGAGATTTGTTCATCAGCATTGACTCAGTCCGTGAGAATGCGGAGTATTATAAAACGGAATTTTCAGATGAACTCAATAGGGTAATTGTCCATGGACTTCTTCATCTAATAGGTTATGATGATCATACTGATGAGGAGCAGAAGGTTATGCGTGAGAAAGAGAACTATTATCTCGAGTTGAGAAATCATATTAATAACTGAGTTAAATGTACGCAAAACAATTCGATATAATCGTAGTTGGTGGTGGACATGCAGGTTGTGAAGCTGCAATGGCTGCTGCGACTATGGGGTCTTCCGTACTTCTGGTAACTTCTGATTTCACTGGTCTTGCCAAGATGTCCTGCAATCCCTCGATAGGAGGAATTGCCAAAGGACAGATTGTACGTGAGATTGATGCTCTTGGAGGATACACAGGAATTGTTACGGATGCTTCTACTTTGCAGTTCCGTATGCTGAATCGCTCCAAAGGACCTGCAATGTGGAGTCCGCGTGCCCAATGCGATAAAATCAAGTTTTCCCTTTACTGGCGCAAAATTCTCGAAAGTAATTGTAACTTAAGTGTTTACATTGACAATGTTACTTCTTTCCTCTTTGAGAATTCGAAAATTTCAGGCGTCCGTACATCTACCGGTGCAATTTTCAATTCTCGTGCAGTTGTTTTGACTACCGGAACGTTCCTTAACGGAAAAATATTCATCGGCAGGACGGATTTTCCTGGCGGTAGGATAGGGGAGTCTCCGACTCATGGTTTGACTGAGCAACTTGTTTCTCTTGGAGTGAAGACCGATAGGATGAAGACTGGTACACCGCCAAGAATTGATATCAGGAGTATTGACCTTTCGAAGTCAGTTTATCAATATGGTGATACCCACCCCGACAAGTTCTCATATCTTCCTTTCTTGTCTGCTGCGCAGAATGGAAACGAACAAATGCCTTGTTTTATTTTCCATACCAATAAGAATGTTCATGACATTTTGCGTTCCGGCTTCTCGGACTCGCCTTTGTTCAACGGACTTATTCATGGAAGGGGACCTCGATATTGTCCTAGCATTGAGGATAAACTAAGAACTTTCGCGGATAAGGATTCCCATCAGCTTTTCCTTGAGCCGGAAGGACGTTCTACAAATGAATATTACCTTCAAGGATTTTCTTCTTCACTGCCTCTCGATATTCAGGTCGAGGCCTTGAAAGCGATCGACGGATTTGAGAATGTAGAGATTTATCGTCCGGCTTATGCAGTGGAGTATGATTTCTTCGATCCTCTTCAGTTGAAGTCAAGTCTTGAATTGAAAGATATCCCAGGCTTATTCTTCGCCGGTCAGATTAATGGAACCACTGGTTACGAAGAAGCCGCAGCTCAGGGATTGATGGCCGGTATTAATGCTGCTTTGTTTGTTCAGGAAAAAGACCCGTTCATACTCAAGAGAGATGAGTCATATATAGGAGTTCTTATTGATGACCTCGTGACGAAGGGGGTAGATGAACCATACCGAATGTTTACCTCCCGTGCCGAGTATAGGATACTTCTTCGTCAGGACAATGCTGATAAGCGTCTTACTGCCTTATCTCATAATATTGGTCTGGCTGATGAGTATAGGTATTCATATACTATGCGAAAGTATGATAGGGTAGAGGAGTTAATTGATTTTGCAGAAAAAGTCAATGTTACTTCAGAACAGGTCAACGATTATTTCACTTCTATCGGTGAGGCAACACTTTCTGAATCCAAGCGTATTAAGGATGTTCTTTCACGCCCTAATGTAGAGTATTCTGAAATTCTTAATATTGTTCCACGTGGAACAAGACTTATCGAATCGTTCTCTGTAGATTCTTCAATATTACCAGATTCTACTCCAGCAGATATTACCGAATCTAATATAAGTCATAATCAATCATTATACTTCGCTTCGATGATTTTGCAGTTTAATCAGTCGATGCAGTTTAATAATGAGTTTATGGGTGATTATAAGAATAGGGTATTCAAGAAATATCTAGATACTATTATTTCGGATGCTGAAGTCTTAGTAAAGTATAGAGGTTACATAGAGAGAGAAAAGCAGATTGCGGATAAGATTTCTCATCTGGAGAACCTCTGGATTCCAGACAACTATGACTTTGATAGGGTTCCTGGTTTATCAATTGAATGTCGTCAGAAACTTCTGAAATATAAACCGGCAACTATCGGTCAGGCATCCCGTATTTCGGGTATTTCACCTTCTGATATTTCTATACTTTTGATTCACTTCGGAAGATAAATTTCAAATCCGGAAAAGAAATGTTCCATGTGGAACAACTTTTCCGGATTTGTTTTATTTTGGATAATATGATTCCTCGTCCAGGTCTGTCCTGTATTGTTAGAGTCGTTTAAGTCCCTCTCTAATGATAGTCTCGATGGAAGCATCTGGACTTTCTTTCAATATCTCAGGCAGTATCTTATTTATATTGACCTTTGAGAATCCGAGATTCATTAGGGCAGTGGTAGCCTCATCGATATTATGATTCTTGGTAGGAACTGTGATCTCAGCAGTCTCTACACCTGCCCCCTTGACTATCTTATCCTTCAGATCCAAGATAAGTCGCTGGGCAGTTTTCATGCCGATTCCCTTGATGCTTTTAATAGTTCTAACATCCTCGCTCAGGATGGCGTTTCGTATTTCCTCATCTGTAAGCGATGACAGCATCATCCTTGCTGAGCCTACACCTACTCCGGAAACGCTGATGAGAAGTTTGAACAGTTCGCGCTCATTCTTCGTGGCGAATCCGTAGAACTGTTCCTCGTCTTCCCTGATGTGATGATATATATATACTTTGGCTTCATCGCTCTCTTTGAGTGCATCGTAAGTCTGAAGTGATATCATGATGCTGTAACCGATGCCGTTACATTCCAATATTACTTCAGTGGGGCTGATTTCCACTATTTCGCCTTTAATATAATCGTACATATTGTTTGTTTTTATTGTCGTATTGCAAAAATAGTGGAATAAACTTAAAAAGACTTAAATTGTTCGAAAAAGTGGAGATAATGACTGATTACTTTCGTAACTTTGCAGTTTGCGATATGACTTGACAATACATTGAGCAAGTCTGGGATTCCGGAAGTTTCATATACCATTTTATGCTGTTTTTCCCAATCCCGGTGATTTTAGACAATGTAGTATTTTAATCATTTCTGATATGGCTTCAGTTAATGACATAAGAGCGATGTTTCCGATACTTTCCAGAAAGGTATACGGAAAAGATCTCGTTTATTTTGACAACGCTGCGACAGCCCAGAGGCCTCAGCAGGTCATAGATATGTGGAACAGACTTACAACACAGTCCAATGCCAATATCCATAGGGGCATCCACAGGCTTGCCGAGGAAGCGACTGACGAATATGAGACAACTCGCGATGCTGTACGGGACTTTATCAATGCTGAATGCAGGGAGGAAATTGTTTTCACTTCCGGCACTACGGCATCGATAAATCTTGTTGCTTTCAGCTTTGGTGAAGCGTTTGTCCATGAAGGGGACGAAGTGATAGTATCTGAAGTGGAACATCATTCTGATATAGTTCCATGGCAGATGATGTGTCAGAGAAAAAAGGCTGTTCTTAAAGTTCTGAGAGTAGATGACAACGGCTATCTCAAGGTGGATATGCTTGAGTCAATGATAATAGACAGGACCAGGATTGTGGCCGTTACTCAGATTTCCAATGTCCTCGGAATCATCAATTCTATCGACGAAATCGTAAGAATCTGCCACTCCAAGAATGTTCCCGTTTTGATTGATGGCGCCCAGGGTGTTGTCCATGAAGGAATGGATGTACGGAAAATCGACTGCGATTTCTATGCTTTTTCCGGACATAAACTGTATGCAGCGACAGGCGTAGGTGTACTTTACGGAAAGAAACATTGGCTTGAGCAGATGCCTCCTTATATGGGCGGGGGAGAGATGATTGCTACCGTTAAGTTCAGCGGTACGACATATGCTCCGCTCCCTGAAAAATTCGAGGCGGGCACACTGAACTTTACCGGTGTACCGACATTGAAACCGGCTATTGAGGTGGCAAAGATGATGCGCGACAGGGAAGTTTCTGCTTATTACGACTCTGTAAGGGATTATATGTATAACGCATTGATGAACGATGACAGGATTACTTTGTATGGAGTTCCGCGTGGAACATCTGAGAAGATTCCGCTTTTCTCATTCACTGTGAAAGGTGCACACCACGAAGATCTGGCATTGATTTTAGACAAGATGGGAATCGCTGCGCGTTCGGGTCAGATGTGTGCGGAACCTGTTATGGACAGATTCGGTGTTACAGGTATGCTGAGGATATCATTGGCCCCTTACAACACAATGGACGAGGCAGAATATTTCATGAAATCGTTGGACAAGGCTATTAATATGTTACGATAGGAAGATGGAAAACAATATCAAAACATTGAAGGAAGCGGAGGACGAAGTAGTAGATTCCTTCTCCATGTATGACGAATGGCTGGACAAATACGAGTATCTGATAGACTTGGGAAAGAATCTGGCACCTTATCCTGATTCATCCAAGACAGATGACAGGCTCATCAAAGGATGTCAGTCCAGGGTTTGGCTGGACTATCAGATGAAAGACGGGAAGCTGTGGTTCACAGCCGACAGTGATGCCATCATAACCAAGGGTATAATATCCCTTCTTGTCAGCATTTACTCAGGCCGTACACCGGAAGAAATCGCATCATCAGATTTCAGTTTCATTGAAAAGATAGGTCTGAAGGAAAATCTGTCACCGACGAGGGCGAATGGATTGGCATCAATGATAGCTACGATTAAGGCTGTGGCATTGGAAAACTCAGCCAAGTAAGATACAAAATTGGTTATGGAAGAGAATAAGAATACAGAGCAGGAGGTGCTTACTGCAGAAGATGCAAAAGCACTTGCTCCATTGTACACGGATGTCATCAAGGCATTGAAACAAGTATATGACCCTGAAATTCCAGTGAACATTTATGACTTGGGACTCATATATGAACTGGTGATAAACAAGGAGCATGACGTTGCCATCAAAATGACGTTTACAGCGCCTAATTGCCCGATGGCGGACGAGGTGATGGCTGAGGTAAAGACATCTGTCGAGGATGTCCCGGGAATCAAATCCTGCAACATTGAACTCGTTTTCGAACCTGTGTGGGACAAGAGCATGCTCTCAGAAGAAGCACGACTCGACCTCGGATTAGACGTTGACGACTGATGGAAAAGGCTGGCATTGACGTTTATCTCGGGCTGGGGTCCAACGAGGGCGACCGCGAGGCGAACATAAGATTGGCATTGTCAATGCTGGACGATGTGGATGGCGTGAGCGTCGTCAAGGTTTCAGACCTTATCGAGACCGAACCCTGGGGTTTCAATGCTGATGTGAAGTTTCTGAACTGCGCGGCCGAAGTCTTTGTTAATGAGCAAGTTACTCCTCTATCGCTTCTTAAGGAGTGCAAGCGGATAGAAAAGTCCATGGGACGGGACGAGGTCGTCGAATTCGATACGGATGGGAAGAGGGTGTATCATTCCCGGCCGATTGACATTGATATACTCCTTTATGGTAAGCAATATATTGATAATAAAGTACTTACTATTCCTCATCCTTTGATGTCGGAGCGTGATTTCGTCATGATTCCATTGAGACAGATTGTCTCTGAGGAGGAGAAGGAGGCATTTCCGGAGGTCTTCAAGAGAAACAGATGATTACTCTGCGGTATTTGAAAACAAATGCGTAAATTTGCGTTTTGCACGTGAAGAACAAAAATGCCCGTAACAGGGGCATTCCAATTGATTATTAATTAAATAATATATCTGTTATGACACAGGATGAACTTTTCAAAGTCCTAGTTGCGCACTGCAAGGAATATGGTTTCATTTTTCCTTCAAGCGAAATCTATGATGGACTGGCTGCCGTTTATGATTACGGTCAGATGGGCGTAGAACTTAAGAACAACATCAAGAGATATTGGTGGGAGGCTATGACCCGCCTTCACGAGAATGTTGTCGGCATTGACTCTTGCATCTTCATGCATCCTAAGGTTTGGGTTGCATCAGGCCATGTAGCTGCGTTCAACGATCCTCTTATCGACAATAAGGATTCCAAGAAAAGATATCGTGCAGACAACCTTATCGAGGATTATCTCGGCAAAATCGAAGAGAAAATAGAGAAGGAAGTTGCCAAGGGCCGCAAGAAGTTCGGTGAGAATTTCGACGAGGAGAAGTTCCGCGAGACAAACCCTAACGTGCTCCGCGAGAAGGCCAAATACGAGGCTGTACACTCAAGATACGTTGCAGCCGAGCAGGCCAATGACCTTAAGGAATATAAGCAGATAATACTCGATTGCGGTATTGTTTGTCCTATCTCAGGTACAGCAAACTGGACAGATGTACGTCAGTTCAACTTGATGTTCAGCACCCAGATCAGCAACACCGGAGAGGCTGATGAAAAGATCTATCTTCGTCCGGAGACGGCACAGGGTATCTTCGTCGAGTATCTTAATGTCCAGAAGACCGGCCGCAACAAGATACCTTTCGGTATCGCGCAGATCGGAAAGGCATTCAGGAATGAGATTGTCGCACGTCAGTTCATCTTCCGTATGAGAGAGTTCGAGCAGATGGAGATGGAATTCTTCTGCAAGCCTGGAACTGAAATGGAGTTCTTCAAATATTGGAAGGAAACCCGTTTGAAGTGGCATGTGAACCTCGGTATGGGAGCTGAGAACTATCGTTTCCACGACCATGAGAAACTTGCCCACTATGCCAATGCCGCTACCGATATCGAGTTCAATTTCCCATTCGGTTTCAAGGAACTCGAGGGTATTCATTCAAGAACTGACTTCGACCTTTCGAATCATGCGAAACTTTCCGGAAAGAAGATCCAGTACTTCGATCCTGAAACGGGCGAAAGCTATACTCCGTATTGCGTAGAGACATCTATCGGTGTTGACCGTATGTTCCTCGCTGTACTTTCACACTCTTATAAGGTAGAGGAACTTGAGAACGGTGAGTCACGTGTAGTCCTCAGCATTCCGGCTCCGCTTGCTCCTGTCAAGGTTGCCATTCTTCCTCTTCTGAAGAAAGATGGTCTCCCTGAACTCGCACAGGAAGTTGTCAAGGAAATCAGATACGATTTCAACTATCAGTACGATGAGAAAGACAGTATCGGAAAGAGATATCGTCGTCAGGATGCCATCGGTACTCCGTTCTGCGTAACTGTCGATCACGATTCTCTCAAGGATCATTGCGTTACAGTCCGTGACCGTGACACCATGGAACAGGTCAGAGTGCCTATTTCAGAGCTCCGTGCCATGATCGACAAGAAGGTCAACATGTCTAACCTTCTCAGAGGAATCGACGGCTAAAATCGCCTGAAACAACGTCATAAAAAATCCCCGAAGTACATCAGAATACTCCGGGGATTTTTTAATATGTCCGTCAAACTACTGTTTAGCAAGTTTGTAGCCCAGCTTCTGTGCGGAAGCGTCAACTGGCATGAAGACCATGGCGGCTGCCATGATGACAATTGAAAAGATTTTCATGTTCGGTTTTATTTATTAGTTGCTCAAGTTTCGCAAGTGCGAAACTTGAATCATTTATTCATTTTCTTTCCAGCCCTGCGCATGGAGAGGAAGTTCGGCTCCCTCCGGAGTCACGACGACAGTGCCGACCTCAGGCTTTGCCAAATGGCCGATGATAGAGAAAGTCTGAAAATCGTGACGGAAAGTCTCATACTTCGAAATCGGCACGACATAGACGATACGGAAATCATCACCGCCGTTCATTGCGGCAGCAACAGGGTCAATGTTAAGTTTCTTTCCTGCCTCGAAGGAATTGCCCTCGAAAGGAATCTGGTTGGAATAAAGTTTCACGCCCAGGCCGCTGTCGCGGTTCAGCCTCTTTGCCATGTCCGCAAGTCCCCTGTCTGCGAGATATCCATAAGAAGGAATTATGTCCGAATCTGAAAGTTCACTGACAATGTCAGGATTGATCTCAGGTTTCAGATAAGCACCGACCAGCATCTTGTATTTTTCAATGTCAGGAGTTCCGGTCAAGTCGCCCGCCTTTTCGAACTTGCGTTTTTCCGCCTCAAGCAGACTCATGCCCAAAAATGCCCCTCCGACATTTCCGGAAATACATATAAGGTCCTTGCTGTTCGCGGATTTTCGATTCTCAGAGACTTCAGGAGAAGTCAAACCGGTAACTACTATACTGATTGTCAATCCGTTACGTGATGGAATCAGGTCTAAATCGGCTCTACTGATATGATGCTCTTCCGCTGCTGCACAGATGCCGTTCCATAATTCCGTCACCTGAGGAAGGTCAAGTTTGGCAGAAATGCCAAGTCTGACGGAAATTGACTGAGGTCTTGCGAGCGAAGCATAAAGTTCACCCACTGTTCCGACCACACACTTGTATCCGAGATGCTTCAGAGGAAAATAAGTAAGATCGAAGTCAATGCCTTCAAGCCAGAGACGAGAGGCTGTTCTTACAATCCCTCCTTTTTCTCCGCTAAGAAATGCAGTACCATCTTTTTGTTTAAAAGGGGAAACCTCGAAAAGTTGCCTTATCGCTTCCACCTTGCCGATATCACTGAAATTTTTCTTTTCCATGAGTTAGAATCCGTTTGAAATCCACAAAAATAATATTTTATTTTCAGATACTGTTTATCAGAGGCGTACCCGTAATAAAAAACCGACCATTTGCGGAGATATATGGAAATGAGTTGTTGTCATAACCGCCAAAAAGTCCTAATTTTGTAAAAACCAACGAAATCATGAAAATCAGAAACATCCTTGCAATCATTGCTTTTGCATTGACATTCATTCCTGCCGCACGCGCAGCAGGCGACACTCCCGATGAAATAACAGTCATTTCCTACAATATAAGAATGGGCGAGGCGAAAGACGGCACGAACTCATGGGAATACAGGTATCCGGCATCCGCATTGATGATCGACGACCAGAAGCCAGACGTGTTCGGCCTGCAGGAAGCCTTTGATTATCAGGTCAGATATATGGACGAGTACTGCCAAGGATACAAGTGCGTCGGAGTGGGACGTGAGGACGGAAAGCACAAGGGAGAGCATATGTCCATCTTCTACAACACGAAGACCGTTCAGCTTCTGAAATGGGGAACTTACTGGCTTTCAGAGACTCCGGACAAGCCGTCCAAAGGATGGGACGCGGCCTGTGTGAGGACTGCCACATGGACCCTCATGAAAGACAAGAAGAACGGTAGGAAATTCTACTATGTCAATACCCATCTTGACCATGTCGGACGCGAGGCCCAGAGAAAAGGTCTTGAGCTCATTGTCAATAAGATAAAGGAAATGAACAAGGAGGGATATCCTATGATTCTGACGGGAGACTTCAATGTCGAGCCCACTGATCCTGTGCTTGAAGGTCTTAATTCAATGATGACAAGTGCCCGTGAATCTGCTGTCAAGACCGATAAGGACTACACTTACAACGGATGGGGAAAATCGAAGGCTACCATTGACTATATCTATTATTCCGGATTCAGCGCTGCTCCGGTGTTCGAGGTAGTGAGGAAGCCTTATATGGAAAGGACATTCATTTCGGACCATTTCCCGGTAAAGGCGGTATTGGTTTTCTAAGAGTTGCGCGCATTCTGTAACTATGTGAAATACAATGTTTAAGATATGAGAAGTATCGTAAAATATGCTACGGTTGCCGTAATGGCGGCTGTAGCATTTTCTGTCAATGCCGAAGGGAGGAAAAAGCAGGCGGAGCCGTTTGGCGGAAAGGCTCCTATCGAAGAAGTGTCGCCAAGGTCAATGGGAATGGACGAGTCCAGATTGCATCTCATTGACAGTGCCGTGTGGGATGCCATCGGGAATCATATAATTCCCGGGGCGGTAGTTTCGGTGGTCAGGGAGGACAAGATAGTGTATCTCAAGGCCTTCGGAAACAAATCTGTCGTTCCTGACACTGCCAGGATGACCCGTGACGTCATGTTTGACCTTGCGTCCTGCAGCAAATGCGTCGGTACCACATTGGCTTTCATGCAACTGATAGAAGAAGGCAAAGTCAGGCTTCATGACAATGTGGACAGGTACATTCCTGGATTTCGCGGCTGGAAACCTGCCGGCTCAGCGGATGATGAAAAGGAGGATATAACCATAGAACACCTCCTGACCCACTCCTCCGGCATTGACCCGTACATAAGTGTGTCGTCTTACATTGAAAAATACGGGCAGGATTCTCCTGATTCACTTGTGAGGTTTATTGCACGCGAGTCCGGCAGAAACTTCAGGCCGGGAACGGATTTTATGTACAGTTGCCTGAATTTCGTGACGCTTCAGGCCATTCTGGAGAAGGTGACAGGGGAGAGGCTTTGCGACTATGCCTTGAATCATATTTTCAGGCCACTTGGATTGTGCCATACCCACTATATGGACCTGGACTTCATTTCTGAAGGGAAAGACGCTTATGGTGTCTCTTATGATGAACTGAAGGGATTATGTGCTCCTACGGAGGTGCAGGCGGACGGCAAACCGCTTCTGGGAATGGTTCATGACCCTCTGGCCAGGCTGATAAATTCAGGAAACTCAGGTAATGCGGGCATTTTTTCCGACGCGACGGATATGAGTGTAATCTGCGCGGCCATCATGAATGGGGGAGAGTTCAATGGTGTCAGGATACTGTCTCCGGCGACCGTGAAACTGATGAGCTCCGTACCTGCTGACATTGATCCGAAAGTCGGACGGGCACTTGGCTGGGACCACAACAGTTCCCATTCAGGCCCGCGGGGCGACCTTTTCAGCAGAGAAAATACGATTTGCCATACGGGCTACACCGGCACGTCCGTCACGATGGACCTGGACAGCCGCACTGCATTGATAATCCTGGCCCATAGGGTGCATCCTGAGGATAAGGGCAGCGTCGGAAGGCTTCGCGCCGTACTTGCCAATATCGTCGCCGGAGCCGTAACTGACTGATACTCCGGCATTGACAAATTCTGTCTAGGTGTTTTTCAATGTTACCTTGTGCCTGAGCCCGAGGTCCCGCAGGTCCGCGATGAAATCGGCTGAGACATTGACAGGGTACTTGCGGGCGATGAAATCGACGCCATATTCGGTCTTGTGGTCGCTCACATACATTGAAAGCGGAATTGTTCCCTTGTGCGTCTTGAGCACGCTCTTCAGCTTCTTTCTGAAATCGGGGCTCAGGACATGGTCAGGCACCTCTATCGAGAAGCCGTCAATCAGAGAATCGGCGATATTGCCGAGCAGGGACATCTTATTGATTCTGAACTTGTAAGGGACATTTGCAGGCTTGTTCGGGTCATCTTTGCCGAACCAGGCCTCCTTGACAGTACCTTCGATGAAAATCGTGGTATGGTCCTTCAGATACTCGAGATAATTCTCGTATTCCTTGCCGAAGAACACGAAATCCCTGGAACCGCTGAAGTCCTCCACGATGATTTTGGCGTAAGGACGTCCTGTCTTGGATTGCTTGGTCTCCACCGAGGTGATGAGTCCCGCAAGATTCAGTTTCCTCATGGTTTTGGTCTTGTTGCACTCAGCGATAATGTCGTCAACCTCAGACAGTTTGCATGAGGTGAAAGTATCAAGTTCGAACTCGAATTTCTTCAGAGGATGGTCGGACAGGTACATGCCCACGATTTCCTTTTCCTTCTGGAGAGTCTCCAGGATATCCGGCTCCACGGTCAATGCCGGCGGCTCTGGTTTCTCTATCTTAAGTTCCTCAGCATCACCGAAAAGCGAGGCCGCATCATCCTCTGCATTCTGCACGGTCACAGAAGCATAATTCATGATGTCATCGAGGAAAGGAAGACCGCTTCTTCCGTTAATGAAGTACTGGTTCCTGTCAATGCCGAAGGAGTCGAACGCGCCGGCGTAAATCAATGATTCCATGGCCTTTCTGTTCACGATTCCGCACATTCTGACACAGAAATCATAAACGTCCGCGAACAGGCCCCTTTCCTCACGCTCCTTGACGATGGCATCCACGATATTGGCACCGAAACCCTTCATTCCGCCCATACCGAAGCGGATATCTCCGTTCTTGTTGACGGTGAAATTGGATTCACTCTCATTCACATCCGGATTCAGAACCCTAATATGGTGCTTCTTGCAGTCCGCCATAATGGCCTGAATCTCAGTCATGTTGCTCTTGTTGATACTCAAGTTGGCAGCCTGGAACTCGGACGGGTAGTGGGCCTTCAGCCAGCCTGTCTGGTAACTTACCCAGGCATAGCACGTCGCATGGGATTTGTTGAAAGCGTAGGAAGCGAATTTCTCCCAGTCTTTCCAAATCTTCTTCAGCACATCCTCAGGATGGCCGTTCTTCTTTCCGCCCTCAATGAACTCTCCATAAAGCGACTGAAGAATGTCTATCTTCTTCTTACCCATCGCTTTACGCAGTTTGTCCGCCTTACCTTTCGAGAAGCCTGCAACCTTCTGTGAGATAAGCATGACCTGCTCCTGATAGACGGTGACACCATAGGTCTCCTTCAGGAACTCCTCCATGGCCGGAAGGTCATACGTAATCGGCTCGTCGCCTCGTTTTCTGGCAACGAAGGACGGAATGTAGTCCATCGGACCCGGACGATACAGCGCATTCATCGCGATAAGGTCCTCGAAACGCTCCGGATGCAGCTTCTGGAGCCACTCCATCATACCCGGGGACTCGAACTGGAACACACTCTTCGTATCGCCATTCGAATAAATCTCATAAGCCTTCGGGTCGTCAATCGGAATTTTTTCGATGTCAATGTCAATGCCGAATCTCTTCTTGACTTCGGCAAGGCATATCTTGATGATTGTCAATGTCTTGAGGCCGAGGAAGTCCATCTTCAGCATACCTACGTCCTCGATGAACGAACCCTCATACTGGGACACCCAAACCTTCTGGTTGGTAGCCTTATCCATACCCAGAGTGATAGGAATGTAGTCAGTGAGGTTGCCTCGTCCGATAATCATCGCGCAGGCATGGATACCGATCTGGCGGATGCAACCCTCAAGCTGGAGGGCATATTTCAGAACTTCCTTCACCAGTTCCGAGCCGTTTTCAAGCTCGTTCTTCAGCTCGGGAACATATTTGACGCAGTTCTTCAGCGTCGGCTTCTTCTCGGACTCCTTCTTTACGACCTTGAAACGCTTTCCGTCTTTTTCAATGATTTTGTCACCCTCCTCCGGCACTTCGTCCTCCTTCAATTCTACCTCGGAAGTTTCCGTGATGGTAATCGGCTTGTCCGGAATCATCTTGGTGAGCCTGTTGGACTCTTCCAGTGGAAGCCTGCTGATTCGTGCGACGTCCTTGATGGCGCCCTTTGCCGCCATCGTACCGAAAGTGATGACATGGGAAACATGATCGACACCATATCTGTCCTGCACATACTGGATGACACGATAACGTCCGTCATCATCGAAGTCAACATCAATATCCGGCATTGACACACGCTCCGGATTAAGGAAACGCTCGAACAGGAGGTCGTACTTGATAGGGTCCAAGTTGGTGATACCCAAGCAGTAAGCAACCGCAGAACCGGCAGCGGAACCACGTCCCGGACCGACAGATATACCTTGGGCTCTGGCTGCCGCGATATAGTCCTGGACGATGAGGAAGTAGTCCGGGAAACCCATTCTGGAGATGGTCTTGAGCTCGAAATCCAGACGCTCCGAAGTTTCCTCATCCAGAACGTCTCCGTAGCGCTCCTTCGCTCCCTTGTAGCACAGATGGCAGAGGAAGGCTACAGAATGACGGAACTCCTCACCACGGTCGTTGCCCTTTTCGTCGCACCTGCCCGCGTCAATGACACCCTTGTATTTTTCCAGCTGATTGTCAATGTCAGCGAGGAACTCAGGATCAATCTGGAATTTCGGAAGCACGTGGCCTCGGTCAATGGTATAGCTCTCTACCTTGTCGCAGATTTCCAGAGTATTCGAGATGACTTCCGGATGGTCCGGGAACAAAGCTGCCATCTCCTCCTCGCTCTTCAGGTATTCCTGCTGTGTGTACCGGAGCCTATCGACATCATCAATATAGGCATTGGTAGTCAGGCAGATAAGCCTGTCATGAGCCGGTCCGTCCTCCTTTCTTACGAAGTGGGCGTCGTTTGTTGCGATAACCTTTACGCCATGCTTCTCGGCGAGGTCGAAGATGACTTCGTCGTACTCTTTCTCTTTTTCATAGACCTCCAGGGACAGTCCTGGGATTTCGGTCTTGTGGAGCATGACCTCCAGATAGTAATCGTCCCCGAAAACGCTCTTGTGCCACTCTATCGCTTTCTCTGCACCTGCTATGTCTCCGTCCAGAATCATTCTCGGAATTTCACCCGCCATACATGCTGACGAGCATATCAGGTCCTGATGATACTTGGCGATAACTTCATGTGAAACCCTTGGCTTATAATACATTCCCTCGATGTGTCCTGTGGAGACAATCTTCATCAGGTTCTTGTATCCGTTATAGTTTTTGGCAAGCAGGATAAGGTGGTAATAACCTTTTTCCTTCAGTCTGTGGTCACCCTTGGATACGTAGATTTCGCATCCGATGATAGGTTTCACGCTCGGATGTTTGGCCGCGAACTTGAAGAATTCCTTCACTCCGTACATGTTGCCGTGGTCCGTGATCGCAAGACCGGGCATGCCAAGCTCTTCCGCCCTGTTGAACAGGTTTTCTATGGAAGACTGGCCGTCAAGGATAGAGTATTGTGTATGGACGTGAAGGTGTACAAAAGCCATTTTATGCTGATTTTAAGGCGATTATAAATTAGTGCCGTTTTCCTTTGTAGGACAGGCGGCAAAACATACAAATTTACGAAAAATTCGTGGTATTTGTGAGGCGGATTTCCAAATACATTCGTTATATTTGTGAAGATGCAAATAGAAGATGCAGATGAAACAATTTAGGCAATTTCTGCTCATGATACTCTTGCTTGTTTCTGCAGATGTCATGACCGCCCAGCAAAACAGGGCGCTTTTCAGTATTTCAGGAAAGGTCGTAGATGCCAAGACTGGCGAACCTGTGATAGGTGCCGCTGTCAATGTGGAAGATACCGGTATTTGGGCCATATCTGATGAAAATGGAACATTCTTTCTGCCGGATATCAGACCTGGCGACTATGCAGTGCAGTTCTCTTGTCTTGGCTTTGTAGATAAGCGACTCTCATTCGTTGTAAAGAAAGACATTCCTAACCTCACTATCAAACTGGATCAGAATACATTGGCTCTCAATAGCGTAGTGGTTACGGCCGAGCGGGACAAGGAGGGCATGAACACATCACTGAAGTTCGGTGCGAATGCATTGAACCATCTCCAAATGTCCAATGTTACAGATATCAGCGCCCTTCTTCCGGGCGGAAAAACCGTAAATCCGGACCTTACGACAGACAATGCGGTGTCGTTGCGCTCAGGAGGCCTCGCTGCCGGAAATGCCGCATTCGGAACTGCGCTGGAAGTCGATGGTGTAAGGGTCGGAAACAATGCTTCTTTCGGGTCAATGTCAGGAACCGGAACCAGAAACATCTCTACAGAGAACGTCCAGTCCATCGAAGTCATAACTGGCGTTCCTTCAGCTGAATACGGAGACCTAAACAGCGGAATGGTAAGAATCAACACCCGTAAGGGACTTACTCCGTGGAATATAACTTTCGCCGTAAATCCAAGAACCTATCAGGCATCTGCGTCCAAAGGCATTGACCTTATGAAAAATAGGGGAGTCCTCAATGTCAGTGCTGAATGGACTCGTGCGACACAGAAACTTTCATCTCCATATACTTCTTACACAAGGCGCGGATTTTCAGCATCTTACAGCAACACTTTCAAGAGTGTGTTGAAATTCGAAGCCGGTGCCACCGGAAACATCGGCGGAATGAATACCGAGAATGATCCTGATGCGTATAAGGGGACATGGAGTAAGGTGAGAGACAATGTGTTAAGAGCGAATACATCTCTTACATGGCTTCTGCGCAAGTCTTGGATCACGAACCTGAAACTGGATGCATCTGTGAATTACAACGACAACCGTTCGCAGGATCACGCTTATGGCTCTTCAGCATCGATTTTGCCTGCCGTACATTCGGAACTTGCCGGATACTATCTTGCCGACAGGCTTCCGGTAAGCTATTTCTCTGACAAAGTCATTGACTCCAAGGAACTTGACTATGCGGCTTCCCTGAAATACGAGTGGTTCAAAAAATCCGGCAAGAGGCTGAGCAAACTGAAGGCCGGCGTGCAGTGGAAAGCTAATGGAAATGTCGGGGAAGGTGAGTATTACAAGGACCCTTCAGTTGCTGCAAATGGATATAGACCAAGGCCTTACAGCCAGTATCCTTTCATGCACAACGTGGCAGCATACATCGAAGAGGACTTCACATTCCCGATAGGAAAAACCTCACTTCAGATTTCTGCCGGTCTCCGTCTTGAAAACCTATTCGTGAAAGATACCGATTACAAGAACGTAAGCAGTCTTTCTCCAAGGTTCAATGCAAAGTGGAAGATTTCCGACAACCTGTCCATCCGTGGCGGCTGGGGAGTGAGCGAAAAACTGCCTTCATTCTATATCCTCTATCCTGTGCAGAAGTACCGCGATATTCAGACTTTCGGATTCTCTCATGGCGACTCTTCTTCGTATGTGTATTATACTCAGCCATATAAGATGCTTTTCAATGAAAATCTGAAATGGCAGAAGAACTATAATGCAGAGTTTGGCATTGAAGCATACTTCCTGCGCACATCCGTTTCTCTCGTAGGATTCTTCAACAAGACAAAGAATCCATATACCTACCAGAACATCTACACTCCGTTCTCCTACAACATCATGTCCGTTCCTTCCGGCTATACGGTCCCGGACAATCCTGAGATACGTGTCGATAGTCAGACCGGCCAGGTTTACATGAGAGGCGGCAACGAGGAGTTCTGGACACCGATGGCTACCAAGGTGACCGACAAGACGTTCTTCGAGTCACAGATGCCTGGAAATGGAGATGACATCTACAGGACCGGGGCCGAACTTATAGTTGACTTCCCGGAAATTGCTCCGATAAGGACCAAGTTCAGACTGGATGCCAATTATGCATACACTCACTACATTGACAATACCCTTAACTGGACCTATAGGACAGGATGGTCTCATACGTCGTTGTCAAATAGGTCTTACCAGTATGTAGGTATTTATGCAAATGGCGGAGAATCAGGAACTTTCAACGGCAAAGAGTCCCATTCCCTGAACGCGAACCTGACGGCCATAACCCATATTCCGGAGGCGAGAATTGTCATCACCTGCCGTCTGGAAATGTCTCTTCTGAGCCGCTTCCGCAACCTGTCGAGATATAAAGGCAAGGAGTATGCGTATAATGTCAATGCTGACGGAGTGGAATCGATAGGCGGAAGTATCTATGATTCAAATAATTACACGGCTATACGTCCTGTGAAGTATATGGATGAGAATGGCGATGTTCATGACTTTACGGACAAGGAGGCTTCCGATCCGGCTTTTGCGAACCTCATCATAAAGTCAGGTAACGCATATACTTTCTCTCAGGATGGCTATGGAGCATATCTTTCTGCCAATCTGAGTGTTACAAAGGAAATCGGAGACCATGTCTCGCTTTCATTCTTCGCGAACAACTTTACGAATTCGCGAATGTACGTTACCTCCAAGGCTACGGGAGTGAGTGCGATCTTTACTCCGGCATTCTATTATGGACTTACTTGCAGACTTAAATTCTGACAGTTATGAAGAAATTTATATATCTGATATTTGCAGCATTGACCTTGGCCTCTTGCGTAAGCATCAAGTCCGGGGACCCGTATGACGGGGGACTATATCGTCTGGTCGTGGATCCGGTTTATCCTGAAGGATTTCCCGAGGCGCAGAAAATTGGCGTTCCCGTGTCCGTGACAGAAAGGAATCTCGGCAACAAGTATTCCCAAAATACCGGAGAGGATGGAACGGCCGTTCTGGAATTGCCTGCCGGAAGTTACAGAGTGACTTTTAGTTACAGCCATGATGGAGTTTCGTATAACGGAGCCATCGACAAGGTCATTCTGGGAGAGGCAGGCGTGAAGGAGGTCAAACTTCCCGTAAAGGACTCCCGTTCAGGAAAGATTGTTTTCAAGGAAATCTATTGCGGAGGCTGTACGAAATATCCTGAGCAGGGTAACTATATGGGTGATTCTTACGTGATTCTGCACAACAATACCTCTGAGGTCCAGTATCTTGACGGATTGTGTTTCGGTGCTCTCGACCCTTCCAATTCTGTCGGGACCAATGTTTGGGTGACGACTGATCCTGCTACCGGCGAGACCATTTATCCTGATTTCATTCCTCTCTCTCAGGCTGTCTGGCAGATAGGCGGGGACGGCACTGCATTCCCTCTGGAACCTGGAGGAGATGCCGTGATAGTGGTCTTCGGAGCGATAGATCATCATTCGAAGTATCCTAACTCGGTGAATCTCAATAATTCGCAGTATTTCGTATGTTATAACACGACATACTTCCCGAATCCGAATTTCCATCCGGCGCCGGGCAACAACATCCGGCAGGACCATATTCTGGACGTGGTGATAAAGACCGGAAAGGCCAATGCCTTTACTTTCTCTATCAATTCCCCTGCAACCGTAATTTTCAGGGCGCCTGAGGGTACTACGATGAAAGAGTTCGTGGCTGAATCCGGAAACGTCATTCCTAAGCCGGGTTCGACCAGCGAAAACATTGTCAAACTCCCGATTGATTGGGTGATTGACGGTGTAGAGGTGTTCGTTAAGGGCGGTTCCAACAAGAAGAGACTCTGTCCTGACATTGATGCAGGTGCGGTAGAATTCTCCGGCTCATACCAGGGACATACTCTTTTCCGTAAGGCTGATGAAGCATCAAGCCAGACTTTCGGATATGAAATCCTGGCCGATACAAATAACTCTACCAATGATTTTTATGAACGTGAAAAACAGTCGCTCCATGAATAAGACATTGAAAATAACAGTGGCTGCGGCCCTTCTTTTCTGGTCTGCGGGACTGTTTGCGCAGACATTCGACATTGTGGAACGCAGGGATTTCTGGAATGCCGGCAGGAACGTCAACGGATTGCGGACAGACTCATTGACAGTATCTTACGCTGAACTCGGAGCTGATTATACCAGCGGTGGTTTCAGGGATGTCAATGATCCTAAGACTATCTGGAGTGCAGGCGCCGAGGCCGGTACCATAACCCATCTGAAGAAGTTCTCCATGATCGGGGCATTTTCTTTCCGGAATGCAGAGAGCCAGAAGGCATGTGGATCAATGTCGGCACGTCCCGGTTACTATCCGGTGGACATCTACGAGTTTACTCCTGGCCGCAAGACCAGACAGACCTATTCTTTCCTCGGAGGAATTGCCGTTGATCTGAATGACAGTTGGCGACTTGGAGGAAAACTGTACTTTACAGCTGAGAACTATACGAAGCGTAAGGATCTGCGTCATACGAATTTTCTCTTGGACATGACTTTCGCTCCAAGTATCATGTGGCATCGCGGAGACTTGGCATTGGGTGCAAGCTACGTTTTCTCCAAGACTTCGGAAACGATTACAGCTGAGGAACTTGGAATCACTTCAGGAGTATATTACGCTTTCATTGACAAGGGCCTTATGTATGGTGTCCAGGATATCTGGGACAATTCCGGCCTGCACATCAAGGAAGCCGGAGTCATCGGTTTTCCGTCCAGGGAACTGACAAACGGCGGCGCCGCGCAGATTCAGTGGCGGAACTTCTATGCCGAAATCGAGACATTGGCAAGTCACGGAAGCACAGGTGAGAAGCAGAAAATCTGGTACAACTTCGATGGCTGGTCCATGGGCGTGAAAATGGACTACAGGATTCCTGGCAACGGGCACAGCCATTATCTCAGAGGACGCTATTCTATCAGGACTCAGGACAATGACGAGAATGTTCTGGAGGACGTTACTGAGAACGGTGTCACCACGACCCGCAAGTATGGCACGAATAACATCTTTACTCGCCAGAGCATCAATGCCGGTGCCGAGTGGGAACTTCTTCTCGACTCAGGGGAGTATTTCAATGCCGGTCTTGGCTGGACTCAGGACCGTGAGGTTTCCACGATGACTTATCCGTTCATAAATACTTGCAGGGCAGATGTTTTCAATGTCTTTGCCTCCATCCTCGTGAAGTTCGGACGTTTCGACTTGAAGGTCAATGCCAATGTGTCGAAGGGTAAGGATGATGAATATCACTGGAAATCCCAAGGAATCGAGGCTTCAGATGAGCCGTTCCGTCTTTCGGAGTATGAGGCAGCAATGACTGCGTATGAGACTTGTGCGAAGGTCAATGGATGTCTTTCCGTCAGATATAATTTCAGGAAAGGTGTTTATCTCGAGGCTTCTTATGAGGGTGTTTCGCGTCTGAAGAAGAAATTTGACATTGTCGAGGGATTCTCTGCTGGAAGAATCAGAAACAGGGAAGCATTGACAATTGGCTTTAATTTTTAAAACATAAATACGTTAATGATATGAAAAAAGTCATTTTACTTGCTGCGGCTGTGGCTGTATTGGCCGGCTGTCAGACTGAAAGAATCGAGACTCCTGTTCCTGGACTCGTGAAGATTGTTCCGGTAATGACCAAGGTTACCGATGTCAATTTCGAGAATGGCGACAAAGTAGGTGTCACCATCATGCAGGGTGATGTGGCGTATGCACAGAATCAGCTTCTTACATATTCAGACAATGTTTTCTCAGGCACACTTAACTGGTATGCAGAGGCATTGACACCATCCACATTGACAGCATATTATCCTTATGCCTCTGAGGGTGCGCCTTCTACATTCAAGGTTGCTGCGGACCAGACTTCAGGTTATGGTGCGTCGGATTTCATAGCCGGCAAGAAAGAGGAAGTTACTCCTTCTGTCAATGCCGTTGTGGTGCCTTTCAAGCACATGTTGACAAAGATTTCGCTTGTTGTGGACAACCAGTCTCAGTCCGGTATTTCTTCTATTGAACTTCGTGGCTCCAAGACAACTGCTGACATTGACCTTGTCAATATGACTGCTGCGGTTTCTGAGGGTGCTGCTGTCGAGGCTGTCAAGGCTCATGCGGTTACTGATGGTGAACTTTACAGCGCCATCGTTGTTCCTCAGACAGTTGCTTTTGAACTTTCTGTAACTACATCTACTGGGAAGGAACTTACTCAGAAGTTGGTCTCTACAGAACTTAAGCAAGGTCTCCAATATACTATCAATGTGAAGGTTATGCCTTCAGACATCAAGGTTTCCATTTCCGGAAATATCGAGAACTGGGGTGACGGCGGTGAAATCGGCGGAGATGTGCCTACTTACATTGACTTTGCTGAATATGACGGTTATTTCATTTACAAGAATGAGAAATATACTACAGTGAAGATGTCAGACGGTTCAGTATGGATGTCTCAGTCTATGCGTTATGTTCCTGAGGGATACACTGTTTCTTCAGATCCTGCTGCGGAGTCACACATTTGGGCTCCTTATACCATCGTTGATAAGGTGCCTACTCCTTCTACCGATGCCGAGTTTGTAAGCAAGAAGGGTTATCTCTATGATTATCAGGCTATTTTCGGTGAGGAAATCACTGTGGACAATGCCGCTTCGTTCGAGGGCAAGCAGGGTATCTGCCCTAACGGATGGCATGTTCCTACCAGAAGTGAGTATATTGCTCTTTGCGGTTATTCAGCAAAAGGTGTCAATGATGAGGCAGCCATAACGAAGGATGATGCATTGCTCTGGGATACCGCAGCCGGTTATGGCTCAGTGAAGAAAGCCAAGGAACTTGGATGGAATCCGGAACTTGTAGGTTATCGTCAGGTTACCAAGTTCGGTGCGACCGGACAGTATCTCAAGAACGCTATTGATGCGGACAATACCAATGATGAGGCTCTGGCCGGCAGTCCTGCCATCACATATTTCGCTTCTTCTACATTCAACAAGGCGAATTATGATTCCAAGGAGCCTACCAAACTCAATACGCTCCAGTATTTCGGCATGATGACCACATTCAGAAGCCAGTATAAGGATGGACGTCTGTCTATGTCATTCGTTCACAGCGGATGCGGTATGACTCTGCGTTGTGTGAAGAACAAGTAATATATAACATAAACACTGGAAGCCGTTGTCGTGTGATGGCGGCTTCTGTAATGCTAAACTTAATGGCTAAACAATCAACAATCAAAAGGAATTGGCCTAAATATCTCCTTCAGTGGGGTGTTCTGGCCGCATTGGCAGTTTTCCTGCTCATCCCGGGCAAGGATCCTGCAAACCCTGAGGCATATTGCCCTATGGGCGGTCTTCAGGCATTGACAACATTCTTCGTAAAAGGCTCACTTCCATGCAGCATGAGCATGGTGCAGATAGTGATGGGTATCGTTCTGGCTGCTGCAGTCGTGCTTTTCAGCAAGCTTTTCTGCGGTTATCTCTGCCCGTTGGGAACTGTCCAGGACCTTCTCATGAAACTCCGCAACACTATCGGCTGGAGAGGTATTGTGGTAAAGAACGGTACTGTTGCCGACAAGGTTCTCCGCGTCATCAAGTATGTGCTTCTGTTCTGGATTTTCTATTCTACTGCTACTGCGAGCGAGTTGTTCTGCAAGAACCTTGACCCTTACTATGCTGTGGCCACCGGATTCAAGGGCGAGATAACTCTCTGGATGTCATTGATTTCAGTTGCAGCTGTGATTCTCTGCGGCTTCATGGTCAACATGTTCTGGTGCAAGTATCTGTGTCCTCTCGGAGCAATTTCGAATTCTCTGAAGTTCTGGGTGTGGATTGTGGTTCTTGCTGCTGCATATTACCTGCTCGGAACTATTGGTGTCAATGTCCCTTGGTGGGCTCTTCTTGCGGCGTTCTGCGTTGTGGGTTATCTGCTGGAAATCCTCTGCGGAAAACCTAGGCTTCAGGTGCTCCATATCATGAAGAACGACTCCAAGTGTACGCATTGCGGCCTTTGTACGAAGGCTTGTCCTTATGGCATTGACGTGGCTGGCTGCAGGGCCGGTGCAGTCAAGGCTGTGGATTGTACTCTGTGCGGTGAATGTACGGCAGTTTGTCCTGTGGATGCCATCCATACCGGTGTGTGCGTGAAAGGCGGACGCAACGTGTGGAACGTGCTGGCTCCGGCTGTCATTGCATTGGTTCTCATGGGTATCGGTCTCTGGGCCGGCGGAAAGTATGAGCTTCCTACCATCAATGTTACCTGGGGTATCGAGCAGACTCTGGAGGATGGTACGGTTAAGCAGCTGGTGGATCCGTCATCATTGAAAACTCTGGAGATGGAGGGGCTGCGTTCAGTCAAGTGTTACGGCAGTTCTATGGCTTTCAAGGCTAAATTGGAGAAAATCAGGGGCGTTCATGGCGTGAAGACGTTTGTTTCCCACCACAGGGCCGTGATTACTTATGATCCTGCTGCCACTACTCCTGAGATTATCCAGGAGAGTGTATTCACTCCTTCCAAGTTCCGTGTCAATACTCCTGATATGGCGACTGTGGACAGTATCAAGGTGGTTACTATCCGTACTGAGAATATGTATGACAAGCTGGACCTGAATTATCTCGGTCTCCAGATGCGTCTGACTGACAAGAAGATATATGGTCTCGAGTCCGAGTTTGCATGTCCTCTCATTGTCCGTGTCTATATGGATGCTTCTGAGACTGCCGACAAGGCCTGGTTCAAGAAGATTGTCAATATGAAGGAACTTGAGATGCCTGTCCACGGCGGCGGCACCAAGATTACTCCTGTGAACTTCAAGTTCGTGGATCTTGAGGATGGCGAGTCTTATATTTCTACGGAGTCTTTCATCCGTAAGATGTTCACTCCGTTCAAGGCCCAGTTCTCCAGCAGGGTAGAGGAGTTCGCCGGCAAGCCTCAGTTCGTATATGAGATTCCGGATGCCAATTATGAGAAGCCGATTATCCTGAGAAATCTGCCTTTCGTAAGCAACCATCTTTCCAAGGATGACGGTATCATTGGTGTCTATCTCGAACTTGACAATAGCCTGACTCCGGCTCTGATGATCCGATATGCCGCTCCTATGACGGCTGACCGTGTCTGGGAGCTTCTGAATATGGACAAGTGGACCATCACCTACAAGAAGGATGATGTCCGCGAAGTGGATGCAAAGCTGAAGTTCAAGAATCCTGGCGTGGAAGTGCCGTATGAAGGCTCTGCGCTGGAGAAGGTTCTGGTGTCAGAATAACCGATAAGTTGGGTCATTGTTTCTTAACATTTCCATGATGTTGCTGAATTGCACTTCTCGGGAGTGCTAAGATGTTAATAATCCGTAATATATAATATACGATGAAAATGAAAAGAATGTATCTGGCCGCATTGACATTGGCCGGAGTCTTATTGGGGCAGGCGACAGCTTTTGCTGATGAGGGCATGTGGCTGATTCAGGATATCAACGCGGCGTTGGAAAAGAAGATGCAGGAGAGGGGTCTGAAGCTCTCGGCCGGGGAAATTTATAATGCGGATGCACCGGGTGCGGCTGTTTCGGATGCGATAGTATCTCTCGGGTTCTATTGTACCGGAAGTATAATTTCTGACCAGGGTCTTCTGATAACAAACCATCACTGCGCTTATTCTGATGTTTTCGCTCTGAGTACACCTGAGCATAATTATCTGGAAGAGGGTTATTGGGCTGTGCGCAGTGACCAGGAGTTGCCTATTCCGGACAAGCAGGTATTCTTCCTGAAACGCGTTCTGGATGTTACTGCTGAGGTGCAGAATCTTCGTAAGGAATTGTCCGATAAAGGTTTGCCTTGCGGAATGCGTCGCGTGAGCCATATTATGGAGTCGAGATATAAGAAGAACACGGGAAAAGAGGCCTATCTGAATTCAATGTGGGCAGGCGAGAAATACTACATGGCGTTGTATGATGTCTATGAGGATCTGCGTCTCGTGGCTGCGCCTCCTGTTTCTGTGGCTGCATTCGGTGGTGATACTGACAACTGGGAGTGGCCTCAGCATAAATGTGATTTCGCAATGTATCGCGTGTATATGTCTCCTGACGGCAAACCGGCAAAGTATTCTAGTGATAATGTTCCTTTGAAGCCGTTGCGCAAACTGGATATCTCTTTGGATGGTTATAAGCCTGGCGACTATACTATGGTTATCGGCTATCCTGGCAGAACCAACCGTTATGCGTCTTCGTTGGAGACTGATTATCAGGAACGTGTGACTCTTCCGATTGCCAATGAACTGAGACGCAATCAGATGGAAATAATGCGCCGCTGGATGGATGCGGACCCTGCTGTATGGCTCAAGTATTCTGATACGTTCTTCGGCCTCAGCAATATCGGTGAAATGCAGGAAGGCGAGGCTGCCTGTCTTAAGAGGTTCGGAGTCAAGGCTATAAAGGAGTCTGAGGAGAAGGAGTTGCAGGCATGGATAGAAGCCGATCCTGCACGTAAGGCCAGATGGGGTAGTCTCATGTCGGATCTGAAAAAGATGTATGATGAGACAGAGGCCGTGGAGCGCAACAAGGCTTATTTCCGTGAAACTTTCTTCCGTGGAACTATCATTGGCCGTACCATCATGAGGATGAACAGTGCTCGCGGCAAGTTCAAGCCGATGAAGAAATTCCTTATGAGAGGGGTTTCTGAGACGGATCCAAGGGTAGAGCGCGATTTGCTGGAATACTCTGTGTCACAGTACTTCACTAACATTGACACGTCTCTTTTCGGTCCTTATCAGAGGGAACTTTCCGCTAAGTTCGGTACGGATTTCAAGGCGATGACTGATTATATCTGGGAGGGAACTATGGTTGCTTCCCGTGAAAAGGCGGAGTCGTTCAATAATCCTGCCCAGTTCAATGATGACAGGCTGAAGAAGCTTCTTTTGGATGTCAGCATTCTTGATTTCAACAAGACTGATGATGACATGAATCTGCGTAACAGGATTCTGGCGCTGAACAAGGAATATACTCAGGCTCTCTATGAGATGCGCAGTGGTAAGGGAATTGCCCAGTATCCTGATGCAAATTCCACAATGCGAATTACTTATGGTACTGTCGGCCCGATCGAGCCTCATGATGGAGTATGGTGCTCATGGCAGACTTCGACTAATGGAATCATTGAAAAATATGACGCGGAGAATCGCGATTTCAAGCCTTCAGATGCGTTTATGTCAATGCTGGAGTCTCGTGATTGGGGGCGTTGGGCTGTGAAGATGCCTTCTTCCGGCAAAAAGGCTGCTCCGGCTCCTGTCGGCTCTGCTCCTGCCGGGACAATGCCTGCTGATTTCCTTACAGACAACGATATTACCGGCGGCAATTCCGGCAGCCCTGTGCTCAATGCCGAGGGTAAGGTTATCGGCTTGGCTTTCGATGGCAACAAGGAATCTCTCGCCAGTGATTTGTATGCCGTTCCGGGCTACAACAAGTGTGTCTGCGTGGATATCCGCTACATTCTCTGGACTCTGGACAAGTATGCCGGAATGTCTAGAATTATCGAAGAGTTGGGATTGTAGTCAAAAATTTTTGGCAAAACCGAATATTCGTTTTATATTTGCATTCCTATTTGGAGAATCGGTTAACGAATCTCTCGAAGGAATGCATTTCCGGAGAGGTGGGTGAGTGGCTGAAACCACCAGTTTGCTAAACTGACGTACGGGTTTACCGTACCACGAGTTCGAATCTCGTCCTCTCCGCTGAAAAGTGGCTTACAAGTATCTGTAGGCCACTTTTTCTATTTAATATCTCAAAAAATATCCCATTTTTGAATTTCGGGGCTCAAGCGGACTTGTGCGGTTATGAGTCGTCATGAACTCGATCCTGTTGAGGACTTCCTTCGGAAAAAGTCCAACGGCCTCTGTACGTGAGCTTCATGTGATTTGCAAGGGCCCCTCCGTCAAGGAGCAGAGAAAAGGCACACTCAGCGTGGCTAATCTCGTTAGCGAAAAATCTCGACCCTCTTGACAGCGTTGTGTCAATGCTATCGATTGATGGTCAGTCATTTACGTGATTCGGGAAATGCCAAGAGGTGGTTTTGAAATGGGGTCTTGACAGCTTGTTAAGGCCCTGTTTTGTTCAGTATAACATTGATATAGAATACTTTAGCACTGTGATTTCTGATTCGGCGGCTGCCAAGAGGGTCGAAATCTTGAGACGGTCGGCATACCGGTGTTCTTCTCTACAGGCACAGAAAACGGGGTAAAAAACGCCTTGATTTTACCCCGTTTCGTTCAAAAATGATATTCCGTGTAAAATCGGCCGGTTTTTTACACGGAATCTTGCGGCTCGATGGAATCCCGTGGTCGGCCACGCGTCATGACCGCACAGATGCGTCTGTGACACATTTGCGTGACTGGACCACCCTATAGAAGGCCCCCGCTGCCACGTCAGATGGCCCCGGAGCACTCTCTATGCCATATCGGTGTGGTCAGTTACGGAAGATTTTGCTGCTTACTTTTCGTAAAATATCTTTCCGAGTTATTTTTATATCGTTATTTTGTTTACATTTGTCATTTATGGTGCTGGGCTTTCCGGCAGTTTGAAAGGACAAAAATACAAAACTGACATTATGATAAGTAAACTTGCAAAACAAGCAGTGGTCTGCACAGCAGCATTGACTTTAATCGCATCAGGTCTTTCGGCCCAGAGCCGCGAAGACAGGAAGGTTCGTACCCCGAACTATGAATTGGCAGAAAGATTCTCTGCCAAGAGGGTTGGACAGATGGTATTCTCGACATCCGTAAGACCGCAGTGGTTCAGGAACGGAGACAAATTCCTCTATGCATGGAAGACATCTGAAGGAACAGAATACTACATTGCGGACCCTAAACTCGGCAAGACCGAGAAGGCATTCGACATGGAAAAGCTTGCAATGCAGATTACCGGAATCGTACGCGACCCGTTCGAGGCAAAACACCTTCCTATGAGGAACCTTTCCATTGATCCGGAGAATGATGGTATCCTGAAATTCGACATCGTCAGCTCGCAGGAAAAGAAAGACACTACAGGAAAATCTACAGGCGACAGGCTTACATACCACTTCAGTTACAAGATTTCTGACAAGAGCCTCACTTACGCTACCACAGACAAAGACGACAAATATCCTTCATGGGCAAACGTATCCCCCGACGGAATGACAGGCGTCTATATGAAGAACTCGAACCTCTTCTATATGGACACCTTGAATATGCGCAAGGCAGCCAAAGACCCTAAGGACAGCACAATCGTAGAACATAGGATTACAAGCGACGGATACAAGGATTTCTGCTATGGCATAAACAACTACAACGGCAATACCGAGACAGATACGACCAAACGCGTATTCCCGACAGAACTTGTATGGTCACCGGATTCGAAGCACCTCGCAGTCATGCGCTGGGATATGAGCCCGGTAAAAGACTTCTGGGTAATCAACTCCCTCAGCAGACCACGTCCGACACTCGAAACCTACAAATACCAGATGCCGGGCGAGCCTGGCCCTCACGGCCATTTGTATGTTTTCAATGCCGGTGACTGGACCTCCCACACGGTGAAAATCAATGCCTTCAAGGATCAGGAACTGTCACTCCAGTCCGCTCCGGCTACTGTCAATGACCAGTTCGAAGAATTCGGCAGCATCAAATGGCTCGGCGGCCCGGATGGTTTCTGGCTGACAAGAATGAGCCGCGACCTCAAACGCATGGACATCTGCTACGTCGGCATTGACAGCGACTCTACAAAGACCGTCATTGCTGAAAGGATGAACACCTACGTCGAGAGCCGTGCGCTCAGAATCATTGACAACGGCAAGAAACTCATCCATTGGTCCGAAAGGAACGGATGGGCGAACCTCTACCTCTGCGACTTGGACGGCAAGGTGCTCCGCAATCTCACCGAAGGCGCATACCATGTGGACGACGTGCTCGCTGTCAATGAAAAAGAAGGCTATATCCTGTTCCGTGCCTGCGGAAAGGAAAAAGGCGAGAACCCTTATCAGATGCATGTATATAGGGTAAGTCTCCAGGGCGGAGAGCCTAAGATGCTCGACATGCCGGACATGAACATCGACGCAATCGCTACTGAAGACGGCAAGTACTTCATTGCCAATTGCTCACGAGTGGATTACAAGCCATTCTCAGTCCTCTATGACGCCAACGGAAAGAAAGTCTGTGACCTCGGCGAGGCTGACTTCTCACTCCTCTTCGCTGCCGGATACAAATTCCCTGAGCGTTTCACGGTGAAGGCTGCCGATGGCATTACCGACCTTCACGGAGCAATCTACAAGCCATTCGACTTCGACTCCACAAAGGTCTATCCTATATGTGATTACGTTTACCCGGGTCCTCAGGTCGAGGCCAACAACATCAGCTGGAGCAGGGGATTCACCAGAACAGACCGTCTTGCCCAGCTTGGCTTCATTGTCATAACAGTCGGCAATAGGGGAGGCCATCCTGACAGGTCGAAATGGTATCACAACTACGGCTACGGCAACCTCCGCGACTACGGTCTCGAGGACCAGAAATATGCAATCCAACAGCTCGGAGCGAAGTATCCATGGATTGACCTCGGCAGAGTAGGTATCCACGGACACTCAGGCGGCGGATTCATGTCCACAGCAGCCATGCTCAAGTACCCTGACTTCTTCAAGGCAGCCGTTTCTTGCGCGGGCAACCATGACAACAACATCTACAACCGCTGGTGGAGCGAACAGCATCACGGAATCAAAGAGAAGATCGAGGCCGGCGACACAACCTTCGTATATTCCATCGAGACCAATCCTCAGATTGCCTCCAACCTGAAGGGCCACCTCATGCTCGTGCACGGCGACATCGACAACAACGTGCATCCTGCGAACTCTATCCGTGTCGTCAATGCCCTCATCCGCGCCAACAAGCGTTTCGACATGCTCATCCTCCCTGGCCAGCGCCACGGATTCGGCGATATGAACGAGTACTTCTTCTGGCGTCTGGCCGACTACTACTGCGAGTGGCTGATGGGAGCCAGCGAGAGGCATGAAGTCGATATAAAAGAAATGAACAACGATTAATTTTACTATGAAATTCAGGTCAATGTTAATGTGTGCAGGCGCAATCTTCACGATTGCCGCCTGCCATGACTCCTCAGTGAGTGTCGATAAGGTCAATGTCAATGTTACCGAGCCTCTTTCTCCGGAAAGAACTGACTCAGTGACAGTTGCAATAAGCATTGAATATCCGTCAAGCGGACTGGAAGACTCGGTCAAGACAGCCATCTGTGAAAATATCGTCGAAGCCGCATTCGGCTCGGACTATGCCGGCCTGGACCTGAAGTCCGCTGCCGACAAATGGACTGCAGACTTCGTCGCAGAATACCGCAGCACCTGCCTGGACCTGCTCAAGGCCAATGCGGAGAATGACGATATCAATGTTACCGGGAGCCTCGGCTTTCTGGTGTGGTCCAGCAACATTGAAGGCTATTTCTCAGGCAAGCATGAAGATGTAGTCTCCTATACTATAGCAGATTACGTCTATGAAGGCGGTGCCCACGGCTCCTCGTCTGAAGTGACTGTCAATATGAATCTCAAGACAGGAAAACAGGTTACAGAGGAAGATTTCTTCATTCCTGGATATAAGGAGGAACTTTCGAAGTTGCTCACATCACATCTTCGTGATGCCATGCCTGACCAGGAGTCTTACGACTGTCTGTTCATCAAGGATATCGAGCCTAACGGAAACTTCAAGGTTTCAGATACAGGCGTTACCTATGTTTACGGCCAGTACGAAATAGGCCCATATTCACTTGGTATCATAAAGGTCACTGTTCCATGGGAAGAACTCGGCGACCTCGTCCGCGAGCATCCTCTTAGATAACTACAGCTACAAATGTTCAAATCCATCAAAGACCAGACGGACGAAGTCCTTCTTGTGAAATTGAAGCGTGGCAATATCCGCAGTTTCGAGGCGATATATGACCGCTACGCTCCGATGGTATTGAACTTTGTCCGCAAGATAATCAAGGATCAGATGCGTGCGGAAGATATTACCCAGAACATATTCATGCGGCTTTATGTCTCACGGAACAGCCTGGATCCGGAGCTCTCGCTGAAGAACTGGCTGTTCGTGTGCGCCAGGAACGAGGCGTTGGATGTTCTCAGGTCCAAATGGGCGAAGGATGTGGAGAAGGTCCTGGAGATAAGGGAAGACGCCCAGGTTTCTGTTCCGGAAGACGAGATGATACGGAGGGAATCCGCCGCGCAACTGCGTACCATGGTGGACGACCTTCCGGGTCAGCGCGCCAAGATATTGAAGATGAGTAAGCTGGATGAACTTTCAAATAGGGAGATAGCCGAGAGGCTAGGGCTTTCTGTACGCACAGTGGAGAAGCATCTGGAACTTGCCCTGAAAGATCTTCGCGGAAAGCTGAATTGACCGTTTAGTAACATTGACATAAAAAATCAAAAATTTTTTCTAAACCGTTACGTAAATTTTCCTGGTCTTACGTTCTTATGGTGAAAGGCAGTGAAAGACTGCCACCGAAATCTGTTTTCTTATCATATCGTAATGGACAAGAGACTGAAAGATTATTATGACGGCTTGTTTTCCCCGGAGGAAGAGTCAGAAGTCCAGAAGTGGCTCGCTCTCCACGGGAAAGATGAATCTGTGTCCGACTCCTTGCGGGAGCTGTTCGACGGGGAAGAAAAGCGCTCCGGCGAACAGACATTGATGTATAAGCGCATTGCCCCGGAAAAGAAGAGCATCTGGCGCAGCAGTCTCATGGCGGCCTGCATTGCCGGTCTCCTCGCTGTTGCGGTAGCTTCGCCGATTGCGTATTTCGTCGGGAAGAAGGATGCTCCGGTGCAGCTCGCGGAAGTGGAATGGCGCGAATATAAAGTCCCTGCCGGCGAGAATCACCGTATGGTGTTGCCTGACAGTTCGGAGATTTGGCTGAACGCAGGTTCCCGCATCACCTATCCGTCACGTTTCGAGGGCAATGAACGTAAGGTGTTCATCGACGGAGAGGTCTATGCACATATCACGTCTGACCCTCAGCATCCGTTCATAATAAATTCCGGCGACACACGCCTGAAAGTCTATGGAACTACATTCAACTACAAGACTTACAGTGAGAGCGAATGTGTCGAGGTCCTGCTTCTGAAAGGATCGGTCAGCCTCGATGTGAATGTCGGGGGCGAGATGAAGACAGTGCAGATGGCACCTGGATATATGGTGCAGTATGACAGGAATACCTGCTCTGTCGATATGCAGACATTCGACCGGACGAACTACCGGGCGTTCTCCGAGAAGCATTCATTCCATTTCTTCAATCTTACTATGGCTGACATCGCCAGGGATCTGTCCCGCTATTTCGGGACCAGGATTGTCGTGCAGGACGACAAGCTGGCGAAGACGCATTTCTACGCATATTTCACTAATAACGAAACTCTTGAGCAGATTCTTTCTGCGATGAACACTGACAAGAAAATGAAAATCAAGTCGAGTGACGGCGTCATATACTTGTCATCCCGATAGAATCCCACATATTATTCATTTAACCATATTAAACAATCGATGAAAGTAAAAATTTTACTTGCATCGCTGCTTGCCATGGTGATAAGTTTGTCCGCTTCGGCTCTGGAAATAGACCTGAAGTTGCATAATGTCACCGTAAAAGAAGCGATTGCCGCATTGAACAAGATGGAAAACTGGTCCATCATCGTTAATTCTGACGAAATCGATTTGTCCAGGAAAGTGTCTGTTGATGCTGCCGGTGCCAGCATCAATGATGTCCTTGACCAAATCTTTGTCGGACAGAATGTTACTTATGTCATAAACGGAAGCCGCGTGTCCATCACCGGGCATCAGGCTGCTCCAAAGGCTGAAGGGCCTGCGAAGATTACCGTAAAGGGTAAGGTGACCGATCCGTCGGGAGCGCCTCTTCCTGCAGCCTCACTCATGGTGAAGGGTACCAAGACCGGCTTCTTCACTGACATGGACGGAAACTTTGAATTGTCCGGCATAGACTATCCTGTGACTCTCGTGGTGTCGTATATCGGATTCTCCGAAAGGGAGGTCAATGTCAATGGAACAGAGACAGACCTCACGATTAGCCTCTCCGATGACCAGAACTTTCTTGACGATGTGGTCGTGGTCGGATATGGCACACAGAAGAAAGTGAACCTGACTGGAGCTGTCTCCGTGATCGACGGAAAGGATCTCAATGCCCGCCCTGTCACCAACACTGCCATGGCTCTCCAGGGAGCAGACCCTTCCCTCACTCTTACCACAGGAAACGGTTCCATTGCTGGAAATCATTACAAGATGTCCATCCGTGGTGCGGTGTCATTGAACTCAGGTTCACCGCTCGTTCTCATCGACGGTATTGAGGGTAGCCTCGCGCAGGTGAACCCTAACGACATCGAGAACATATCAGTTCTCAAGGACGCATCCTCCTGTGCCATCTATGGTGCGAAGGCTTCTGCCGGCGTGATCCTGATTACTACCAAGAGCGGCGCTGACGGAAAGGCGAAGATTACCTACAACGGGCGTTTCAGTATTTCCGACAATACCACTTCCACGGACTATATCACATCAGGTTATGATTATGTCACTCTGACCAATGAGTTCTATAACTACACCAAGGGCTATGACGCATGGACTTATACCGACGCTCAACTGCAGATGCTGAAGGATCGCCGCTACGACAAGACTGAGAACCCTGCGCGTCCGTGGGTGGTTCCTGACGAGACCGGAACATACACATATCTCTATCTCGGAAACTTCGACTGGTACAACTACCTGCTGAACAAGACACGCCCTGAAACGGAGCATAACATCACTGTCCGCGGTGGCAATGACAAGATAACATACTATGCATCAGGACGCTATCTCTACCGTAGAGGTCTCTTCGGGAACAGCGTGAAGGATAATTATAACGGTTACTCTTTCCGTTCCAAGATCGATGTGAAAATGACCAAGTGGCTTAACTACTCGAACAACATCAGCTTCGAGCGCACGGACTATTCTTACGGCGGATTCTGGGAAATCGACGGTTCCGACGGTCTGGCTTCCAACGGTATTCTCTATGATATCATGAGAAACGTCGGCCCGAACATCACTCCGTACAACCCTGACGGAACCATCAATATACAGTCCGGATATATGGCGGATGCCACATCGCCTCTGTTCTCCGGACGAGGCGGAACCTTCATGGACGGCAGGAACCATAACCAGATAGTGAACAATTATCTGACACTTACGAACCGCTTTACGGCGAATATCGCCAAGGGGCTCCAGTTCATCGTTGACTATACCTACCGTCGCCGCGACCAGCTCAAGGCATACCGTAGCCTCCCTTCAGCGAACTGCTATGACAATGCCAACAAGCGTATGTACAAGGGTGCTGACGACAGCGTTCCGCAGGGGCAGTTCACGAATGGTTCAGTGTTCGACTTCTATCAGGAGAACCGCTACTATCAGGATGGCCATATCATCAATGCTTACTTCAAGTACAATCATACTTTTGCCGATGCTCACAATCTCTCTGCCACTGTCGGAGGAAACTTCGACGACTATCGCAGCAGTTCATTGATGAACAGGCAGAAAGGCTCTCTTTCTCCTTCATTGTCATATATCAACATGGCGAATGGAACTATCGACAGGGACAGGGAGACGATCTCTTCATACAGGACTCTGGGCTTCTTCGGCCGTGTGAACTATGACTGGAAAGGACGCTATCTCCTGGAAGTGTCAGGCCGTTTCGACGGATCTTCAAGATTCCCTGCAAATCACAGATGGGGCTTCTTTCCGTCAGCGTCAGCGGGATGGCGTATCTCTGAGGAACCGTTCTGGAAGAACCTGAAGAATGCCGTGAACAATGCCAAGGTACGTGTTTCCTATGGTACCCTCGGAAACCAGCAGGTAAGCAACTACTATTACTGGGACACCATCGGCACCGGTATGGCATCAGATTCCAAGGTGTCATATACGTTCGACGGAAAGAATAAGGCAGGTATGGCTACGGCATCAGCTCCGGTATCCAGCAGCCTTACATGGGAGACAGTCGTGTCCGAAAACCTCGGTATAGATCTCGGCTTTCTTCAGGGCAGGCTGAACTTCTCGACTGACCTTTATATCAGAGACACCAAGAATATGCTTACCAAGGGCAAGACCGTCCCTGCCGTATATGGCGAGGCGGCGCCTAAGGAGAATGCCGCAAACCTCCGCACGAAGGGATATGAGATTTCTCTCGGATGGAGAGACTCCTTCAACATGGCTGGCAAGCCGTTCTCTTATGGCGTGACAGCTACACTCGGTGACTATCAGACACATATCACCAAGTTCGACAATCCTGAGAAGAAGTTGAGCGACCACTATGTGGGAAAGAGGCTCGGTGATATCTGGGGCTATGTGTCGGATGGTCTGTTCGCCACTGACGAAGAGGCTGCCGCTTATGAGGCTGCCATCGATTCCAAAGGTACGGTACACAAGACATTGTTTGGATGCAAGGCTCCGTATAACCACCTGATGGCAGGAGATATCCGCTATAAGGACCTGAACGGTGACGGCAAGATCGACGCCGGCTCGTCCACTCTTGACAAGCCGGGCGACCGCAGGGTGATCGGAAACAAGCTCCCCCGCTACAACTATTCTGTCAAGGGAGACTTCAGCTGGAACGGAATCGATCTCAGTGTCTTCTTCCAGGGTGTCGGCAAGCTCGACTGGCTGCCGTCACAAAACTGTCTGTATTTCTACGGCCCTTATGCCTTCGAGCGTCCAAGTTTTATCTCCAAGGACTTCGACAGCCTCTGCTGGTCATCCGAGGAAGGGGCTGACAACAGCCACGCCATCTTCCCGCGCAAGCGAGGCAATCTTGTAAAAGGCAAGAACTACGTGGCGACTGACTATTTCCTCCAGAATGCAAGGTACATCAGGCTGAAGAACCTCACGGTAGGATATACGCTTCCGATTAAATCCAAGGCACTTGAGAGAGCGAGAATATACTTCTCGGGCGAGAACCTGTTCTACATATCTCCGCTCAGGAAGGCATGCAAGACCATAGACCCTGAGGTGGCTACGACCACTGCCACGAACGACAGTATGTATCCATACTCAAGGACATTTTCCGTTGGTGTTGATATCACGTTCTAAAACATTGAGAAACAATGAAAAAAATACTTAGCATAATATCATTGTCCGTAGCGGTGCTCCTTTCGGCATCCTGCGAGGATTTCCTTACCAAGGTTCCTGAGACAGACCTTTCTCCGGACACGTTCTTCACGACCGAGGCGGAACTTGAGATGTGGACAAACAACTTCTATGCGGAAATCCTTCCGGAGGCCGATAACCTTACCGCACAGGTAGCTGACGACCATTATACGTCTTCCCTGAATGCCATCGAGAAAGGAACCCGCTCTCCGTCATCTGCCTCATGGGGTGTAGGCACATGGCAGCCTCTCAGGCGCATAAACTATTTCCTTGAGAACAACAAGTGCGCTGATCCGGCCATCAAGGCTGAATATGATGGCGTTGCTTACTTCTTCCGCGCGATGTTCTATTTCAACAAAGTCCGCCAGTACGGCGACATCCCTTACTATGACAAGGTCATCGGCTCCTCTGACGAGGCTATGCTGAACAAGCCGCGTGACCCTCGCGGATATGTGATGCTGAAGATATGCCAGGACTTGGACAAGGCTTATGAACTCCTTCCTGACAAGTGGGAGGCCTATAGCGTATATAAGGTGACCAAAGATGCCGCAATGGCTCTCAAGTCACGCGCTGCCCTTTTCGAAGGAACGTTCCGCAAGTACCATTCAGGCACCGGATATGTCCCTCAGGATGAGCAGACTTTCGACGGTATCACGGTATCTTCCAAATGGTTCCTTGAGCAGGCGGCCGAGGCGGCTTCCAAGGTCATGGGCAAGCACAGCCTCTATACTGGGAATACTCTCGGTCTTGCTTCCAAGGCGACGAGGGCTTCATATCGCGAATACTTCATCCTGGAGGATGCGGAAGACAGCGAGACTATCCTCTCCAGACGCTACAGCGTGGCTCTTCTGATTCGCCACGGCATTCAGTTCAATATGAAGAACGGACGCCACAGCGCCACGGCACGTTTCGTGAACCATTATCTCCAGGCGGACGGCACGCCTATCCAGAACAGGGCAGGCTGGCAGACGCTTTCTTACAGAGATGCGTTCAAGAACCGCGACCCACGTATGGAGCAGACTCTTCACGGTCCGTCTTATGTGGCTTATCAGGAAAAAAATCACGAGATGATGACCTTTGACCGCAACCTCAGCGGCTATCGTGTCATCAAGTTCATCAGCAGTACAGATCACGAGAACGCCACGACATCTACTACGGACTATCCTATCCTCCGTTACGCTGAAGTCCTCCTGAATTATGCTGAGGCGAAGGCGGAACTCGGAACTCTTACGGCAGACGACCTCGCAAAGACCATCAATGTAATCCGTGCCCGTGTGGGAATGCCAGGGCTTACGGCAGTGCCTACGGAGGCTGACGTTCTCATGAAGGAGTACTATCCTAACGCCAAGGGTGAGCAGCTTGCTGCAATCCTCGAAATCCGCCGCGAGCGTACCGTGGAACTCTTCTGCGAAGGCTTCCGTCAGTGGGATCTTCTCCGCTGGGATGAGGGAAAGTGGCTAGTTCCTTCCACCAACAAGGGCTTCCAGGGCATTTATGTCCCTGCGCTCGGTGAGTATGACCTGGACAATGACGGAAAACTCGATGCCGGATTCTATGCGAAGGCACTTTCATCAGATGATAAAACCACTGTCCCTGCCACGAACCAGATTGTGATAGGCGGTGGCTGGACACTCTCTGAAGGCGACCACGGCTATCTGACATATCATGCAGCAGAGGATTATGTCTGGGATGATGCCAAGGACTATCTCTGGCCGATTCCTGTGGATCAGCGCACCTTGACGGGAGGAGCATTGACGCAGAACCCTGGTTGGAAGGACAGTTACGGAAAGTAATATGAAGATTAGAAACATCATATCTGCATTGACATTGACCTTCGTGCTGATGGCGGCATCTTGCGGGAAGGAGAACACCCCGGAGGAGAAATCCTTCGAGGTGACTCCTCTGACTCTCGAGATCGACGCCCTGGGCGGACAGGTCTCTGTCAATGTCGTTTCCTCCGGCAGCTGGCTGGTACGCTCCGACGCATCGTGGGCGAAAGTGCTCACGGCATCAGGAAAGGGCTCGCAGACGTCCGAAGAGGTGAGGATATCCGTAGAGGAGAATACCTCCAAGGAAGCACGCTCGGCGAAGATTTCCGTCAGCAACCTGTCAGGCGACAATGCTACGGTAGCATTGACACAGGCAGGGAGCGACGGCGATACGGGCAAACGAGGAATTTCCTCTGTAGAGGACCTTCTGGCATTTGCCACGGCAGTGAACGAAGGTGCTTCGGTGAACCGGTATATGTCTAACGGCATTGTCAAAATCATTTCCGACATCGACGCCTCATCCATACGGGAATGGACGCCTGTCGGGACAGCGGAACACCCTCTGACATACAGCATTGACGGAGGCGGACACCGCATCACCGGAATCAGCTGGTTCATTGACCTTGCGAAGACACCGTATGCCGGGCTCATCGGATATGCGAAGAACGCATCCGTCAGGGACATTGTCCTCGAAGGCGACGGGATGGTGCTGAAAGGCTCGGCATCCAAGGTCAATGCTGGTGCTTTCGTGGGCCGTTCAGATGGCTGCACCATGTCAATGCTCGTGAATAAGGCGGGTGTCACTATGGTGGAGAACACTTCCGAAGGAGCGGGCATCGCCATAGGCGGCATCTGCGGTTTCATGGACTCCGGTTCCACTATGGGCGGGGAACTCAAACGTGACGGTTGCGAAAACCAGGGCGATATCCTGACTTCCGCGTCCTGCAACGTAGGAGGCATTGCCGGTCATAATGAGGGTTTGGTGACGAACTGCACCAGCAGCGGCGCTGTCCTCGGCAAAAAGTCGTCCGACGGAAAGTGCGGGCCTGCGTGGGGCTGTTCATATAATAAGGAAAGGGATGGCTTCAAATCGAACTGTGGATATGGCTATGTGGGCGAGTATGCGGAGCATAAGTCCGATCCGCATAAGTCTGCTCCTGCGATGTTCGTGAACGCTGTCGTCTATCCGGAGCATAATCTTGACGTGCTGGAAAACACTGTGGACTGGACTCTGGACGCATACTATGACTGGGAGGAGGTCGGCTCTGCCGATATCCGTTCCGGAGTGAAGTATCATCACTATTCCTGCACGAACATCCCTAGACACATCCACGTGCTGGAGATTGACCTGAACGATGCTGGCGTAGATATCACGACATCGTATGCAGAAGACATTGTCCCGAATCCGAACGGAAACAAGAACGGGAACAACGGAAAGAACATCCGCGAGACACTATCCGAGCTCTGCGCCCGTAAGCGCAAGGAGGGGATGAATGTAATTGCCGGTATCAATACAGGTTTCTTCGACTCGAATGACGGTATCTCCAGAGGATTTCACATAGAGGACGGCGAGCCTGTCTATATAAACAACCCTAAGGTGTTCAAGGACCAGTACCATGTCCACGGATGGGGCTTCACGGTGTTCAATGACAGGACAATGTCCTGCGGCAAGAAGACTTTCTCGGGAAAGATCAGTGCCGGGGGCAAAGAGTATGACTACTATACTGTCAATGACACGACTCTGCGCCACGTCTCAAAGGCTTATCCTGTCAATGTCTATACGAGCAGGTATGTCCAGTATCCTCATCCGGAAAAGAAATCCCTGGTGAACGGACTGGCGGCCAATGCGTTGTATGTCGTAGCAAAGTATGTGTCGGAGCCGATGAAAGTGAACTGCGGGTATGCGGATGCCGACATAACCGCCATTTATGACGGGAGGACAACTGCATTGACACAGACTCCTTATCTTTCCGACAGGAAAGAGGTGGCGATAGCCCTCTCCGGTTCTGAGGCTGCATCTCTTGCGGCTGCGGTGAAGGTCGGGGACAGAATCAGGCTCAGATGCGACATCGGGATTAAGACCGATGATAATGACGCAAGTCCAGTCACCAAGCCGATTCTCACCCAGAATTCTTCGGCGTATTATCTGATGAAGAATGGAGAGGATTACAGCCAGACCCCTGGTGCGGCGGCGAGTGTCCATTCCAAGTTCGACCCTATGACCTTTGCAGTGCTTGACAAGGATTGCAGGAAGGTCTGGCTGGTGGTCGTGGATGGCCGACAGGACTGGTATTCTACTGGGGTGAAGGGCTACGAGGTTTACCGGATAGCGAAGAAACTCGGCGGATGGACCTGCACCCGCTTCGACGGTGGCGGCTCGTCCTGCATGTGGCTCTATGACAACGGCTCCGGCAAAATAGTGAACAGCGTCTCCGACTCGAAAGGGGAGCGCAGCTGCCTGAACTACCTCCTCATAACCGGGAAATAAAACCAATAAACAACAATGATAATGAAAAGATATATCAGAATAATAGCTTCGATGCTGCTTGGCGATGCCATCCTTGGCGCCTGCAACGGCACAGATTACGATTTCAGCGTCTGCGAGATGAAGGTGGACAGAGATGCCATCGTGGATGTAGCGGCGCAGAATCCTGGGCAGGAAGCCGTGGTGCTCACCACGACAGCCCCTTACTGGATGGTTCAGACTCCGGACTGGATTACACCTGATGCTACCACAGGCTATGGTGAGAAGTCCATCATCACGTTCACCATCGCATCCAACTTCAGGAACGAGAACACGGACATGGCTGCCAGAAGCGGAGAAATCAAGATTTCCGGTGGCATGACATCCGTCATCATCACCGTGAACCAACTCGGGTATACTGCTCCGGTCGATCCTGACGCAAGCATCGGCGGCATCACGGATATGGATGAGTTCAAGGACTTCGTCGCTGCTGTGAACAACGGCAGGAGCCTCTCCAGATGGTACAATGCAGATGGCGAAGTTGAACTTCTCACTGACATTGACCTTTCCGACTTCACGGAATGGGAGCCTATAGGAATGCCGGAGAAGGTCACTTACGGCAACAATAGCCTTACTTATACAGGTTCTGCATTCAAGGGCAAGTTCAACGGCGGCGGGCATACCATCTCCAACTTCAATCTCAACGCTGCAGTCGCGAAGGATGCTGCAGTCGGCTTTTTCGGAATGCTGGAGGGCGCTACTGTCAAGAACCTGACCATCAATGGCAAGATGTCCATCTCGGCTACAGGCGCAGGCTCTGCCGGAATGCTCGCTGGCGCGATGATCAGCACCACTGTCGAGAATGTGAAGGTCAATGCTGATGTCGAGTTCAAGGGAACGATTACTTCTGACAGGTTCGCCACAGGCGGTCTCATCGGTTTCTCCTACGGAACAGGTGATGCCAATTCCCTGATAAAGGACTGCATTATGACCGGCAATGTGAATGCCGTGAGCGGTGAAGGAAACGTCACCAACGGAGCTACGGCTGTTGTCTATGGCGGTATCACAGGATTCTCCACGAGCCCTGCCGAACCGGCAACGGTTATCGAAGGCTGCGAGAACAACGGTAAGATTACCGCGTCTCTCGGTCGCTGCAGCGGAATCGTGGCTACGGCTCATGCCGGAACGACCATAAAGGGCTGTGTAAACAATGCTGACCAAGTGAATACGTTTGACAATGGTCGTATCGGAAATATCGTGTCCGTGATAGGAAGCAATGGTCGCATTGAGGACTGTATCAACAACGGAAACCTCACCACTACAACCGCTAAGACTACGACAGGAGCCATTGCCGCACTGCTCAACGAATCTCACGTCGTGATAAAGGGTGGCCGAAATAACGGTACTGTCATCGGCGGCAATACTTCTACAATCGGACTGATTGCAGCGAACTTCTCCAAGTTCTCTTCAGTGTCAGGCTTTACGGTGAGCGGAAAGATCGGCTACTATAAGGAGGACGGAAACCACGAGATGCAGGATCTTAACGAAGGGACATATATGAAGTTCATCGGAAAGATTACATCGGCCAACTTGGCTAAGGTAACAGATATCAAGTTCGAGCCTGCGAAATAGTAATATGTCAAGAATATTTTAAGGGGTTATCCAATAGTTGCCGACATGTGTAATAAATGATAACTTCTAAACAGTTTGATATGAAAAGATTCTTTAAGATGATCGCCGTACCGGCATTGACCCTCGGACTTATGCTCTGCGGGTCAGCCGCGTCGGCGCAGAAAAGTCCGGCGTTCAAGGCTAAGTACAAGATCGCCGAGGGCGCTGACCTCCGTATTCTCGATGACAATATCTGGGACTACAGCAAGGACACTATTCCTCCGAGATGGAAGGAAATTGGCGAGGATCCTCGTGATTTCAAGAGGGCACCTCAGTTCGCCCGTCTGGTGAAGGACTATATGCCAGATGTATTCGCGTTTCAGGAGTATTCCTCTCATATGCACAAGGAGTTCTATCCTCTGGTTCAGAAAAGCGGATACGTCATCGCCTGGGAGTCCAAGGAGGACTGGAACAATACTCCTATCTTCTATAATGAGAAGACGATGGAGCCCCTGTATGTTTTCTATAACAAGTACACTCCGGAACAATGGTGCAACCACGGCTCCAAGTCATTCACCTCGGCTGTGTTCCGCCGCAAGTCCGACGGCAAGGTGTTCGGCCTTATCGGCACACACCTCTGGTGGAAGAGCGACAAGGCAAAGCCTGGCAGCACGATGGCGAGGGCTTCACAACTTCGTCTGGTCATGGCGGAGACGGATATCATGAGGGCCAAGTTCGGAGACATTCCGGTGTTCGTCGTGGGTGACATGAACTGCGAGGAAGGGACAGTTCCTATCCAGCAGATGCTTCAGGGCGGATATGTGCCTTGCTACAAGGCTGCAACGACCTATGGCGATACCCATAATGGCCATCATGTATGCAGTCCTGGCGAAGGCTACTCTACCGTAAGCCATAGGAAGGGCGCGGACCGTGAAACCGGAGCGATAGATCATTGCCTCATATATGACCCGTCCAAGACTGTCGAGGTGAAGGTGTTCGACTGCATCATGGAAGACTACCTGGTCAAGCTCACGGATCATTATCCGAATCTTATAGATGTGAGATATTTATGAATCGGTTGTTTTTGATTGCAACGTTATCCGTTGCGTTATTAAATGGATGCTCAAAATCTACTGAAGAAAGGCATCCCGTAGGTGGGTATTCATTTGAGGATATATATCTTTATTCTAACGGCAGTCTAGTGGATATGCAAAACTTGAAGATATTCGTTCCTGCTGAAGAAGGTGTTACGGATTTGGAAGTGGTCTCTTACGGTCTGACCCGCTTCCAGTGTCTCGAGGAAAATGAGAATATAACCTTGGAGAAGTCTTTTTCGGTTCCTCCAGAAGAAAAAGATGTTTACGAGAACGTTGATGGAAAGCATGTCAGATATAAACAGACACTTCGCATAAGGCATCGGTACAATCCGTATAAGAGTCGTCAATGCTCGTATCGGATATTCTCTGCCGGATTTGATGGTCTCGCAGCTGACATCACAATCGTCCAACGGAGCGCAAGAGACTGATTAATGTGTTTTTTGGTTTGCCCGCCGCAGGATTGTCCTCGGCGGGTTTTTTATCCGTGGTCATGGCGCAAGGATTTTCTGCGCAAATGGGCTTTAAAAGTATGTTTGCGCAAATAATTTGTGGATTTTCTGCGCAAATGGGTTTTAAAAACGTGTTTGCGCAAATAATTTCGGGGTTTTGCGCTCCGGACACTTGCCATATGGGGCGGGGCGGCAGCCGGCATTGACCCCGACGGCTTCCTCTTTTGAGTGTTGGGAATGTCGAAAATTCCCCCGAAAGGGTTGATGTTGTCAGATTTAGTTGTATCTTCACATTTTTGCAGGCTATAGACCTGCGGAATTTAGGTTTTTTATGCTCAAAATTTAATTTATGAAGAAGAATTTACTTCTGTTATCTGTGCTATCCTTAGCTACAGGTGTGCTCTTCTCGTGTAAAGAAAACGAGAATGAATCATCGGTCCAGCTTCCTGCACCTGTCGTATTGCAGGATGAAGCCAAATCCGGAGCAACGACTGTTGCCGCCACATGGACTGAGATCCCTAATGCTATCAGTTACAGCGTTGTATTTGATGAAGGCGAACCTATAACCATATCATCGACCGAGATGGCTTGGCCCAATCTCAAGGAAAAATCCGAGCATCTTGTCAAGGTCAAGGCGCTGTCAGGTAACAAGAAAAAGTATTCTGATTCCAACTGGAGCGAGGTCGTCGTGCTGAAGACCATCGGCATCAGCAAGCCTTCAGGGGAAGCATACACGATATCATTCAGCAACATTGACTTTTACAAGGCTGATGCCCATATCGAGTCCCATCTCGGAAAGGATTATTTCTTCCAGGTGACTCCGAAGGCATTGTTCGACAGGGACTACGATGGGGAATTCGACAATTTTGCGGCTGACTATGTGGCTCAGATCAAGCAGCTTGCTGAATTAAGCGAAAAGACATTCGGTGACATGTGGATTGCTTTCAAATATGACGGAAGCAAGAATAACGACTTCACCATCAGCTCATTGGCTCCAGAGACAGAGTATATCGGCATCGCATTCGGCGTTGACATCGACGGAAACATCACCACGCCATGCTCTTATGAAACCTTTACCACGACCAAGGACCCGGGTTATGCCGAATCTGAGATGAAGTTCGACATCGGTGTTGAATTCCTGAAAGAGACTACCGTGAAGGTGAGCGTAACTCCTACTGTCAATGATGAATACTACTTCTATGCGGCCATCAACAAGGAGCAGCTTCCTGGCAATACTGACGAGGATATCATCAACTATTATCTGAGAGTGTTCGCCCAGCACCTGGACGGAGAGTCTTTCGACTCATTTGCCAAAGCCAACCTCACTAAGGGTGCCGATTCTTATACATATTCAGGACTTCCTGACAATGCAGAGTATGTAGTAGTTGCATTCGGCGTCACATATCACGGAGAAATGTGCGTAGCTACTACCGGACTGACTAAGAAGGAGTTCCATACCGGAGAGGTTTCTACTAATCCGGATGAAAAGGAGATTGAACTTTCGATCAACAAACTTACTTCCACCAATATAGAGGCTACCATCATTCCTTACGACAAGAACAAGTCATATCTGTACGATTTCGTGACATTTGACCGGTTCAAGGGACTTACAGATGAGGAAATCATGAATAAGGTCATTGCGGACAGAGGCGGATATGTGTGGATGACCGCCACTAAACAAAATACGACTTATAGGAATGTCAATGACCTTAAAGCCGGCACAGAGTACATCCTGTACGCGTTCTACATTGATGAGGTTCCTGGTAATGAGGCTGCTGCCAAGCCTTCGGGAAAGCTGTTCAAGACGATTATCGTCCCTCCTGCCGAGGGCGGTACCGAGCCTGAAAAACCATCATTGACTTTCTCCATTTCTCCTGATGAGATCACAGCTACATCCATCAAGACGACCGTAACTCCTTCAGATGCTTCTGCCAAGTACCTGAGTGTGCTTGTGGAGGCTTCCAAATATGAGGGAAAGAGCGACGAAGAAATCATGAAAGGTGTCATTTCCGACTATGGCTATGATATTCACGGCGCAGAAAAGACCGGTACGACGACATTGTCATCAAGCAAATGCAAGCCTGAAACGGAGTACCTTGCGTTGGCCTTCGGCGTAGATGACTCATATAATGCCAACAGCAGTCTTACCAAGAGGACTATCGAGACGAAGTCTGACGGCACGAATCCGCCTTCTGAAGAAAAGACCATTTCTATCAATGTCAAAGAATGTACTGCAAATACCATCGTGGCAGAGTTCAATCCTTCTGATGCCAAAATGATGTATGTCCCTACGTTGTACAAGGCTGCTGACATTGCTGATCTGAATGATTCTGACATTATCTCCAAGATATTGAATGAAAATCAGGATAACTGGTTTTCTTTAGCTCAGACCGGCAAATATAAATTGACACGCTCGAACTGTATATCAAATACAGAATATGTATTGGTTGCAGTCGGCGTCGATTCTAACAACTCAGCCATTACCGGCCTGTTCAGACAGGAAGTGAAGACAAAAGCTGAATAAGACATTGACAATATATTTTTGAATTCCGCCGCGGGGGACGAGCCTCTGCGGCGGTTTCGTCGATATAGGTGTCGGGCCGAAGCCTCCGGCCATTGTCAATGCTGCAAAACGCTGGCTGTGTCTGCGTTACGGGAACTACAAAAAACAAGTATTTTATTGTCAATTAAAAAATTATGTGTAAATTTGTAGCCCCAAAAATATGGGGAAGTAACATAAATTAAAGATTTACAATCATTTATGCCAACAATTCAACAATTAGTTCGCAAAGGACGCGAGGTTATTGCTGTGAAGAGCAAGTCTCGTGCGTTGGATGCGTGCCCTCAGAAGAGAGGCGTTTGCGTGCGTGTTTATACAACCACGCCTAAGAAACCTAACTCAGCAATGCGTAAGGTTGCCCGTGTACGTCTCACTAACACAAAAGAGGTTAACGCATACATCCCAGGCGAGGGTCACAACCTTCAGGAGCACTCAATCGTGCTCGTAAGAGGCGGTCGTGTAAAGGACCTTCCTGGTGTTCGTTACCACATCCTTAGAGGAGCTTTGGATACCGCTGGCGTAGAAGGCAGGACACAGTCCCGCTCACTCTACGGAGCCAAGAGACCAAAGAAATCTAAGAAGTAATTTTTTTACCAATTTTCACTTTAATTTTTCACAAAAATGAGAAAATCGAAGCCTAGAAAGAGGATTCTACTTCCTGATCCTAAGTTTCACGATGCTAATGTAACACGCTTCGTGAATAATCTTATGTTGCAGGGGAAGAAGAGTATCGCGTATTCTATTTTTTACGATGCCATCGACATGGTAGGCGAGAAGATGAAAGATTCTGACAAGGCTCCTCTAGATATCTGGAGGAAAGCTCTCGAAAACGTAACCCCGCAGGTTGAGGTTAAGAGCCGCAGGGTCGGTGGAGCTAACTTCCAGGTGCCAACAGAGTTGAGACCGGAGAGAAAGATTTCACTTTCGATGAAGAACCTGATACTTTTTGCACGTAAGCGTTCCGGCCACTCTATGGCAGAAAAACTCTGTGCAGAGATTGTTGCTGCATACAACAACGAAGGTGGCGCATACAAGAGAAAAGAAGATATGCACAAAATGGCAGAGGCTAACAAGGCATTTGCTCACTTCCGTTTCTAATTCCCGCAGACAATGGCAAAAAGAGATCTTAAATTCACCAGAAACATCGGTATCATGGCTCACATTGATGCCGGTAAGACGACCACTTCAGAGCGTATTCTTTTCTATACAGGAAAAACTCACAAGATTGGTGAGGTACACGATGGTGGTGCTACTATGGACTGGATGGTTCAGGAGCAGGAGCGTGGTATTACCATTACCTCTGCTGCGACCACAGCTTTCTGGCATTATGACGGGAATGTTTATCAGCTGAACCTTATCGATACCCCGGGCCACGTGGATTTCACCGTTGAGGTGGAGCGTTCACTCCGTGTGCTCGACGGAACTATTGCAACTTTCGATGCAGTAGGTAAGGTACAGCCACAGTCAGAGACTGTATGGCGTCAGGCTGACAAATTCGGTGTTCCGAAGATTGCCTATGTCAACAAGATGGACCGTGTAGGCGCCGACTTCCTCGGTTGCGTACAGGATATCAAGGACAAACTCGGTGCTACAGCAGTTCCGATTTCCCTTCCTATCGGTTCAGAGGACAAATTCGTAGGTATCGTTGACCTTATCGACAGAAAAGCCATCGAGTACGAGGCAGACAACACCAAGCTCGTAAACTATCACGAGATTCCTATCCCTGAGGATATGAAGGGTGACGTAGAGCTTTGGAGAGACAGACTCGTAGAGGCTGCTGCAGAGTGCGATGATACTCTTATGGAGAAATATTTCGAAGATCCTGAGTCAGTTACCAAGGAAGAGATTATCGCAGCTATCCGTAAGGGTACTATCGCGATGAAGATTGTTCCTGCTACTTGCGGTTCTTCATATAAGGATAAGGGCGTTCAGTTCCTTCTCGATGCCGTTATCCGTTATCTGCCTTCACCTATTGACATCGGAGCTGTCAAGGGAACTGATCCTAAGACTGGCGAGGAAGTCAAGGTTGAACCAGATGCAAGCAAGCCGTTCGCAGGTCTTGTATTCAAGATTGCAACTGACCCGTTCGTAGGTCGTCTTGCATATATCAGAGCTTATCAGGGACACCTCGATGCAGGTTCATACGTGCTCAATACACGTACCGGCAAGAAGGAGAGAGTTGCCCGTCTCTATCAGATGCACTCAAACCACCAGAATCCTATCGACTTCGTAGAGGCAGGTGACATCTGTGCTGCAGTAGGTTTCAAGGATCTCCGTACAGGTGATACCATCTGCGCTGAGGATCATCCGGTAAACCTTGAGGCAATGGAGTTCCCGGATCCGGTTATCGGTATCGCAGTTGAGCCTAAGACTCAGTCTGACCTCGAGAAACTCGGAGTTGCTCTCGGAAAACTTGCTGAGGAAGACCCTACCTTCACAGTCAAGTCAGATCATGAGACAGGCCAGACCGTCATCAGCGGTATGGGTGAGCTTCACCTCGATATCATCGTTGACCGTCTCCGTCGTGAGTTCGGTGTAGAGATTAACCAGGGTGCACCTCAGGTTAACTACAAAGAGGCTATCACCGCTACAGTTCAGCATCGTGAGCTCTTCAAGAAGCAGACCGGTGGTCGTGGTAAGTTCGCTGATATCATCGTTGAAATCGGCCCTGCAGACGAGGGAGTTACAGGACTTCAGTTCGATAATCAGGTTAAGGGCGGTAACATCCCTAAGGAGTTCGTTCCATGCGTGCAGAAGGGCTTCGAGTCAGCTATGGCAAATGGTTGCCTTGCAGGCTATGAGGTTCAGTCACTCAAGGTTACCCTCCTCGACGGTTCTTACCATCCGGTCGATTCAGACCAGCTCTCATTCGAGATCTGCGCCCGCAATGCCTTCCGTCATGCTTGCCCTAAAGCACATCCGGTTCTCCTCGAGCCTATCATGAACCTTGAGGTTGTTACTCCGGAAGAGTACATGGGTGATATCGTCGGTGACCTTAACCGTCGTAGAGGTCAGATCAATGCTATGGATTCTACCGCTAACGGCGCAAGAATCATCAAGGCATTCGTTCCGCTCTCTGAGCAGTTCGGTTATGTGACAGTCCTCCGTACCCTTTCTTCAGGCCGTGCTACCAGCACAATGTCCTTCGACCACTATGCGGAAGTTCCTGCTAACCTGGCTAAGGAGGTCATCGAGAAGAGCGGTTACAAGTCAACTGATGACGACGAATAATTATTAACGGAAAAACAGTATTGACAGATATGGGTCAGAAAATCAGAATAAAGCTCAAATCATTCGATCACATGCTGCTTGACAAGTCAGCAAAGAAGATCGCTGAAACAGTGACTGCTACTGGTGCAAAGGTATGCGGACCTATTCCACTTCCTACAAGCACAAAGATTTTCACTGTGAACCGCTCGACCTTCGTAAACAAGAAGTCTCGCGAGCAGTTCGAACTCAACTCTTACTGCAGACTCCTCGATATCGATGAGTCAAACGCAAAGACAGTCGATGCTCTTATGAAGCTCGAGTTGCCTTCAGGAGTTGAAGTCGAAATTAAAGTCTGATAGAAATCAGCATCCTTGAATGCTGAACTATTTCAGAACTCAAGGAAAAATACTATATTTGCAAGACCGGTTCTTGTAGCCGGTTTTGCAATCTTGGCCTCATAGCTCAGTTGGTTAGTAGCATCTGACTCATAATCAGAGGGTCACAGGTTCAAGCCCTGTTGAGGCCACATTCAGAGAGGACACTTACAGAAATGTAGGTGTCTTTTTTTGTTGTCTGTATCCTTTTAATATCCTTTTTTATTACTATATTTGAGAAATATTGGGCAATCTATTGCCAAGCCACGTGACATTGCTGAAATTTTCACTATTTTTGCAAAGCGAAAAGAAACGAAAAATTAACTTTCATATATTATGGCAAATATTGAAGAATTGAAAAGAATCGCATCTCAGGTAAGACGTGACATCATACGAATGGTCACAGATGCACAGTCTGGACATCCGGGCGGCTCACTGAGTAGTGCGGACATCCTGACTGCGCTTTATTTCAATGAAATGAAGATTGACCCGTCAAATTGGTCACGTGAGTCTAAGGGAGAGGATGTTTTTGTCCTTTCCGCCGGTCACATCACCCCGGTTTATTACTCACTTCTTTCCAGAAGAGGATACTTCCCTGTATCTGAATTGGCTACATTCCGTAGATTCGGAACACGTCTTCAGGGACATCCTTGCGTAGAGAAGGGACTTCCTGGAATTACTCAGGCTGCCGGTTCATTGGGACAGGGCTTGTCTGCAGCAGCAGGAGTCGCTCTCGGCAAGAAACTCGACGGGGACGACAGATATGTCTATGTTCTCTGCGGTGACGGTGAAACCGAGGAGGGACAGATCTGGGAGGCTGCAATGTTTGCCGCTCATCAGAACCTTGACCATCTCATTGCGATGACAGACTGGAACGGTCAGCAGATCGACGGTACTGTGGATGCGGTTGCCGGAGAGGGTGACCTTGAGTCCAAGTGGAAATCATTCGGATGGAATGTGATCGTTGCTGACGGACACGATTTCGAGTCTATTCTTGCGGCATTTGCCAAGGCTAAAGAAAGTACAGGAGCCCCTGTCATGATTCTCTTCAAGACAGATATGGGACATGGTGTCGATTTCATGGCAGGTACTTGCAAATGGCATGGAAAAGCACCTTCACAGGACCAGTGCAAAGAGGCACTTGCTCAGTTGGAAGAAACATTGGGAGACTATTAATACAGAAATATCATGACAAAATATACAGATACAGGTAAGAAAGATACCAGAAGCGGTTTCGGTGCCGGATTGTATGAGGCTGGAAAGGCTGATTCCAGAGTAGTTGCACTTACCGCAGACCTGAAAGGCTCCCTCAAGATGGATGCTTTCGCCAATGAATTCCCTGAAAGGTTCATCCAGTGCGGTATTGCAGAGGCCAATATGATAGGCGCTGCTGCCGGTCTCGCAATCACCGGAAAGATTCCTTTCGCAGGCTCTTTCGCTGAGTTCGTAACTGGCCGTGTCTATGACCAGATTCGTCAGGAAGTCGCTTACGGACAGACCAATGTCAAGATTGCAGCTTCCCATGCCGGAATTACTCTCGGTGAGGATGGCGCGACACACCAGACGATGGAAGACATCGCTCTCATGAGGGCTCTTCCTGGAATGGTTGTCATCAATCCTTGTGACTATAACCAGACAAAGGCTGCTACAATCGCCGCCGCCAAGTACAACGGCCCGGTTTACCTCCGTTTCGGACGTCCTTCAGTGCCTAACTTCACACCTGAGGAGCAGGAGTTTGAAATCGGCAAGGCTTATGTTCTCAATGAGGGTAAGGATGTTACAATCATCGCTACAGGACACCTCGTATGGGAGGCTCTCAAGGCTGCGGAGACACTCGAAAGCGAGGGCATCTGCGCCGAAGTCATTGACATAGCTACTATCAAACCTCTCGACGAGGCTGCCGTTGTCGCGTCTGCGCTCAAGACAAAGGCCGTAGTCGTTGCTGAGGAGCATAATATGGCCGGAGGTCTCGGCGAACTTATCGCCGGTGTTCTCGCGGAAAAGTCACCTGTTCCGATGGAATATGTCAATGGTCGTGACCAGTTCGGCCAGTCCGGAAAGCCTGCTGA